>JBMOJB010000085.1:0-14831 GCA_049316985.1 Saprospiraceae bacterium | reverse complement strand
AGCGCAACAAACCTTCAAACGCGCGCAGCGCAACAAACCTTCAAACGCGCGCAGCGCAACAAACTTTTTAACAAGCGCTTTAGCGCCCAAACGCGCGAAGCGCTAACCCGTTTTATATCGCTGCCGTAACCGCAGGACGATACTGACCAGACTTGAGTTTATGTGAAACGGTTTCGAATGCTGCCAGTGTTTGGTCAATATCCTCTTTAGTGTGTACTGCGGTTGGAATCAATCGCAAAATGATCATTCCCTTTGGAATTACCGGATACACTACTATGGAACAAAAAATGGAATAGTTTTCTCGAAGATCTCTGACCATTGCCATTGCCTCCTCTACCTCACCGTGCATGTACACAGGAGTAACACAAGTGTTGGTGTCACCACAATCAAAACCTCTGCTTCGAAGGCCGTTTTGCAGGTAGTTGACATTTTCCCACAGCTTATCTTTCAATTCAGGGTGTTTTTTCAACAATTCCAATCTTTTCAATCCACCTACTACAAAAGGCATTGGAAGAGATTTGGCAAATATTTGAGAACGCATGTTATAGCGGAGGAAATCGATCACATCTTTGTCTGCGGCAAGAAAGCCCCCAATCATAGCCATTGATTTTGCAAAAGTGGAAAAGTAAATATCAATTCCGTCCTGGCAACCTTGTTCTTCTCCGGCACCGGCACCTGTTTTGCCCAAAGTGCCAAATCCATGCGCATCATCCACCAAGAGTCTGAACTGGTACTTTGATTTCAGATCTACGATTTCTTTCAGTTTACCCTGATCTCCGCGCATTCCGAAAACTCCTTCAGAAATAACGAGAATTCCTCCGACGCCATTTTCTTCTACAATTTTGGTGGCGCGAGCCAGTTGCTTATCTAAATCTTCAATATCATTGTGTTTGAATTTGAATCTTCTTCCGGAGTACATTCTTGCTCCGTCGATAATGCAGGCATGGCTTTCTTCATCATAAACAATAACATCGCGGCCGCGCGCATCCAAAATCGTGTCGATTGCAGACATAATACCCTGGTAGCCGTAGTTAACAACAAAAGCTGATTCTTTTTCAACCATAGCCGCGAGCTCTTTTTCAAACTGCTCGTGAAGGGTGGTTTGTCCGCTCATCATCCTTGCGCCCATAGGATAGGCTAAGCCATATTTTTTTGTGCCTTCAGTATCGGCAGCCCTTACTTCAGGGTGATTTGCCAGTCCGAGGTAATTATTGAGACTCCAGACAATCATTTCTTTCCCTTGAAATTTCATTCTGGGTCCGATTTCGCCTTCCAGTTTCGGGAACATGTAGTAGCCTTCTGCTACTTCCATATATTTGCCCAAGGGGCCTCTGTTTTTTTCTATTTTATCAAATAAATCCATGATGAAAAATAAAATAAGTTTGATTAAATGTAAGCAATACTGCTTTTTAAAGGCGCAAAGCTAAGGATTTTGTACATGCTTTTGCTTAAATGCCGGATTTAATTAGCGTAGTCCGCTGAAAATCTTTCTAATTCACTGGGGTTTATTAGTATTTGCCTTTTCGGGAAAAAAGTTGAATATTTAATTTCATATTTTTTTGTAAATTCTTCAAAATAAAATTTTGTAGGCCAAAGAGAAGTTGTATCTTTGCAGCAAAATTTATAAACCCTGAATTTACTTTAGTGTAAGACAAACTATATATAATTGATTTGTAGTATTTTACATGATTGAAGAGCTTTCAGAATTTTCTATTGTTTTAAAATTATTTTCATAAATTATGGCAAATATCGGACGTATTAAACAGGTTATTGGACCGGTAGTGGATGTTAGTTTCGCTGCTGAAGATGCAAAATTACCTGAAATCTACAATGCCTTGATGGTCACCAGACCTAATGGCGATACTTTAATTCTTGAAGTACAGCAGTACTTAGGAGAAGACAGTGTACGTACTGTTGCGATGGACTCTACGGAGGGTCTTGTTCGTGGTACAGAAGCTGTTGATACCGGAAAAGCGATTACAATGCCCGCCAGTGATGCAGTATTGGGTCGTTTGTTCAATGTAACCGGTGATGCAATTGATGGTCTTCCGCAGGTAAGCAAAGAAGGTGGCCGTGCTATCCACGCTTTACCTCCAACTTACGAAAACCTATCTACACAATCGGAGGTACTATTCACAGGTATCAAAGTAATTGACTTGATTGAGCCATATGCAAAAGGTGGTAAAATCGGTTTGTTTGGTGGTGCAGGTGTTGGAAAGACAGTATTGATTCAAGAATTAATCAACAATATCGCAAAAGGATATGGTGGATTATCAGTATTTGCAGGTGTTGGTGAACGTACCAGAGAAGGAAATGACCTGATGCGTGAAATGATTGAGGCAGGCATCATGAATTATGGTGAAAAGTTCAAGCATTCTATGGAAGAAGGTGGATGGGATCTTTCTACGGTTAATTTGAATGATCTTAAGGAATCCAAAGCGACGTTTGTATTTGGTCAAATGAATGAGCCTCCGGGAGCACGTGCCCGTGTTGCTTTGTCTGGTCTTACAATTGCTGAATATTTCCGTGATGGTGATGGTAGTGGAAAAGGAAAAGATATCCTGTTCTTCGTAGATAATATCTTCCGTTTTACTCAAGCGGGTTCTGAGTTATCAGCTCTATTGGGTCGTATGCCATCAGCGGTAGGTTACCAACCTACATTGGCAACAGAGATGGGTATCATGCAAGAGCGTATCACATCTACAAAGCGTGGTTCAATTACATCAGTACAGGCGGTATACGTACCGGCGGATGACTTGACTGACCCGGCTCCGGCTACTACGTTTGCTCACTTGGATGCAACAACGGTATTGAGTCGTAAAATTGCATCTTTGGGTATTTATCCGGCGGTGGATCCTTTGGATTCAACCAGCCGTATCCTTGATCCGAAGATTCTTGGTGATGAGCACTATAATACAGCACAACGAGTAAAGAACATTCTACAACGTTACAACGAATTGCAGGATATCATTGCGATTTTGGGTATGGAAGAATTGTCTGACGAAGATAAATTGGTGGTTGGCCGCGCTCGTCGTGTACAACGTTTCCTTTCTCAGCCTTTCCACGTTGCGGAGCAATTTACCGGTATTCCGGGTATCTTCGTTCCAATCGAGGAAACAATCCGCGGATTCAATATGATCATGGATGGTGAATTGGATATGTATCCTGAAGCATCTTTCAACTTGGTTGGTACAATTGATGATGCAATTGAAAAAGGTAAAAAACTAATTGCTGAAGCTAACGCATAATTGCGAGTTGACGATTTGAAGCGTCAATTATTTAACCTGATAAAGTTAGTTTTCAATTGTAAATTGATTTAATTTTATTGGCCAGGCAAAAGATCAAACTATTATAATAAATTGAATAATATGAATATTAGTATTTTAACACCCGACGCAGAAATTTTTCAGGGAATTGTTACTTCTGTAAAAGTTCCCGGAACTTTGGGTTCTTTTCAGGTTTTGAAAAACCATGCACCAATCGTTTCATCGTTGAGTACAGGGGAGGTTTCAATTGTCAAAGAAGGTGGTGAGAAAATGGTGTTTGGTATCAAAGGTGGATTCATCGAGGTATTGAATAATAATATTTCTCTTTTGCTTACCGGCGTTAGTTGATTTCTCCCTACTTAATTATATAGCGTTTGCTAGTAAAATATAAAAGCTACCTGAAATTTCAGGTAGCTTTTTTTTCTTTTTAAAGAAAAAAAACACGCCGTAAAGCTAATCTTTAAGGCGTGTTTTGTATTTATGAGTGATATAGTTTTGTATAGTATTCGTCTGCCATTCTATCGGAATCAAAAAACGGAGCTACTTTACTCATACTGTTTTCCACTAAATCCCACCATTTGTCCGGTGAGTCATAGTAGAGCGGAAGAATATCACCCTCGAGCATTTCATATAAGTTGTTCAGGTCCAAAATATCTTGCATATAGGTAGGCAATTCATGATCAACTATTGGTAAAACAAACGCTACTTTTGTTTTATTCATATCGTCAAATTCCCTTACCCATCCATCATTGGTAGAGAAATTAATGGCACCGTTCATTGCAGCTGTCATGCCGCTGGTGCCAGAAGCTTCTCTGGTTACACGTGGGTTATTGAGCCAAACGTCTGCGCCTTCTTTTAAATGGCGGGAAAGTTTTAGTTCATGACCGGTAAGTACCGCCATGTTTTTTATTTTCCTGCTGGCATGCACGAGATTGTCAAACATATGTACTGCATTGAAATCCATTGGATATGGCTTGCCTGCAAATATGATTTGAACTGGACGATCCAGATTTTCCAGCAAATTCAAAAAGCGATCCATGTCACGTGTAATCAGATCCGGACGTTTGTATTCCGCAAATCTTCTTGCCCAAACTATCGTACAAACGTTAACGTCAAATATTTTCCCGGTTTGGTCAGCTACATGTTCGAATAGTTTGGTTTTGAGTCTTCTTTTTCTCGAAATCAGCATATTACGGTTTTTAGTGGCTCTTGCTTCTTCCAGAAAAATATCAGCCCAGAATTTTTTGTTTTGTGCGTTGGTAATGTGAGTAATAGGACAAATATCATCATAGTCTTTCCACATTTCTCGCGAAACTTCGCCGTGCAATTTAGAAACACCATTGGCGAGGTGGCTTAATCGCAATGCAACCAGGCTATGATTAAAAACATCATCTTCAATTCCGGTGATTTCACGCACTTGTGGTAAAGTAAGACCATCAAAGAAGCTCAATTGATGCAGCAGTTTGATATCGTGTTTTTCATTACCGGCTTCTTCAGGCGTATGAGTGGTGAATACCACTTTTTTCTTCAATTTCGCAACTGAACCAAATTTCTTATACAAATGAAATACGCCCGAGATTGCATGAGCCTCGTTCAAGTGGTAAATATCCGGTTCATAGTGCAGTTTGTCCAGCAGTTTTGTTCCTCCTATTCCCAAAATCATCGTTTGCGCTATTTTTGCATTGGGATCTGAATCGTAAAGTTTGAAAGTGGTTGAACAAGCCAAATAATCGTTTTCCGGCAATTCGGTGGATAAGAAAAACATGGGTACAGTACCGAATGTCTTTGGATTAAGAAACATCGCTTTGACCCAAACGTCGTGGTGGTGGATTTGTATTTTGAATTTAATATTGGTCTCTTCAAGAAAATAATAGATTTTTTCTGAGAATACCGCCTGCATCGAATGGTCTTCTTTTCGAGTTTGGTCATAATAACCTTTCTTCCAAAGGATTCCAATTCCAATTACATTCTGACGAAGTTCATAGGCACTGCGCATATGAGAGCCTGCCAGAAATCCCAGTCCACCCGAATATATTTTTAAGCACTGATCGATTGCGAACTCCATGCTGAAATATACAACGGGTTTCTTATACTTTTCATCAAAAGCATAAGGATGCTGAAATTGTTTTGGTAATAATTTGCTCATAAGTTGTTTTTTTTTGAATAAGGCGCAAATTTAAGGATTTTATTAAAAGCAACTATAGCTTCAGTTGAAAATACCGCAGTACTTAGTGTTTTTTATACACAATGTTGACTGTTTTATTCAAATTTAGTTAAATAAGCTGTCTATTGATAAATAATATGCCATAGAAATGCAAAAAAAAGATCTGCTGCATGTAGCAATCAGATCTTTTTTTAAATTTTTTTAATTAAAAACTAGCGTTGTGGAAATTTTTATTAGCGAATCAATGTGACATTTCCCGGTTGTGAGCTTCCATCGGTAAAGTAAAAGATATACATGTACACATCGGATGCCATATCGCTTCCGCTGTTGTCTTTTTTGCCATTCCAAGCTCTTAATGTCGTGTTATCTGCTGAATCAAATACTTTGGTTCCCCAACGATTGAATATTTGAAAGGATTTCACTTCTTTAGGCTGTACACAATTTCCGCCCGTATTGGGTTGGGCGAAGTAGGTAAACTCGCGATCATCTTTATTTTGTGATTCCGGCGTGAATATAGATGGAATCTTGATATTGTCGCCCAATGTCGGTTCTATTAGTGTTATCGCTTTGCTTACTTCATCTTTGCAGCCATTGCTACTATTTAACACTGAAAGTTTTACAGTATATGCTGTGCCTTTTTTGTAGGAGTGACTGCTTACTGTATCGCTTTTTGAGTCTCCATAATCCCAGGTATATTGGGTCGCATTTACAGATTTGTTGATGAACTTAATTGTGTCCAATGCACAAACTCCGTTATTTAAAATGTCGAAATCAGCAATGACCTTATTGATGATTACAATTTTATCAACCGTATTGGTACAAGCACCTCCAATCGAAGTAAGCTTTAGGGATGCCGTGGTAATATTCTGAGTCAAAAGGTTTCTGGACGTATAAGCATGGGTTGTTGGATTCTGATTGGAAAGGTCAGTGCCATCTCCAAAAAACCACTGAAAAGACCCAACCTTGGCTGTATCTTTTAAAGTAAAGGTTATACTTTCTCCCAGACAAATCTGACTCTTGCTCATCGTGAAATCGCCTATTGGTTTTTCAGCAAGTGTAACTGATTTTTGCGTTGAAGCCTTACAGCCACCTGTTGTTTCTGCAAATAGTGTGATTTTATAGGTTCCTTTCTTATCATAAGCAGCCGTTCCGTTGGCATCAGAAGACACCTGCCCATTTCCGAAATCCCAGGCAAATGGTGCCAAGGCGTACTTGGAGCTAGTTTTGTTGGTGAAATCAAGAATTCGTGGAACACAAAGAGAGCCTGTCGGCAATTCAAAGTCTACCGTAGGTTTGGTTTGTACTTCAACAAAGTAGGAATTTGTGCCGGGACAATTGGTGTTTGATTCAATAAAATTCACTTTTATGGTCTTCTTTCCTTCGGTAGTAAACAGATGTTTGAATTCCTGATTGGTGCCTGCGTCTTTTCCATCGATAGACCAGCTAAATGATAATTTATTTCCTTTCGCTGTATAATCAGTAGCTTTTACATTGATGTTATCACCGAGACAGATTGGAGTCCTTGCCGAAATGAAACTCACAGGAGCATACACGCTGATGGTATCGTTCCATTCACCACCACATCCTGCATTGTCTGTCAATTTTAATTTTACGTTGTACTTGCCTGGAGTTAGTGGTGGAGTAATATAATTGTGCGATACTTTGCCTACTTCCATGCCCTCTTGGCCATCACCGAATGTCCATTTCCATTCTTTTATTGTAGTGTCCGATTTTGTTCCTGTACCGTCAAATAATACTCCGGCGGGAATACAAATTTCTTTTGGCGTGAAAGTAACTATAGGTGTCACAGAATATACTCTATGGTTTTCATCTAAAGTGTCTTTGCAACCATTGATATCCTGTGCAATAATTCTCAACTTATAATCTCCCGGCACGAGTGGAGCAAACGTGGTAGTTTCATTATCGGTAGTGATTGGGCGCTCATTGGGGTCACTAAAATACCAGGTTACACCTGAAAAGCAGCTTATGTCTGCATCTTTTGAATTGTTTTTCAATAAGTAGTTTTCTCCGATACAAAGTTTGAAGCCTGCGGGTAAGCGCGAATCTTCCTTCAAAACCTGCATTCCTGCTTTTAGGTCTCGAACGTGAATGGTTGCGCTATCAATGGAAGCTTTACAGCCTGAAAGACTGTTTTCGGCAGTCAATTTTACCTTAAAATTGCCGGATCTCTTGTACACGTGAGTAATGTCGTTGGCATTGGATGAAGTCGTATCTCCAAAATCCCAGGTTATTTTGGTAGCATCCTGGCTGATATTTTTGAATATTACCTCTCTGTTTAGTGGAGCACATTGCACCAGATAATCCATTTTTGCAACCGGACCTTTTACAGTTATCAGGTTATTTTTTACGATTGAATTATAGCAGCCATTGTATACTACAGTTAAAGTAACCGATTGTTGGCCTGCATTTTTGTACACCCATTTAAGCCCTGAATCGCCAAAGCAATGAGAACTGCTGCTATTGGCATCGGTGCTATAATGCCATCCGTCAATTTTGGGGTTATTGCTAATATCTTTGAATGTAACTGTATCGCCCGGACAAATAGTAGTTTTGTCAACTGAAAAATCAGGAGTGATTTTGGAGCCAACCTCTATTAAAACCACATGTGATGTATCGATGCATCCTCTGCTATTGGTAATCACCATGCGGACTTTGTATTCTCCGGGATTTTGGAAAGTATGTGTTCGGGTGGCGCGGTTCGTAAAAGTTTCCGGGGCGCTGCCATCGGCCCACAAGAAGGTATAAGTATTTATTTTTTCTTTGGAGAAAGAAGAATCTGCGAACTCAACTGTTAATGGAGCACATCCTTGCCATTTGTTGGGAACAGTACGCGCGTTGGCAAAGAAAAAGGTATCGTTTAATTCGTATGATCCTTCACAGCCGGCATAACTTACGGTCGTTAATCTAGCGTTTGCTGTTAATCTTCCGATTTGTGAATAGCCGCTTGGATCTGTATTTTTCCACAAAATCGAAGGTTTCGGTAAAGCAGAAGTTTGCATATCCTGTGTAGAGAATGTCCACGAGTAGGAACTAAACTTTTGGTTCGTTTCGTAAGTTACGAGAGACGGACTTTGGCAAGGATTCACATGAGTAGTTTTAAAAGTCGAAACTTTGTCCTCAACGTAAACAACAGCAGTAGTGTCGTTGGAGCATTTCCCGGAAGATTCCAGTACTTTGAGCTTTATTGTTTTTAGTCCGGGTTTAGACCACGAAACTTTAGGAGACGCAAGCGTTGGGTCGTTCACCTTACTATCGCTTCCGAAATCCCATTGATAATTGCCAAATGCGGACAGGTTGGTCGGTTGGTATTCTGCGTCAAGACAAAGCGTGTCATTAGGAAAAAGAAATGCTGCTCTAGGCTTGCCGACACTGATTACCTTTGTAAAAGTGCTTTTACATCCGTTTACAGATGTACCTGTCAAGGTCGCTCTATAAAAGCCATCTTTAGCATAATTCTGCGGACTGGGATTGACACCATTGAACTTGATCCCATTTCCGAAATCCCAATTGAAAGTCATTGTAGCATCGCGGGGCTCTGAACCGTTGATAAAATTCACGGCTAAGGGCGCTACGCATGCAGTCAGTTCTTCGGGATTAGTGGTATAAACAACCAATGGGGAGGCGACGGTTTTGACCGTATCCCTGAAAATTCTAGTGACATCGCAAGTAGCGAAATTAGTTTTAATTTCAAGCGAAACGGTAAATTTGCCGGGAGTCAAATACGTATGTTTGGGGTTGGCCGTTGTGTCTCTGCCCGAATCGCCAAACAACCACCGATAGCCAACAATTGTAATGGCATTATTTTTTGTGACATCTGCCGAAAATGGCACTTCTAAAGGCGTGCAACCACTAAGCGGCGCACCTTTAAAACCCAGTGTGGGTTGGGCAAACACCGATATTTTTATCGTGCCCATAAGTGTGCCGGCCGGACCGCCATCTCTTAATTCAACACTATACTCACCCGGTTTTGAATACAAATTGATTGGGTCAGCCAATTCAGAATTTACGGTATTCCCAAAATCCCAGTATGGCTTTGCGAGTCCCGGTTTGTTAGTGAATTTTACTGTCAACGGAGCACAACCTTGCTTGACATCGGCTGTCTGCGCTGAAAGTTGAATTAAAAAAGTAAATAAAAACAGAAAAGTCAGTGGTAAAAAGTGGCGAAGCATCATTGAGATTTTGCTCTTCATTATTATCTATATTAAATAATTGATTATCAGATATTTGTGTGGAATATTAGGTTTTTAGTCCTATCATTTAAGCAAAATTATAAAATAATAAGATAAATAATTATTATTATATCTATATTTTCAGCTACATTTGTAATAAATCTTAGTTATATATCTATGAGAGGTATTTTTTGTATCTTTTTAACTTTTTGCCTGTTACAATCTATCAGTGCTCAAACTGATTTAGTGAATAGAAACAAGCCATTGCCGGTTATCGGAAAGACATTTTCTATCGTCGCTCACATAGTTGTTGATTCATCCGGAACTGCTGCTGTCGACAGTGTAACACTTAAAAATGAAATCGGTTTGATGAATAAATATTTCAGTCCGATTGGAGTGAAATATGAAATCTGCAAGATTAATCGCGTTCCTGATTATACTTTATACGATTTAACAGACAAGAAAGAATATCAGGAGCTTTGGACACAGTACAGAGTGGACAATCGAATTAATATGTATTTTTGCAATAGCTATCCTGATGGCGAAATGTTTGGCGAAGCTGAACCCAATGGAATTTCAAAACCGGATTCTGCGAATATATTAGTGCTTTCAGCGCATGCTTCTGCAGCAAGAATGGCACATCTGATGGGACATTTTTTTGGGTTGGTGCATACATTTGAGACCAAAGGCGAATTGGTTGACGGATCAAATTGTCTTACTTCAGGTGATAACTTATGTGATACACCCGCAGACCCATTTGAACTGGGCGAAACCCCCGAAGATTATCTGTCGACTCAGGAGTTTTGCCGTTTTACAGACAGAAGCAAAGACAGTGCCGGACAGTATTTTGTGCCGGATGTCGGAAATATTATGTCTATGTATTTCATGTGCTATTGTTCATTCTCTCAGGATCAACTGCGTTTAATGGCAGAAAACTATATTTTATCTTCTTCAAAATTGTGGTAATTTAATCGCTACATGCGCAAAAACGAACAGACTTTTAGCGAGTTGGTTAAGCTCATGTTCAGGGATGAAAAAACCAAGCCTATTTATTTTCAGACTAAGATAGAAATGGCCTGGAGAAAAGAAATGGGTGAAACGATTGACCGCAATACGCAGGATATTTTCCTTAAAAATCGAATTCTTTATATTAAAATCACCTCCGCCTCACTTAAACAAGAATTGAGTTTTTCCAAAGACAAAATCCTGCAGTTTGCCAATTCTACAATTAATGAGGAAAATTATATTACTCAAATTGTAATAGTATAAGTAGATTCGAGCCTTAATATGCAACCCTCCTGAGTTTGCTGCGTTATTTCGTGCAACATTTTTCTAACATAGCTTCCAATTATTAATTTGAAAAAGAAACTTTTCGATTTTGTAAAATTTGTACTATTTCTAAGTGTAGGACTGGTAATATTGTTTTTGGTTTATCGCGACCAGAATCAAGCCTATCAGGCACAATGTATTTTAGATGGAATCAATAGTTCGGATTGTAGTCTGTGGAGGAAGGTTGCTGCGGATTTTGGCCGGGTGAATTATTTTTGGATTGCTGTGATCATAGCTTCTTTTATGTTTAGCAACTGGAGTAGGGCGGCAAGATGGAAGATGCTGATTGAGCCATTGGGGCATAATGTTTCAACTGCGAATGCTTTTTGGACGATCAATCTGGGATATTTCGCCAACCTTGGTTTGCCAAGGATTGGGGAAGTTGTCCGAGCAGCATCGATGTCTCGTTACGAAAAGATTCCATTGGAAAAGCTGATTGGTACAATTGTAGTTGATCGCACGCTCGATGTATTGTGCTTACTATCGGTAGTGGGTCTTGCATTTATGCTTGAATTCGATACACTTTATGCTTTTGTAAGTGATAAATCCGGAAACCTGAGTGCTAAGGGTGGAATTTTTCACAATATCTATTTTCAGGCAGTGGTGGTGTTGGGAATTATTGCTGTGATAATCGCATTTGTCTTTAGAAAGCGTTTGATGGAATCAGCAATAGGTGTAAAAGTGATTGCTTTAGCAGTTGGTTTTACGGAAGGAGTTTTGAGCGTAAAGTCAACCAGTAATCCCATTGTCTTTTTACTGCACACCATTAATATCTGGTTGATGTATTACCTGATGGCCTATTTTTGTTTTTTCTCTTTTGCACCTACATCGGGATTATCGCCGGTAGTTGCTTTGATGGTATATACTTTTGGTGCTTTTGGGATACTGATACCTTCACCGGGAGGAATGGGAACTTATCATGTGCTGGTGATGGCAGCTTTGACATTATACGGCGTGAATAGTGTGGACAGCTTTTCTTTCGCGAATATCTTTTTCTTTTCCGTCAATATTTTCGGCAGCATTGCATTTGGATTGCTTGCTTTAGTTGTATTGCCGATAATTAACCGGGTAAAAGCTTAATCCAATTCTTCGTTTTTGATTCCAAGCGCCAGGATTGCTCTTTCTGAGGCAATTTGTTCTGCACTTTTTTTGTTGAAATCATCTGCGGTGGCAATTTTTTCTCCATCAAGAAGCACAGCAACTTTGAAACGGTCTCTTTTATCTACCTTGTACTTCGCTATTACTTTATAAGCGATTGCCTTCCCATTCTTTTGGCTCCACTCCAACAATTGACTCTTGTAGTTGTCGTCATAGGTTTCCAGTTCATGTACATCAACAAATTTTCTCAGAATTCTAGATATTACAAATTTCTTTGTTCCGACATAACCCAACTCGAGATAGACTGCACCGGTTAATGCTTCCAGTGCATTGCCAAGCATAGCCTGACTGAGCCGGGTGCTGTTGTATTCGGCCAGAATTACATCCAGCCCCATATCTTCACTGATCTTATTGAGTGTTTCCCGTTTTACAATTTTAGACCTCATTTTGGTCAAAAAACCTTCATCTCCGTGCGGGTATTTTTTGAAAAGGTATTCAGCGACGATCGTTCCAAGCACGGCATCGCCGAGGTATTCCAGTCTTTCGTTATTTTTGTAGGCCGCATTTTTATCATTTTGTACTGAATTGCCATTGCTGTTATTCGACTTATGATAAAATGCTAATTTGTACAAGGATAGACGAGTCGGTGTGAAGCCTACAATGTCACGAAGACGACGGGCTAAAAATTTATCAGGGGATATAAAAAAACAATAAAACTGTCTGACCGCTCTCACGCTTGCTTACAACTTTTTAAATATTACAGAAGTGTTGTGTCCGCCAAATCCGAAAGTATTGCTCATTGCAAACTTAACCTCTCTTTTCTGCATGGTATTAAATGTAAGATTCAATTTTGGATCCAACTCAGGGTCGTCGGTAAAGTGATTGATCGTTGGAGGAATAAAACTATATTCCATTGCTAATACGGTAGCTACTGCTTCGATTGCTCCTGCTGCACCAAGCAGATGACCGGTCATTGATTTTGTAGAACTAATATTTACATCATAAACACAATCTCCGAAAACCGATTTGATCGCTATTAATTCTGCACCGTCACCCAGTGGAGTAGAAGTGCCGTGGGTATTGATGTAATCAACCAAAGTAGGATCAATTCCTGCGTCATTCAATGCTTCATGCATCACCCGGATCACGCCAATTCCATCGGGATGCGGCGCTGACATGTGGTAAGCATCACAAGTCATTCCGGCGCCCACTACTTCACAGTATATTTTTGCACCGCGTGCTACGGCATGCTCGTATTCTTCTAATATGATACAACCGGCACCTTCGCCGAGTACAAAACCATCGCGATCCTTGTCATAAGGTCGAGAAGCGGTTTGTGGGTCATCGTTTCGTTCAGACATTGCTTTCATGGAAGTAAAACCACCTACTGCTGTAGTTGTAATAACGGCTTCTGATCCGCCGGAAATAATTACATTGGCACGACCGAGTCTGATGTAATCAAAGGCATTGATTAATGCATGAGAAGAACTTGCACAAGCGGATACAGGAGCGTAGTTAACCCCACCAAATCCCCAGCGTATGGCAATCATACCCGCGGCCATATTGGCAATCATTTTCGGAATCATGAAAGGATTGAACCTTGGCATTTCAGGATTCTTCACAAAATCTGCAATTTCGCTCTCCAATGTGCCGAGGCCACCAATGCCGGATGCCCAAATTACTCCTACTTTATTTTTATCAATCTTATCAAGATCCAGGCCTGATATTTCTATTGCTTCTTGCGTACAAGCGATTGCAAATTGAGTAAAGCGGTCGTTTTTGCGAACCTCTTTGCGGTCAAAATATAATTCAGGTTGAAAACCTTTTACTTCGCAAGCAAAGCGGGTTTTGAAATTAGCAGCATCGAAATGGCTGATTTCTCCGGCGCCACTTACGCCATTCTTCAAACCTTCAAGATATTCCGGAACATTATTTCCGATTGGTGTCAGGGCTCCAATACCTGTAATTACAACTCTTCTCATAAAATTTCTTAAATGTGATAGAAATATTTGGAAAAAAATAAAGGGCAATAAACAAATCCTGCAAATTTATTTCTTGGGGATAGAAAGCTAAAAAGCTTACCAATCAACACGGGAAACAGATTCGTTTGGATTTTGTTTAATGCCCCTCAGGTCAACGCTTATTAAGCCGCATTTGCAGTCAAATAATCAACTGCATGGCCAACGGTGCTGATTTTTTCAGCTTGGTCATCCGGGATATTTACACCGAATTCTTTTTCGAATTCCATAATAAGTTCAACAGTGTCAAGGGAATCTGCTCCCAAATCATTGGTGAAACTTGCTTCTGGTTTAACCTCGCTTTCGTCAACACCTAATTTGTCAACGATGATTTTTGTTACTCTTTCGGAAATACTTGCCATTTTTTACTCTTTTGAAATAATTTGAGTTCTTAAAAAATTTGTCGCAAATATACAGTGTTTCTATATCGCTTGTTAAATTTTGGTTTATTTTTTTGAAAAAAGAAATAGTCGAATTTGAAAATTTGAAAATTTGATGATTTGATATTATGGTATGGTGCTGCGCACCATGTCCTATTTTGAGTGAGTGCCTTCGGCAATTTATTTTTTGATGCTAAAGCATCTCCTTTGGTTTCACCAAATATAAACGGAAGTTATTTTACCTTTAAGTAAAAAAGAAGACCTTGCCGTCAGGCAACCCGCAAAAAATAGGGCATGGCGCGAAGCGACATACCACAATCATCAAATCATCAAATTTTGAGTCCCCTCCGAAAAGGTCTCAAATTATATTTTAAAATAATGTATAA
>JBMOJB010000084.1:0-14881 GCA_049316985.1 Saprospiraceae bacterium | reverse complement strand
TATTATTTCGTTGATAATCAAATGCTTATCTTCTCCGAAACTTTAGTTATTAATTGTTAAAATGAATATCGAAAACATTACAGACTATTGTCTGATGAAAAAAGGCGTAAAAGAAGATTTTCCATTCGACGAGGTAACCATGACCATGAAAGTAATGGGGAAAATTTTTGCCTTTATTCCATTGGATGTAAGCCAACTGACGATCTCATTAAAATGCGATCCCGACCGAGCACTAGACCTCAGAGAACAATACGAAGAAATTGAAGGTGCCTTTCACCTCAATAAAAAACACTGGAATTCGGTGAATTGCGAAGGATCATTGTCTGATAAACTGATCAAAGAATTGATCGACCACTCTTATGAATTGGTAGTGAAAGGATTAAAAAAATCAGAAAGGGAGGCGCTGGAAGCACTACAATGATTATTCCTCTTGAACGCATTGCATAAAAAAAGCGCAAAAAGTTGAAAGTCAACAATTTGCGCTGTGTAAGCGGAGAGACAGGGATTCGAACCCCGGGTACCTCACGGCACGGCGGTTTTCAAGACCGCTGCATTAAACCACTCTGCCATCTCTCCATATGCCTTTGCATTGAGCTGTGGATACACTAAAATTGATGTGTTTCCTCTAAAGCGATGCAAAGGTAATATCTTAGAATTTATAAATCAATTATTTCCTTCTATTTTTTTAATAAAAAGGTTTCAACTTTACTTGTTGATGCTTTTTGAAATATTTATCTAACAGTCTGTAAGTCATTTCTGTCGTGAAAATCCCTAGCCCTGCACCCATGCAAACATCTGAAAACCAGTGCCTGTTGTTAACTACTCGCAAGGTAGCTGTTGCAGTAGCGACACTATATCCTGCGACACTATACCAAATACTTTTTTTTCTATATTCCTTATGAAAAACTGTCGCAAGACAAAAAGCAGTGGAACTATGACCTGAAGGAAAGCTATTGAAAGCAGTTTTATCAGGTCGCTCCTTTTTGATTACATATTTCATACCTTGGGTAAGTCCACTTACCGCCAGAAAACTGGTTCCGGCATAGAGACTTAAACCTGGTATATTGTGCACGCCTTTCACCCCACTCAGATTCATAATGTACGCAGCTAATAATGGAGAATACAACATGTAATCATCCACATGTGTCCGAAAGCCGGAAATCTTCTTTTGCCGGAAGTCATAAATCGCATCATCCAGCGTTCCATCTAAAGCATTGATCGCCCCTACCCCAACCAAAATAATTGGAAAAGTCAGGGGTTTGTTCTTGTTGCAATCACAAGTATCTCGCTGTGCAAAAATTGGTAAGGCGCTTAGACTAAAAAACAGGTACAGGATTTTACTTTTCATAATTAATTAATCTCACTAGATATCTGTCAAAAACTGATAAGATTTGTTGTCAAAATCAATGGCGCAATGATAAGTCCACATTCCGTTCGTAACTATCAAAAAAGGAGCACGCAACTCCATATTGTACATAGAAGCCTGCCGGAAAGTATCGTCAGAAATACTAATCTTAGGTGATTTGCACTCAATTATCGTCAATGGTGAATGATCCTGTGCAAAAATTACAATGTCAAATCGCTTAGGCAATTGATTAATCATTAGCTGTTTTTCGACAGCAATTTTATTAATGTTTATATTTTTTTCATGCACCAGATAAAGTATAAAAAGCTGTCGAACCCATTCTTCGGGTGTAGCCACAACGTATTTTTTCCTGACGAGGTCAAAAACCTGTAATTTCCCAGAGACAATACGCTTTTTCAACTTGTCCTCATGAATCAATAGGTTCAGCTCCAGCTTCATTGCGTTCGGTATTATCACTTACTTTTTCTGCAAACATTGGATCTTCTTCATCGATATGATAGGCCAAATCTATGAGTGGCGAACCTTCATCAATGAATTTAATTTCATGGTTAGTTTTAATACCTGGGCCGGCATTGTTTTCATCTAGTTTGGAAAGTAAAAATTCAAGTGCTGCCTTTGTATCATGCCACCAATCTGTTGACCAGGTATCTATGACTACATAGCCATGTGACCTGATATTTGCTACCAATAACGACTCCCACACCGGATCAGGAGTGTAAGGCAAAGTAAATGTACCATCAAGCCTTACAATCACAGCAGACCCGGCAGGATCTTCAGGAAGAATCAAAAGCGGTATTGCTAAACTACCAAAATTTGATTCCGTGACTACCCTCTTTTCACCCAGCACATTCACCAAATGACGGGATATCTCGGCGTAAAGCAATTGTGGGTCCGGAGATTTCAGAACGCCAAATGCATCAGCTACCGAAAGCAAAATAGCATTCGCATCGTTATCCTGTCCTTGCTCTATTGCTTTAAAATAAGCAAAACACTGACTCAACAAATAAGTGCCTCGGGCAGTTGGTGAAGCAGCAAACTCCTGCAGATAAGTTTCCGTGATCGAATGACAAAAAATCAATTGTTTGGAAGCTCTGGTCAATAGGACATACAGCATTTCCGGTCCGTTGACATCGTTGAGGATCTGTATCTGCTGACTCAACCGGCCTTTATCGTCCTTTATACCAAATGTCAATGATACTATGGCGATTTCAATATGCATCCCGGCGCATTCTTCCCAATAGAATATACCAAAATTACTGCGCTCTAAATGCAGAATTTTCTCAAAACCCGCACTTCTCTTTTGTTTGATTTTCAAAAGCAGACTGCTGATATAATCCCTTTGTTCAATAGTTGCGCAGATAATTCCGACAGATGGGAAACGTCCACTGCTCTGTTTTTCAATTCTGTTTAGCAACAAAAGTACTTTTTCCGCTTCTATTGCATTGAACTTTTCCTCAATATCAAAAAAACCTTCGGTATGAATTGCTTCAAAAAATGAGGGTGTACTTGAGTGAGGAAGATGAAAAGATTCATCTGGAAATACAGCATCCAAAAGTGCATTCATCGCATTATCTTCCGTAGTATGCACCATGCTTATTGCCTGTCGCTCAAATCCGGCATTCAATGCCTGATTCAAAACAGAATCGGGATGGTTCGACAAAGCAAAATCGTCTCCGCAAACAATTATTTGCTTGTAATCAATTGCTCCAATTTGTTCTAAAGCGTAATTTTGTGCATCTTCAAAAATTAACAGGTCAAAAGGTATGGCATTTAAAACGTCCTTTGATAGAGCAGTTGTAGCCAATAGGAGCGGAAAAAAATCCGTCAACACTGCCTGTTCTTTCTGGAAAATTTCCTGTAAAGATGAATAAGCGACTGAACTATATTTTTCTAACAGCTTACTTTTTTCATTCTCTCGCAACGATTCTTTTCGCCTCGCATCGCAAACATGAACAATCTTAGCGCTAAGAATATCTGAAATTTGGTGGTGCAAATCTATCAATTCATCAAAATTTTGTTGTTTGTGCGGCAAAGTGCTGCTGTAATTCTTTTGCAGTATGTGGTGAAAATACCAGCTTTCGAACGCAACTATCCAATACCTGGAATTGCTCTTAACCAAGCCTATCACCAGGGTTTGCGTATTTTGATCACTATTTAAGAAAAACTGATTCCACGAATAAAAAGCATCGAAATCACTCAGAAAAGTGCTGACACTTTCCAATTTTACCAACAATTGTTCACCTAAATTTTTGTAATTTGCCAATCGGTTCGATGTTGCGTAGATGCTTTCAGCAAATATTTCCGCAGCGTTGAAATCCCTGAGCATTTGTTCAAATTCAACTGAGATATCACGACAGGCAATACTGCTTACAAGCGAATCAACTGCAAGATTGTTGGTCTCTTCGGCTACCTGGTCAAGAATACCATCGTACCACAATTTAAGTTTAGAATTAAAATTATGAATGACCGATAACACTTCGGACGCTTTGAGCTCGGTTATCTTGCTCCAATCAAAGTTGACTGGTGGATCAATTTGATGAGCTTCAATTAATTGCCCAATTTTATTTTTGATATCCAGCTGTAGCTCATATTTGTTTTTTCGCTTTTTAGAAAACCAGCTTGCAATCTTTAAAAGAAATCCGCTAAGTCGAAACGATGCTCCATACAAATTTAGGCCAGCCTCACATCGGGTACGGATTCCTGCAGCTAGAGCACTCAGCTTATCGAACCGCAAGCGGTAGTATTCCATCTGTTGATTCCTGAAAATCAACGCTTCGTCACTTATTCTTAGCTCGCTTTGCTGCAAACGATTATGAAATTGAGCAATTTTTCGTTTAAGAAAAACCAATGCATCATCGCAGCTCATTTCAGTAAAGAGGCGCGGGTGCAATACAAGTAGCGGATGTTCAAGCGTATTAATCTTCTGAAAAAGAGCTTGGCCTAGCGCAACTGATTCCCTGAGACTTAGAAATTCCGCTTCACTATAATCAAATTCTTTCGGGTGAATGTGAGAATTCAGCAATTGCCTGCTTTCAATCTGTTCTGATTTTAAAAACATACCGACCAGATGCTGCCAATTGGGAGCTATTTCCATCTTACGTTGCAAATTGGCATACATCTCCGTCAACTTCTCTCTTTCCAGCTTCATTCGGCTGATTGCAAGTTCGTAGTTCCTGGCCTCGTAATTTGGAACTTTATGGTCTGCACTTTGGATGGCTATTGCTTTGGCAATAGATGTCAGCAATGCAAGGTCAAGCTCCTGGTCTTTTAAAATAAAAGTGTATGGTCCAAGCTTCCATTTTTCCATCTCAGCTTGCAATTGAAGCAAAGTTTTTAGCCGATCACTCACTACCAAAATCTTCTTTCCTTCTGCCAATGCAGCACTTACAATGTGAGCAACCGTGAATGTCTTTCCACTACCTGAATTCCCAACCAACACACCAGAAGAAGTGTGAACAACGCTATTGACCGCCTGAAACTGCGAAACATCTGGCATATTCAGACCGGCTTTGTACCATTTTTGAAAACTTTGTCCGTTCAATTTACCAAGGTTAAATCTTGTATGTACATGAACTGATGCTTCAAAGCTACATATGGCTGCATTGAAAAAAATGGTTTCAAAATCAGGCTGCTCGGCGAGGCGCTCATCAGCGAGTAATGGAAAAACCGGATTGGGCGCATATGAAAAACCAATCCCCGTTTTATCACTGAGCACCTCAGTAAATTTTGCAATCACCGCATGAAAATCATTTTCCAGATGTGCGAAACGACGCAATCCAGCAAAATTAATGCCTTGACTATTTTCAAGAAAGTGCAACAGACTTTCATTCAAATGCCACTTGCCTAACAAAGCATTTATCGAGTAAGTTTCCTCTTCTGCAATCTCTGTATTGATCTCAATGGGAATAAAAGCAATAGGAACATAAAGCAAAGAACCGCCTGATTTTTCAAAATAGTAGGGATATGAAACATTTAGCTTT
Organism: Saprospiraceae bacterium; assembly: GCA_049316985.1. Classification (GTDB taxonomy): domain Bacteria; phylum Bacteroidota; class Bacteroidia; order Chitinophagales; family Saprospiraceae; genus CANHEE01. Next base: position 9,535 of record JBMOJB010000084.1, on the reverse strand, counting down.
CTGGCACCTGAAGTCTTTACCTGATTGACAGAACTGAAATAAATATTTCTCAATAAGGCACGATTCTCTTCAGTGCACTGCAAAGTCAAGCGTTTGGCAGCGATAATTTCAGATAAGAACTGTTCACAAGCTATTTTTTCATTTCCGAAAAGAGAAAATAAGTCAATTTTAAGATTTGAAGATTTGCTTGCCTGTCCGGTAGGCAGGATGATATGAAGATTTTTTTCCATTTTGTAGCTTATGCTATACATACGGGTTTGCTAGGAAGAATGATATTTCCCCATTCCCATAAATTTCATTTTCTGGTTAAAAGTGTAGCTTAGCAAGGCGGACTGAGATTTTGCTTTGTCTGCAACCGGGCCTTCAAAAAAACCATCAATGGTCTCATGAAAAAGGAAAAGCCAGCGGTCAAATTCTTCTTGTCCAATATTCAGATCACGGTGTTTATCAAATACATTTCCCGTAAAACCCGTTTTCTCCAGTAGAATAAAAGACCAGAAATCAAACATGCGCGGAAAGTGCTTTTCAAAATCAATACCGTCAAAATGCGGCGCAAGCAAGGCGTCCTTTAGGGCTTTGTCATAAAATGTACGAACCAACAATTCTATATCAGCTTGACTATCAATATCTTTTTTCATAATTATTTAATTGTATCGTGGTGCATTTTTTCCCTGATCAATGAGTCAATTTGATGCAATTGTTCATTATTTTTCCTCATTTCCAGAATTTCAATTTCTTTTAATCTCCTTATATATAGGTAAGCTACCGCACAAGTAAGTAAAATCGCCATAGTCAGTGCAATCCTTGGCAAATACATCAATGTAGGAGAAACCCGGCTCCTTCTATAGCGTTTTTTCAATCTGCCACGCAAATCCGACATAGCACTTGACTGCGATATTTTTGGCAAAAAATCGCGTTCGTCTTCCATATCAGAATGCATCGAATCCTGGTGAAGATCGTGCAGGAGCCTGTGAAAAGCCTGATTTTTATCTTTCAGATTGCTTGCGCTCATTCTATAAATTTTGAACCCATACAAATTTTTAAATTACGCCTTCCGTTTTGAATAAAGGACCGAACCTTGCTGATATCTTCTTTCATGATGTCTGCCACTTCTTTGTAGCTTTTTTCTTCGAGGTAAAACAAAGTCACAGCAATATTTTGTTCTGATGGCAGACTTTTAAGGCAAGATTCAAGACTTTGAATTTCAAGTTCTTTTTCATGGTGATGTTCATGGCTTAATTCGTCCGTTGATGGCAAGTGGCTGTAATCGTCAATTGGCATGATTACCTGTTGTTTTCGCTTGCGCAATTGCATCAGGCAATGATTTTTGGCGAGTATATACAACCAACTCTCAAAATTCTGAATATCGTGCAACTTAACTTTCTCACAGAGTTGCTCGAAGATATCTAGAACGGCATCTTGAGCGGCAGCCTCATTTTCGAGGTATTTGTTGCAAACTCCGAAGACCATGACTAAATTTCGGTCATACAAGACACCCAAAGCTTCGTTGTCTGCTTCATCGCGATAAGCGTCGAGCAGTTCTTCGTTAGAAAACTGGAGATAGTTTTTTCTCTTGAAAAAATTAAATAACATAAGGTAGGCAAAGATAAACGAAAAGCTGATAACTAGGACAGCTTCAGTTTTTCGTATATCGTTTTTTTATCGAGTGAGCGGACCTTTTCATCATTAAGGTCGGCAACCGTCAAACTTTCCATGGCAAATCTTACCAATCGAAGTACCGGAAATCCAACTGCGGCGCACATTTTTCTGACTTGTCTGTTCTTCCCTTCACCTATTGTGATCGAAACCCAGCTGGTAGGAATCTCCGCCCGATACCTGATAGGCGGATTTCTGGTTGGGAAATCAGGAGTATTGAGTATTTTCTTCACTTTTGCCGGCATTGTCACGTATTTCGTGCCATTAATGCTGATTTCTACGCCTTTTTCCAAACGATCTAAAGCTGCATTATCAAAAACCCCTTCTACTTGCGCATAGTAAGTTTTTTGATGATTATTAGCAGGATTTAAAAATCTGGATTTTAGAAAGTTGTCATTGGTGATCAACAAAAGTCCTTCCGAATCCTTGTCAAGGCGACCCACTGAATAGCAATCTTTTGGAAATTCAAAGCCAAGATCAGACAAGGTTTTATCATCCGGACCTTCGGGAGTAAACTGACTAATGGTCAGGTAAGGTTTGTAAATCAGAAAGTAATGTTCCATAGATCAAAAAATCCCCTTCTTTTTGCAAAGAAGGGGAAAAGGGCAATTGGGGGTCTTTTATTATTGTAAAATAATTTCTTTTTCTTCAATCATCCTGCGGATGTTGATCAGTGCATAACGCATACGACCCAGGGAAGTGTTGATACTTACGCGCGTTAATGCGGCAATTTCTTTGAAGCTCATATCGGCAAAATGCCTCAAAATCACAACTTCTTTTTGTTCATCCGGCAATAAGTCCACCAATTGACGAATTTTCTTATGCGTCTGACTTTTCATAATACTTTCTTCTACGCTGTCTTCGGCCAAAGGAATGATGTTGAAAATATCAAAATCATCGGTATTAATGGCCATAGTGGGTTTGCGTTTGTTTCTGCGGAAGTAATCTACACACATGTTGTAGGCAATCCGCATAGCCCATTGCACAAACTTTCCTTCGTGGTTGTATTTACCTTTTCTCAAAGTATCAATAATCTTGATAAAAACTTCCTGAAAAATATCATCAGCCAAGTCCTGATCTTTGACAAACAAATAAATAGTCGTATAAATTTTTTGTTGGTGGCGCTTTAGTAGTTCTTCGAAAGCGCGCTCGTCGCCAATTAAATATTGTGCAATAAGCTCCTGATCGGTAAGCAATAAAACCTTCATCATTATTCTTGTTTAAATTAAAAGCTAAATAGTATAATTTATTAAACTACTGTTTAACAAAAAAATACGTCTTTATCCGACTAATATATGTTCAATAAATAATGTAAAGTTTTTACCCGATAGTAAGAAGTTTGGTGATGAAAAACGAGAAGAAATATTATTCCTCTCTCAATTACTAATGCAATATTAAAACCAAATTTCAGAACTAGCAACTTTATTTTAAAATATTATGGAAATTTTAACAATTGGATGCGCTGCGCGCGTTTGATGGCTTCGCCGTTTGTTGGCTTCGCCGTTTGATATGCTGCGCACGTTTGGAGCGCTACGCGAGTTTTGAGCGCTACGCGAGATATTTGCGATTCACGAGTTGACGAAACTAACAAACTAGTGCGAAGCACTCAAACAGAAAAACACCCAAACGGCGAAGCCATCAAACTAGTGCGAAGCACCCAAACGGCGAAGCCATCAAACGCGCGTAGCGCATCAAACGGCGAAGCCAACAAACGCGCGCAGCGCTACAAACGGCGAAGCCAACAAACGCGCGTAGCGCATCAAACGGCGAAGCCATCAAACGCGCGTAGCGCAACAAACGGCGAAGCCATCAAACGCGCGTAGCGCATCAAACGGCAAAGCCGCCAAACTTTTCAAACCTTTTCTTATCTTTGCGCCAATGAAACACTGGAATCACAATAGAAAGATCGTGCTGGCTTCTCAGTCGCCAAGAAGAAAACAGCTGCTGGCAGATGCGGGTTTTAGCTTTGAAGTAAGGGCGACCGATATTGAAGAGACATTTCCTGAGCACATGCCGGTCCGGGAAGTACCGGAATACCTGGCGCACAAGAAAGCCTTGGCCTCATTGTCAATGCATAGCGAAAATGAGATCATTATCGCTTCTGATTGTGTGGTGATATTCGATGGCGTTATCTATAATAAACCTGTTGATTACGCTGATGCTGTGGCTATTCTGAAGAAATTATCGGGTAAAATACATGAAGTAATCACTGGCGTCTGTATTATGGATCAGCACAAAACATCCCTTTTTTCAGGCGTGGCAAAAGTGTATTTTGCGGAGCTGAGTGATGAAGAAATTCACTATTATATCGAAAAATGCCAACCCTATGACAAGGCCGGTGCCTATGCCATTCAGGAATGGATAGGCCTTTGCAAAATAAAAAAGATAGAAGGTACCTACTCCAATATTATGGGTTTGCCCATGGATCTGGTGTACGAAAAACTGCAGGATTTCATTTCAACATGTACCAAATAATAAGAAATACAAATGAACGTTTTAGAAAAATTTAAAAACATTGACACCTTTATATTTGACGTTGACGGCGTACTGACTGACAATTCCCTGCTTGTTACCGAAAGCGGAGAATTACTGCGAACCATGAATACAAGAGATGGTTTTGCTATCAAATATGCAGTAGAAAAAGGTTTTAGGGTATGTATCATCACCGGTGGAAAATCAGCGGGAGTGTCCATGCGCTTGAAGGCTTTGGGTGTACAGGATGTCTTCAGCGGTATTAATGATAAGTTAAAAACCTACAATGAATTCATTTCCCTGAACAATATCGACCCGGAAAACATTTTGTATATGGGCGATGATCTTCCCGACCATGACGTAATGCGACATGTAGGCTTATCAACCTGCCCTGCTGATTCGGCACCGGAAATTATCCACATAGCCCAGTACATTTCACCACTGAAAGGAGGACAAGGCTGTGTCAGAGATGTTATAGAAAAAGTACTCAAATTGCAACTCAAGTGGATGGCCTTTGAACAATAAATAACCCGAAAATACATTTTATCATGATGCGAAATTTAAACTCAAAAATAGCCTGGATTACCGGTGCAAGCTCAGGATTGGGCGAGGCCTTAGTGTATCAATTGGCCAAAGACAACTGTAAAATCATACTGACCTCAAACGAAGGGGACAAATTAGAAGAAGTAGCGAAAAAATCAGGATTAAGCCCGGAAAACTACCTGGTTTTACCGCTCGAACTCGAAAACTTCGATGCCGAAGCTGCCGTGCAAAAAGTAGTGGACAAATTTGGTGGTATCGATATTCTGATCAACAATGCAGGTATTTGTCAGAAAGATTTTGGTGAAAACACACAGGAAAGCATAGAGCGCAAAATCATGGAGATCAACTATTTTGCCATGGTTAAGTTGACGAAAGCCTGCCTACCTTACCTCAAAAAGAGCAAAGGAAGTGTAGCCGCTGTCGGCAGTCTGAATGGATTGGTCGGCGCTCCAATGCTGACCACTTACGCTGCATCAAAATTTGCCGTAAAAGGTTATTTCGAGTCGCTCAGGTATGAATTGGAGAAATACGGCATTCAAGTATTGCTCATCATCCCGGGATTCATGAAGACCGATATCACCATCAAATCACTGACAGGCGATGGTTCACAGTTCGGACAAAACAGCATCACCAACGAGATTGGACTTACGGTAGACAAATGTGCGTTGAAAATATCCAACGCCATCAAAAAGAACAAATCCTGGATCAGAATGGGCCGCTTGGAGCACCTTTTCCCGGTGGTCAGCATGTTCTTCCCCAATATCCACTTCTGGATTTTCAGGAAACTACACAAAATGTAATCGACAATTAACAATAGACAATTGACAATTGATAATAATCTTTTCATTGTCAATTGTCAATTGTCAATTGTAAATTATATCTTCATTTCCGGTATTTCGCCATCAATGATCAATTTTCCTTCTGTGGCGGTCTTGATTTCTTCGACGGAGATACCTGGTGCTCTTTCGAGCAATTTGAATCCTCCTTCGGGAAGCACTTCGAGTACGGCGAGTTCAGTGACGATTTTCTTGACACAATTCAGACCGGTGATGGGCAGACTGCACTGCTTGAGCAGTTTGGATTTGCCGTCTTTGCTGACATGCTGCATCGCGACGATGATATTTTTCGCAGAAGCTACCAGATCCATTGCACCACCCATTCCCTTGACCATTTTACCGGGGATTTTCCAGTTGGCGATATCACCATTTTCCGAAACTTCCATCGCGCCTAGAATGGTCAGATCGACGTGTTCCCCTCTGATCATGGCAAAACTTTCGGCAGAGCTGAAAATAGCAGAGCCGGGAATCATAGTGATGGTTTGCTTTCCTGCATTGATCAGATCGGCATCGACCTTGTCTTCAGTTGGAAACGGACCGATTCCGAGCAATCCATTTTCAGATTGCAGCACGACATCCATGGTTTCGGGAATATAGTTAGCTACAAGTGTCGGAATTCCAATACCCAGATTGACATAATAGCCATCTTTCACTTCCTGTGAGATGCGCTTCGCAATCTGGTTTTTATCAAGTCCTTTTGCACTGCTTCCGGAAGATTTTACTGCTTCGCCTTCCGCTTTAGGTACGGTTATCGTGCGTTGTTCAATTCTTTTCTCGTAGTTTTTTCCTTCAAAGATGCGCTGCACATAAATGCCTGGCACGTGAATATCATTTGGTTCGAGTTCACCTTCTTGCACCAGATGTTCTACTTCTGCGATGCATATTTTTCCGGCTGCGGCCATCATCGGATTGAAATTGCGAGCCGTTCCTCTGAAGATCAGGTTACCGGCAGTATCGCCTTTCCAGGCTTTGACGATAGAGAAATCGGCTTTCAACCAGGATTCCAGCAAATATTTTTTACCGTTGAATTCTCTGATTTCTTTGCCTTCAGCTACTTCTGTACCTACTCCTGCCGGTGTAAAAAATGCAGGAATCCCTGCTCCTCCCGCGCGCACGCGCTCGGCCAGTGTACCTTGAGGAATCAATTCCACTTCCAGTTCATTGGACAGCAATTGCCTTTCAAATTCCGCATTTTCTCCGACGTAAGAGGATATCATCTTTTTTACCTGACGCGTTTTCAGCATGAGTCCAATTCCAAAATCATCCACACCGGCGTTATTGGAGATACAAGTCAGGTTATTGACACCGCTTTCTATCAATGCAGCTATCGAGTTTTCAGGAATTCCACACAATCCGAATCCACCCAACATCAGCGTGGCGCCACTCGGAATATCGGCTACCGCCGCTTTGGCATTTTCAACCGTTTTTTTCATTTTATAAATTAAAGTACTTCAAAAAATGTATTTTAGTAGCACAAAAATAGTCCTATTTTATACTAAAATCTATGATTGCTACCTAAATAATTGGTGTATAATTAAACAACCTGTATGTCAACGTTTTATTAATTTCATCATTAGACCATAAACAATTATAATCATTATTGAACCCAACGAAACCCATTTCAACATCTTGAAGATTTCACAGAAGGTAGCCAGATAAATAGATTGCTGCGGATAGGTATTTAACAATGATACAATACAGATGTTTTCTGCATAATCAAAAAGCATGGTGAGAAAAGGAAGCATTTGTGCCCGCACCATGGACTGGCCCCGAAACAACATTGTAATGATGATGCTGAAGAGAAATGCATAGACCATCGGATAAGCCACATCGGTGGTCATCTCCGTCTGCGCATAATAGGCACGCGCTGCATCCGTATATCCTTCCACCAGATCCAGTGTTTTCTGCGGATTGAAACCAAAAGTCAGGTCAATCACCCCAATCGTTTTTCCACTGAGTTCGTTAATTTTTGCTTCTGCGTTTTTCAGAAAATAGGCAGGGAAAGAGATGTAAATTGCCAGGAATATCAATAGTGACTTCCAGTTGGCAAGTCGTTGGAGATAGTTGGATATTGGGTACATGGTATATGTTTATGAATGTTTACATCAATTAAGATTTCAATGATTGCAGATTAATGTTCAGAAAATAATAGTAGTCTATAAAAATAAGCAAAATTCCAGAACAATCTTTACTTGTAAAAATACAAAAATCAATGCAATCAACCAATTATACCATGTAAATATCACGAAATTTGAGATAAAATTGTATTTTTGTTAAGTTTATATCGATTTTACAAACTAGGATTTATTTGTAATCGTGTATCAAGAAAGTACTAATTGTTTTTGAATTAGCTGTTAATCAAACTAAATGGAAAATAATATCCGCTGGATTCAGCGTTTTAATAATTTCAGCAGTGCTTTATCGCTAATGCAGAAGTTCATCGACAAAGGTGATGAGCTTAACGAACTGGAAAATCAGGGGCTGATTAAATCATTCGAATACAATTACGAATTGGCCTGGAACACCATAAAAGATTTTTATGAAAACCAAGGTGAAACCGGAATTCAAGGAAGCAAAGATGCCATACAACTTGCTTTCAAAAGAGGTTTGATTGCGGATGGCGACGTTTGGATGGAGATGTTGAAAGACAGAAATAAATCTGCGCATACTTACAACGAACAATTGGCAGAAGAATTAATTGAAGTGATTTTTGTGGATTATTTTCCACAGTTTAAATTGATTCAGGCTACGCTCAAAAAACTAATCGACAAATAATCTGACTTTCTACTTAAATGAAATACGGGCTTAAAAGCAGCACATTACAAGGCATTCAAAACACCCTCCTTCAGTTTTCACAGATTGAAGAGGTAATACTATATGGTTCCCGAGCCATGGGAAATTTCAAACCTGGTTCAGATATTGATCTTGCCATTATAGGAAAAAACTTAAGCCACTCAAAAATCAACCAAATCAGCTTGAAATTAGATGATCTGAACCTGCCCTACACTTTCGACATTTGTGATTTTTCAAAAATTAACAATAAGGACTTGATCAACCATATTTTGAACGCAGGGATTCTCTTTTATAAAAGGAAAGAGGTCGAAACCGCCCCTAATTAAACTTGGAGGAAAAGTAAATATTTCCATCACATTCACTGCAATTTCCGCTCATTCAAAAAAAACCACGCTAGCTTAAATTTGTAGTTTAAAGTGGGGCAGTGGACTTTTTATGCTTTGGAGGAAAAAAGGGAAATGTGGCACTAATGGTATCGACTCGATAAATAATTTATATTTTAAATTTGAATTTAATCAATCGTGGAACATTAACTAAACATTATCACTTTCCGGTTTTGAATTTGTAACTTATAAGTTACCTTTGCAAAATGAAAAACATTCGTCAGGTCATTGCTTATCGTGATCATTTTGAAAAATTCCTGACTAGACAACCAAGAAATGTACAGGATAAAATATTTAGAGTCATTGAAGCTATTGAAACACTTCAACGCATTCCAGCTAATTATTTAAAATCTATTTCAACAGCCAAAGGCTTGTTTGAAGCCAGAATAGAACTTTCTGGTAATATTTGGAGGGTATTTTGTTTTTTTGATGAAGGAAGCTTGGTGATTCTTTTAAATGGATTCACAAAAAAAACGCAAAAAACGCCAAAAAAAGAAATTGAAAAAGCCGTGAGATTAATGAATGCGTATTACTCTGAAAAAAAGAAAATGTTATGATTACAAAAAACTGGTCTCAAATCAAAGATGATGTTTATGGTGAAATAGGGACCGAAAGACGCGATGGTTTGGAAAGAGATGTTGAAGCCTTTAAAATCGGACTTTTGCTGAAAAAAGCAAGAGAACAAAAGCATTTGACGCAGGAGCAACTCGCAGCCATAATTGATAAAAAAAGATCTTACATCTCGAGGGTCGAAAATGATGGCAGCAATATGACATTAAAAACACTTTTTGATATCGTCGAAAAAGGACTTGGTGGAAAAGTAAATATTTCCATCGAACTTTGATGGTTTCC
>JBMOJB010000083.1:0-15375 GCA_049316985.1 Saprospiraceae bacterium | reverse complement strand
GGCTTCGCCGTTTGTTGCGCTGCGCGCGTTTGATGGCTTCGCCGTTTGTTGCGCTGCGCGCGTTTGATGGCTTCGCCGTTTGTTGCGCTGCGCGCGTTTGATGGCTTCGCCGTTTGTTGCGCTGCGCGCGTTTGATGGCTTCGCCGTTTGGTGCGCTGCGCGCGTTTGACGCTTCGCCGTTTGCTGCGCTGCGCGCGTTTGATGGCTTCGCCGTTTGTTGCGCTGCGCGCGTTTGATGGCTTCGCCGTTTGTTGCGCTACGCGCGTTTGATGGCTTCGCCGTTTGTTGCGCTACGCGCGTTTGATTGAGAAGTTTGTGACTGTTAGGCTAAAAATATTTCTAGCTATACCTTATTTCGGTAGCAACAACGAAGCTTTCTATTAGATTTCTATGAATAATTCTTTCGGGCGAACTTTGAGTATATCAATGTTCACCTCCTCTAAAGCAGGGTTTCAAAACTGACTGCCAACAGAGGCGAACGAATCGCAGCAAAAGCGCGAAGAGCAACCAAACGCGCCAAGCGCAATCAAACGCGCGAAGCGCAATCAAAAGCGTGAAGCGCAATCAAACGCGCGAAGCGCAATCAAACGCGCGAAGCGCAATCAAACGCGCGAAGCGCAACAAACGCGCGAAGCGCATCAAACGCGCCAAGCGCATCAAACGCGCCAAGCGCAACCAAACGCGCCAAGCGCAATCAATCTAACACCAAATGGCAAAAAGTTTTGATTCCTGTAATCATAGCACTTTCATCTATAGCGAAATCAGGCGTGTGATGGGGCGCGGCATCAAGGGGCAATTTCCCTTTTTCCATACCTCCGAGTGTTACAAACACAGAAGGCACTACTTCTGCAAAATAAGCAAAATCTTCAGCACCGGTCTGTACCCTTGCAACCCTTACGTTTTCTTCTGAGCCGGCGGCAGCTATCAAAGAAGGCATTATTTTAGCCAATAATTTAGGATCATTCTGAAGAACCGGGGTCATCGGTTTAAACTCGATTGAGGCAACAGCACCAGCGCTTTCAGCAATATTGGTCACAGTATTTTCTATCCTGGTCCACACTTCTTTTTGCATGTCTTTGTTCAGCGTTCTGATTGTACCTATCATTTCGCATTCTTCAGGTATGATATTGCTTCTTACACCACCTGAAATTTTTCCAACTGTAATCACAACCGGTTCCTGCGTAAGGTCCATTTGCCTGCTGACTATGGTTTGCAGGCCATTGATGATTTGCGCACTGACAACGATTGGATCGACACCGGACCAAGGACGCGCACCGTGTGTTTGTTTGCCTTTTACAATTATTTTAAAATTATCAGCGGCAGCCCATGATCCTTCCACTTTGACCGCTAGCTTTCCTGTTTCAATCATGGAATTGATATGAATCCCGAATGCAAAATCTACTTTTGGGTCATTAAAAACACCCTCCTTCAGCATCAGCTTGGCGCCACCTTCTTCACCGGCAGGCGCACCTTCTTCTGAAGGTTGAAATACGAACAAAATTGTGCCTTTGATTTCTTTTCGCATGCTAACAAGTATTTGTGCTGCTGACATCAGCATCGCCACATGCGAATCATGCCCACAAGCATGCATGACTCCCACTTCCTGACCGTTGTAAATAGCTTTGACCTTTGAGGCAAAGGGCAAGGGCACTCTTTCTGTTACCGGAAGGCCATCCATATCGGCACGAAGAGCAATGACAGGTCCTGGTTTTTCACCTTTTAATATGCCTACGACACCATAATTTGCAATACCGGTACGTGTTTCTAGTCCCAATTCTCTTAGAAATGTAGCTATGTATTTTGAAGTTTCTATTTCGCGATTGGAGAGCTCCGGGTGTTCGTGAAAATGTCGGCGCCACTTGATACATTGTTGCTCGATTTGTTTGGCTTTGGTATTGATTAAGTCAGTATAGTTTTGGGAAACTAAGCTACACAGGACTGTGCAACTTATGATAAGCGTACTTAAAGTTTTTTTCATTGTAATAAATTTAATGATCTGTTTCTGAGGTAAAAGTATTAATTTTGTGCAAAAGCTAGGGATATCGGCTACATTATGTTGAATTTTTTTTTTATTATATTATCCTTACTTTTCTATGGAAAAGAAGAAGGGAATCCTGATACTATTCGGCTGGTCAATCCGTCGTTTGAAGGCAAACCACAGGATGCGACCGTACCCATCGGCTGGATTCCTTGCGGGGAAAATTCTACCCCCGATATTCTTCCGGGTATTTGGGGTGTTTATAATGAGCCTTCTGACGGGAATTCTTATCTTGGATTAATTGCACGTGAAGATGGTACCTGGGAAAAGATTGCTCAGGCATTGCGCCGACCGTTCAAAGCCGATGTGTGCTATGAATTCAGTGTTGATTTGAGCAGAGCTTCTTCCTATGACGGCTATAATATCCCGGTAAAGCTTCAGATTTGGGCTTCAGGAAAGCCATGCGGAAGAGAACAGCTTCTTGCTGAAACATCAGTTATCCGCCACAACAACTGGAAAACGTATCATTTTGAATTTACTCCCAGGAAAGATTTCAAGTACATTCTCATTGAAGCAAGATTTGCCAACGGGATTTACTTCGCATACAAAGGAAACCTACTTATAGACAACTGTAGTCCATTCAGACCGTGCCAACGTGCCTTCATAGACAATATTGATGTCGAAACGCATCTTTTGGACTTATAGAAGATTGCGTGCTATAGTCACAATAACGGACAACAAGTAAAAAACAGCTAAGATGGTTTGTTGTCTTCAAGTAATATTTAACAGAGTTCAATATATAATACAATACCTTCCAGCACTTTATTCATCAAAGATTGTTTAGTTTTGTATTACAAATGCAAACTTTTGCTGTTAATATTCGTTTACAATCTGTCACAGGTACTCCTTTTAATTTCGACTTGCCACCTATAAAATCTCTTAACTTGCGATTTTTCATGATTTTTAGCGTGTGCAGTTATTGAATTTGATCTCAACTGCCAAAACAATGAAATTTTCACTACACTCACTCGTATTAAGTATTTTAGTTTTTCCGTTTGTGCTCAACGCGCAGTTCGGAGCGAATTGTCAATATATCAAAGGTACGACTAAAATCACTGGCTTGACCCAGCCTTCCTGTTACGGTCGAGCCGATGGAATTGCAGCAGCAAGTGCTGATATCGCTGGTGTTGCCGCCCAAAATATCAGTTATCAACTGGATACGTTCCCCATTGTTAGCATCGCCTTATACGCTAATCTCATTTCAGGTCCGCATCATATTATTGCACTCAATTCTCTGGACGGCTGTCGGGATACGCTGAACTTTTTCATGCCGCAGCCGGATTCGATCAGTCTCAAAATCATCATCGACACTGCGAGCTGCCAGGATAAAGGATCCTTTTTTGCAATGGCGCGAGGAGGAACCGGACTTTTACAATATTTGTGGGATACCAATCCAGTGCAGACTACCGCAATGCTGGACAATATTTCGGCTTTTCAGAAAAACAGTGTTACTATTACAGATGCATCAAAATGCAGCATAATCCGTTCGGCGCAAATGCCAAAACCCAACCCACTAAAGGTAATCACAGTCGTTCAGGATACCAAATGTGCAGGAACTGCAACCGGAAAAATTTACCTTTACCCTCAAAATGGCCAAGCGCCCTACACTTATAGCTGGGCATCAGACGCCAATGGCCCGCTGAATGTCAATAGCGATGAACTCATTAATATTTCCAAAGGAAGGTATTATGCGACGATAACTGATGCAAGTGGTTGCAGTTACAGTACTTCTTTTTTACTCTTAGATGCCAGTCCACTGGTACTAAATGCTAAATTATCCACGACAAGTTGTCAAAATAATACAAGCGGAGCTATCGATGTTTCCGTAAATGGAGGTGCTCCGGGATATACGTACATTTGGTCCAACAATGAAACAAGCGCTTCTATCAATTCTCTAAGTAGCGGTGATTATCAGTTGATTGTAAGCGATAATAATGGTTGCAAAATAGATACAACCCTTAAGTTGCGACTCATCTACCCGCTTTCTAGCAACATTTCTGTGCAGCAAGTGACCTGCAGCGATCGAGATGACGGTAGTTCAACTGTTACATTGATAGGCGGTACAGCACCGTTTTCCTATTTATGGTCCGACAGCAAAAAACAAAAAACTGCCACCGCATCCGGATTGGATGCCGGCAATTATACGGTAACAGTGAGTGACAACCTTGGTTGTACGCTGACGCAGGCAATCAGCATCGTAAAGCCATCGCCGCTGGATGTGAAGTTTAGTACCACAGCCAGCAATTGCTATAACTCTGCCGATGGCGCGGCAACAGCTGTTGTAAGCGGTGGAAATGGCAATCCTCAAATCGTTTGGTGTGATGGCAAAAGTGGACTATCAAGAAACGACTTAATGGGAGGTAATTGCAGTGTAACCGTAACAGACAGCAAAGGATGTACAGTTCAGCAGAATATCAGTATTCCCAGACCTCCTGAATTGCTTATTGAGAAAATGATTGTTCAGGACGTAAAATGTGCAGGTGAAAACAACGGAACGGCAGAATCCATAGTAAGTGGTGGAACCAGTCCTTACAACTATCGCTGGAATGATAGCAACGGGCAACTTAGTGACAAAGCCAGCAATCTACCAAAAGGAACTTATACCGTAACAGTAACGGATTTCCAGCAATGCACTGCCACCAGAAACGTTCAGATTAATGAACCTTTGGCTTTGAAATTTACTGTAATTACTGAATCTCCAAAGTGCGCGAGTGACCCTTATGGCAATTTTGAAATTATCGCCAGCGGTGGAGTAAAGAACTACAATTATCAATGGCGGTCAGGCACTATCAGCGGTACAAGTGCAAAAGAAGCATTGGCCGAACCAGGTTTGTATCAAGTTAGTATCAGTGACGCGAATCTTTGTTCATTTGTAGACACATTTCGAATATCAAAGCCCGCACCTATTGATTTCACGCTGATCCAAAGCAAAGTCGCTTGTGCTGGCTCTAATGCCGGCGTTGCAGCTTTGAGTAACATCAGCGGTGGACAAGTACCATTTTCATATTTGTGGACGGGCGGTTTTCGTGTTCCAACATTAAGTTCACTCAGACCAGGTATAATCAGCATCACTTTGACCGATAGTAAAAACTGTAGTGCGATCAAAAATATAAATATCGTCGAATATGATTCGATTAAAGCCAATCTGGCATTTGTAAAACCAACATGTTATCAATCTAAAGATGGGCAGCTGGGTATTAGTTCAATCAGTGGTGGCGCAGCAAACGGTGCACTTTCTGCGTACGCTTATCTTTGGAATTCAGACATTCCCCAAACCACGCCTTTTGCCACTGATCTGCCCGGCGGCAGACTATACAACGTAGTAGTTACTGACACAGCAGGTTGCAAGGGCATTTTCAGCAAATTCATACCCCAACCTGATGCAATAGAAATAAAATCAATTATACAGAACAATCTCTGTTTTGGAGGAAATGAAGGCCGAATTCAAGTGAGTGCCAACGGAGAGAATGCGGGTTTCAACTATATATGGAATGATTCCCTAAACAGTAAAACGCCTTCGATTTCAGGACTTCGTTCGGGAAATTACACCGTTACGGTTAGTGACGACAAAAACTGTACAAATAGCGAAACTTTTGTAGTAGGAGATCCTGCTGCTATTAAAATTGAAAATGCATTCATTAAAGACAATAGTTGCTCAGGAGGAAATACGGGTTCAATCCAACTCATCGCCAGTGGTGGAACGGGAAAACTAGCATACCAATGGAGCAATCAGAAAACAGCTGAAATAATTGATCAACTAAAAACCGGCGTATATACAGTAACTATAAGTGATCAAAACCAATGTAGCAAGATTGAAAATTTTACTGTCAAACAACCTACACCGATAACTATCGAATTAGAGACAAGTGATGTGTCTTGTGCCGGATCAAAAAATGGAAAGATCAGTATAATTGCATCCGGTGGCGAACAACCTTACTCTTACAGTTTAGATGGAACTAAGTTCAATGGTTTCAGCAAACTGCCGGGATTAGCGGCAGGTTCGTACACTATTTTTGTCAAAGACAATGCCGGTTGCAGCAACTTCAAATCGACTGATATTTTGGAACCAAAAGCTTTGACCATCAGCGCGTCTGCTGACGTGACCATCGAGTATGGCGGCGAAGCGACCCTGAATGCCACATACCTCAACAACAAAGGTAAAGTTGTTTTGGAGTGGATTGCTCCTTCGACCGACATTTTGAGCTGTATCCGATGTGATGAAGTGCTTGTAAAACCCAAAGAGACCACTATCATAAGTGTCAAAGGCACGGATGAAAACGGTTGCAAAGCTGAAGATCAAGTCACTGTTTTCTTGCGCCGCGAAAAGCAAGTATTTGTTCCACAGGCATTTTCCCCTAATAATGATCAAAAGAACGACTTCTTATTGGTTCATGGCCGCGACGGTATAAAAGTAATGGCCTTTCGTGTTTTTGACCGCTGGGGTGAACCTGTCTTTGAAGCGAGCGATTTTCCGGTAAATGATGTAAATGCCGGTTGGAACGGCTATTTCAAGGATAACCAGATGCCGGTAGGCACCTATTTGTGGTCTTTAGAGGTAGAATATCCAACAGGAGAAAAAGAATTAAAAAAAGGAAGTACACAATTGATCAGATAAACATGAAAAAGCAACCATTTTATCCGTTGACAAAATTATTTGTTATGTCTACAAAACTCACATTGGCATTTGTTTGTATCAGTACGTTTCTACTGGCTCAAGATCCCCATTTCTCGCAATTCTATAATGCGCAAACTTTCACCAACCCCGCATTTATGGGTGCTTATGAAGGATCCATGCGAGGCACCCTGATCTACCGCAGCCAATGGGCTTCCGTGTTAGACGACAATGCTTTTAGGACGGTAGGTGGCAGCTTCGATTCTCGTTTTCCGGTAAGTAAGCATGATTTGATGGCACTGGGAATGAACATTGTAAATGACCAATCCGGGGTTAGTAATTTCAATATTTTCAGAGCACATCTTGGCGGTTCTTACCAAAAGAAATTAGGCGGCGATATCAGGCGTTATAGCTCAAAAAGAAATGATCAGTATGTAAATGTTGGTTTCCAGGTCGGTGCAGGTCAGCATCGTTATGATCAGAATCTGTGGTTCTCCAATCAATTCAATACTACCACCGGTCAGGTTGATCTAAATGCATCAAACGGTGAACCTGCCTTTAACCGATCTACCAATTTGTATATGGATCTGAATGCAGGTGTTTTGTGGTATGCCTTGCTGGGTGACAACAAATCCGTTCACATTGGTGCATCTTTGCTACATGCCAACGCGCCTTCGTTAAACTACAGAGTTGACAAAAACTACACCGAGATACTGAAATGGCGCTGGGTGACACAGATTGGCTGCGAGCTGCCGTTTTCAAGCACCACCAGCATTTTACCGGCACTCATTTACCAGAAGCAAGGTGCTTCACAAATGACGCTTGGCGGAGCCAATATCAGGTACAATAACCAGGATTGGCGCGAAGTAGCTTTGAGAATGGGGGCATGGTTAAGGGTAGCCAACAGATTGAAAAAGGGACAGACAATAGACGCGTTGATCTTGAGCACTGTCTTAGAGACAGAAAAATTAAATTTTGGTTTGAGCTATGATATAAATGTATCTACTTTGGTACCTGCTTCCAATTACCGAGGAGCTTTTGAATTATCTATTACCTATATGCAGCCACGACAAAGAAGAGGTCGCCAAGTGACATGCCCAAGATTTTAATGAGATTGGTCTGTGTTTTTACTTCTTCCTTCTCCTTAAATTCGGATTTTGCCATTCTTCTTTTTGGGCAAATTCAACAATCATTTTCATAGATCTGACCAAGGTTAAAAAGACAACATAGACTATGGTTACGACTACATAAATCCATGAATAAGTGCCGGCATCATAGACAGAAATACCAGAAAACCCCCATGCGATTATGCCTGAGAGCAACGCTAATCCCATATAACTATAAATAGACCTCGCCCAAAAATGCAATACGTTTTTTGAAATCAGACTGGAAACGCTATTGAACACCGAAAAAAAAAGCAAAAAAGAAGCCGCCGTAAGCCAATAGAAACGAGGAGAAACCCAACTCTTATCTATCAGGCTAACTAAGAAAGTTGCGAGCATCACTATTAGTCCGGCGCAAAAAACAATTAGCGCCTGGGCAGGAGGATTGTTTTCATTATCTCTGAATATATTGACCATTGCTTTTGTTTTAATACATTGAAAAAAAATCTACAGCAACTAGAAACCCGTTTGTCTGACAAACTCCCAACTGAGAATACCTATACAAACAGAAACATTCAAAGAATGTTTTGTACCAAATTGAGGAATCTCTAAAGCATCCTGGCAAATTGACAATACCGAATCGCTGACTCCATCCACTTCATTGCCAAAAAAGAGAGCGTAGCGCTTGTTTTTATCGAAAACGTAGTCATGAAGCAGCACGGATTTGCTCGTTTGCTCAATAGCCAGGCAAACGTAGTCCTTTAATATACCGGACTGAACAGCATTTTCAATTGATTCGCAATAATCCCAATCCACTGAATCCGTAGAACCCAATGCGGTCTTCAAAATCTCCCGGTGCGGAGGTGTGGCTGTGATTCCTATACAAAGAATTTTTTCAATGGCAAAAGCATCAGCGGTACGAAAACAAGAACCTACATTCAATGCAGAACGGACATTGTCCAAAACAAGTATTAGCGGAAACTTCTCTTTAGCTTTGAATTCGCTAACGGATTCCCGACCCAATTCATCCAATTTTAATTTCTGCATTTCCTAATAATCAATATGCGCCAAAATACCTTCTACAGAACCATTCTGTGGAAAAAAGTGCGATGAGTATCCAAAAGATCCACTTGATGTTGATGATCGATCTGGTTTTATTGGTTTGAAAAATGATAGATTTCAAGCCTTTATCGCTGTCCATTTTGGTGGCGATGCTTTGAAGGTTGTCGGGATATACCATTTCCGCTCCGTGTTGTTTGCTCAGTAAACTCAACATTGCATGATCAGCTGTACTTTCAAAAGATTCCATTTGCAGCGGTTGTATGCTAAACTGCCCACTAAATACCAACTCCTGTCCTCTGTATGCAACTTTTGCCTTGTACTGATAGTTTCCTGCCGGAAATTGACCGGCGTTTAGATTGTAGGTTTTAGCCGTTTTGTTAAAAGTAAAGGGAAATTCCTTGCCCTCTTCATTACTAATCACCAATGTAGCGTCCGCTTCATTGATTAATTCAAAATTGTCATTGTACAATTCTCCGTCAAAAACAATAGGTTCGTTTTCGTTAAAAAGATTTTTAGACGTGTTGATTCTGAATTTGCGTTTATCGTCTTTGATACTGAGGTACTGCACGGTTTTTCCAATAACTTCATTTGTGATATCGTGATTTTGATGTTGTAGGTAGTCGAAAAGTCTCCATTTCCACAGTCCTTCGGCTGCAAGTACACCGGTACGAATTGCATTTTCTTCACCAACTAACATTAGTGGAAATTTAGTATCGACTTTTCCTATCTTCTGGTACAAAAACACTTGTGCATTGCCCCCTTCTTTGAAGTCCTGAGCAAAAGGTGCTTTCAATGGTGCAAAATTCGGTAAATCCTTGCCTACTTTTTCATCGAATGTAAAAGCGGAGAAAGCGGGGTTTATCCTAACCTGAATATCATTTGTTTGTTCTCCCGCAGCACCACTGATACTGAGCAAAGATTGCATTTGATTCAATGCAGCAATATTGGTCTGTGGACCAACAATAAACCAACGTGATTTTTTCTTCTCGTTCAGCTGGCGCATGATCACCGAAAGGTCAGCATTCTTAGAGGGCAATTGATGCAGAATAACAAAATCATAATCTGATACTTTCACGCTTAGTGCGCTCATCAGCTGAATATCAACTTTGTAATTTTTATTGTTTTCAATCGCAGTTTTCAAGGCGGAAAGATCCGGATGTGTGCTATTGGCCAATAATAATATTTTTTGCCGGGCATCCAGCACATCGATAAAGATGTCTTTGGCATTATTTTGTGTGGTCTGTTCGCCTGCTATTTCACTTAAGGCAATTCGGAAATGCTGAATACCTGCTTTATCGGCGTCTAAAATGATTTCCTGCGTCTGGAAGAAATCTGACTTATTGATTGAAATAGTTTGACCTTGCAATTTTCGACTAGTGGCACCTTCAATCTTGTACACGCTCAGATTGGTTGCAGCACCGGCACAATTCGTTGCAGCTACATCGAGTTGTATGGTAAACTTATCACCCAGGTATGCAATTTTATTTGAAAAGGTTCTCCGGATCGAAAGATTTTTTTTTCTGCTGGTATCACCCAACGCAATGGTATAAATAGGTGCTCCGATTTTTGTTGCAGTATAGAGCGGATTATTGCCTTCGTTGTAAATTCCATCAGTGGCGAGAATAACCGCACCCAAATTTTGATTGCTGTACAAGTCATTGACTTGATTCATGAGCTGAGATAAATTGGTGATTTTGTCGCTGAAATTGAAATCAATTCCGTCCCGAACCCGTTCACCCAAAGCATACTCAACTACGTCGTACTTGTCGCTGAGCGATGTTTTCAGGTTATTAAAATTCTGCTTATACTGCTCCAGTTTTTCCGCACTCATGGTGGATCGAATAGATTCAGACTGATCTTGTGCCAAAACCACGACTGGTTTCTTTGTCTCAGTAATCAGTGACTTCAAAATGGGAGAAAGCAATAGCAGACTCAACAAAGTAACTCCGGTAAATCTTATCGCACCTAAAATCAAGTTAAGTTTCTTCGATTGCTCAAGAAAACTCTTATCCCGAAAATACAATCCCAACGCATAGGCCAAACCCAATGCTACACATAATATCGATAACCACAAGGGGTATTGAAAACTCAATCCTTCAATCATAATTTAAAGTGCAAATGCCATAAAATCAGCGTATACAATTACGCATTTTTTTGTTAAAAGTTGTATTATAACGGCTTATTAACCAAAAAATATAACAAAAGATTAAACAGCACAATAATTTAGTGAATTCAAATACTTTTCCATTTTTTTACATTCTGGATTAAATCATAGTGAGACTTCCATCTTTTATGGACCGCATAATAAAAGTTCTATTTTGATTAAAATAAATAAAAATAACTGCAATAACAAGACAAAAATAATATGGATAAAATAGCATGAAAGGACAATTTTCGAATCAATTGTGCGCAAACTTCAAGAAGCGATATGCCACAAATGTTTTATGTATTATCCAAATTAATCTAAAATCAATATGTATATTTGTTGTTAAAAAGTAATTAAAAGCACATGAACCGATTGAAACAACTTTTCACTTTTTTGGAAACCCATCATATTCCCTACCATAATCGTACTTTCCTGATTGCTGTTAGTGGTGGAATGGATTCGATGGTATTGGCGCATATGTTTCACAAAGCCAATATTCATTTTGGTGTCGCCCACTGCAATTTTCAACTGAGAGATAAGGAATCGGAACAAGATGAAGATTTTGTAAAAGATTATTATCATAAGATGCGGGTCAACTGCCATGTCGCTCGTTTTGATACCGCTTCTTATGCCAGCGAAAATAAAATTAGTATCCAAGAAGCAGCACGCACGCTTCGATATCATTTTTTTGAAGAAACGGCCGTTGCCAATGGTTATGATTACATCGTGACTGCTCATCATCTCAATGACAACGTCGAAACCATGTTACTGAACCTCGGTTCAGGTACTGGATTGCGAGGTATCAAAGGCATACCACCTATCAATGGAAAAATTATTCGTCCTCTGCTACTCTTGCCAAAGAAAAACATTGTGAGCTATGCCAGTGCCTATGGCATTCCATTCAGAGACGACAGCTCAAATACAAGTGAAAAATACAAACGCAACGCATTGCGGATTAAAGTAATACCTGAATTGGGCAATATTAAACCCGGCTTTTTAGAAAAGTGTGCCTCCTCAATGAATTTGCTTCATGAACAACTAAAAATTTATGACTTTTTTGTCGCACAATTAAAAAAGGAAATCGTTGAAGTCGGAAGCGAACAAACAAAGGTAAATATCAGAAACTTGCTAAAAACACCACAGCCCTTTGTTATTCTCTATGAATGCCTGCAAGAATTTGGTTTTCGCAATTCTCAATGCAAAGAAATGATTACTGCTATAGGCAAAAATCAGAGCGGGAAACTATGGTACTCAGACAGTAATGAGGTTTTGCTGGATCGCGATTACTTTTTTATACGAGAAAAAGACAATAGCAAGAAATTTGAAATTGTCATTCCGGAAGGCATAGAAAATATCACAAGACACAATTTTGAGATACAATTAGAAAGTCAATTCGCAAAAGATGATACGCTTGTCAAAAATGAAGAAATCATCGTAGACAAGGATAAAATCAGCTTTCCACTGCTTATCAGGCCTTGGCAAGATGGAGATTTTTTCTGTCCGGCAGGCATGTCCGGCAAAAGAAAAAAAGTCAAGTCCTTTTTAACAGACTTGAAGCAAACTAGATTTGAAAAAGAAGCAGTCTATGTGCTGGAAAGCAAAGGCACAATCGTCTGGATAATATCTTTGAGACAGGATGAACGTTTTTTGCCTACTGGAAGTACTGAAAATCTACTACGAATCAGGATTATTGATAATATAAAAAGGTAGAATACAATTATCAAAATTGTAACAATATTGTTTTTAACAATAAGTCCCAACAATCGTATTCTCCAAAATACTTTAAATCGGCATTGTATTTGTCTTAGTTAGACGCCTGAGTGTAGCAACTCCGGGCGTTTGATTGATATGTTACGGATGACCATTAAAGCTTCGATTACTATTTTTCTTTTCCTTGCCACTAAACAGCTCTACGCCATAAATGTAGACAGTCTAAGCAATGCAATAAACAGACACAGTGGAAATGCGAAAGGAGTTTTGCTCTGTAAGGCGGCATCAGTGCTGATGAATTCCGGACAAATAGATGATGCACAGAAGTTTGCAACACAAGCGCTGGAAATAGCCAGCAAAACGGGCAGTCAAATCATTAAAGCGAAAGCCTTGCAAAGTCTGGGTCTGGTATGTCAAGAAAAGAACAACCTCATTGCAGCTCAAAATTACCTGACTCAATCGTTGGAAATTTACGAATTTATTAAGGACCATGGTGCCATTGCATCGCTCAAGCTGCAAATAGGAGGCATATTGCTCACAAACAAAGATTACATTGCCGCACTAACTCAATTCACACAGTCTTACGAATATTATAAGGCGGAGAAGAATTCAATTGGAATGGCTGAAAGTGCCGGTATGAGCGGAAAAACCTACGCTGAAATGAAAGTATATGGCAAAGCTAAAGACAACTATGAAAGATCGCTCTCCTTATTTTTAAATAGTAATGAAATTCAAAAAGCAGCTGAAAATGCTCATAAACTTGGAGAGATTTTAAGCGAAATGTCAGACTATGACGGCGCAATCATGTATTTCCAAAAAGCCTATGAACTTTATGCACAGGTCAACAATCAAGCTTGCATGCTGCAAAATGCAAAATCCCTGGCCAAATCACACCTGGTATTGGGAAACTTCCAGCAAACCCAAGAGTTTGCCGCAGATGCAAATGCTATAAGCATTCTGCTCAGAGATACGCTGTCGCAGGTAGAAACTCAGATTTTTGTTGCCTTATCCAGCCCATTAAAACTGAAGAAATCGGAAACTGTTGAAATATTGCATAAAAGTGCTGAATTACTGCGAAAGTGCACGTTAAAACTAGGTAAAGACAACGTATACGCTCAATTGGCCTTGGCTTTCCACGAAATCGGTGAGGCTGACCTGGCATACCAATACATGAAGGAAATGGCTAAGGTAAAGGATGAATTGTATATCTTGAGCAAATACAAATTTAGCCTCGATTTGGTCAATAAATACGATGCGGAGTATAAAGCAAAGAAAAATCAGCTTAAAAATGAAGTCCTAAGCATTCAGAAAAACGACCTGTATTTTAAAATATTTGCCATTTTTTTACTTATTGTAGCAGGTGCCACCTTCGCCTGGTTCTGGAATAAATACAGAAAACAGTTGCAAATCTCAATAGAACGTAGCAAAATACTGCAAATTGAGCTTTTGTCAGCTCAAAATGAGAAAGCGGAGCAGGAGTCTGAAATATGCACGCTCAAAAGCAATAATGCAGAAACCATTGAACAATTGAGAATTTTAAAAGCCAAGGAAGACGATTTACTAAAAGAACGATTTGAAAGAGACAACTTTCTGGTCAATATCTGCCAGCAGCTGCAATCACCGTTGCTTCACACCTCTACCCTGACACATGCGCTTTTAAGCCAAACATTAAAAAAAGACCAAAAAGAACAAATTAGAAAGGTCCAGTTTGCAAATAATGCCATGTATGTTCTAATCAATGACCTGTTGGAATTCTCTGATATTGAAACAGGCAAACTTCTGTCTGAAAGCATTGTTTTTGATACTGCAGCAGTTTGGAAGGAAATAAAAGATCGCTACCATACAAAACTGCAAAAAAAAGGGTTGGTTTTTAATTTCAACTTGTACCCCGGAATTCCTCTGCTGTTGCTTGGTGATCCCGCAGTTTTGATTCAGATTCTCTGCAATTTACTCGATTATTGCCAGGAAAATACGAGTTCGGGAGCAATCAACGTAAAAGTGGAAGCTATCCCTTTGAACAACAACAGCATTAAATTGGAAATTATTGTTTCTGACAGTAGCTTTGGCATTCCTCAATATCGCATGGATGAATTCCTGAAGAAGTATTTCTACCACGAGGGACGTCCGATGGAAAATACTGCAAGCATCGCAGGATTATCTTATATGAAAAGACTTGTTCAACTGCAAAATGGAACGGTGGAAGCTTCAAGTATCGAGGGAATGGGAAACAGATTTCGAATTGTGGTTCCGATGCGAATAGCAGGAACAAAAGTCATTCCAATGCATGCTACCTCGCAAACCATATATTTTCCGGGCTCAAAAATTCTTGTGGTCGAAGACAACAAGATTAATGCCATGGTATTGGTCAAATTGCTTCAAAATGCATTTACAAAGGTAAGTACAGCCGAAAACGGCAAAATAGCACTTCAAAAAGTTAAAGAAGAAAATTTTGACTTAATTCTTATGGATATTCAGATGCCGGAAATGGATGGATTCCAAGCTACAAAAGAAATTCGAAAACTTGAAAACGAAATCAAAAAAAATATACCCGTCATTGCATTAACTTCTGCATACCAATATGGTGACGCCGAAAAAGCTGCTGAATCCGGTATGAATGACTTCGTACGGAAACCATTCAGCACTCGCGAACTAGTCGACAAAATTTCCAGATTTCTAACAGTCGAAGAGAAAAATGCAGCAGGGT
>JBMOJB010000082.1:0-15582 GCA_049316985.1 Saprospiraceae bacterium | reverse complement strand
AACGTAAGCTTGTATTTATTTTCTCTTTTCGCGGCAATTTTAAAAACGCCATAGACTTCGTTGGATTGAACCATGATGCTCTGTCCTAAAACTTTGATGGTATCATCAATATTTTGGCGGAGCGTGTCTAAGTCGTTTAGTACGGTCTGTAATTGTTCGTGTAAAATAACTTCATTTTCAAAATCTTCGATGATAAATTGTCTGGATAGTAAATGCTGATTGTTAAGAGCAGCTTTGAGTGAAGACTTACCATACCCAACACTAGCTAATCCGAGATTTAGTTTGCTGCGTCGATCACCTTTTGAAAGTGATGTCAAGAAAGGGAGAGCAGCTCTGATGTCATTGATTTTTGATTTTATCGCAATGACGTTGTCGGTGCCTAATACGGCGCTAATTCTGAAATTCATGTTGAAAAAATTAAAAAGTTTATCAATAAGGTTATATTCCATACCAAGAAATAACGGAAAATAGGTATGTTAAAACGTTTAACGAACGAAGCCTAAAAAAAATTCCCAAGGCTAATTTTACACCCACTTCCATTAAAGAAATATATATTTGAATAAATATTGTTTACCAGTAATATATTTCACGAATTGAAATAATTTAAAATTAAATAAACTGCTGAGTAATAGTTGAAAATGTCAAATTTTTAAGTTGTTGAATGCCAATATTTTATAATATTTACATTCTTTATGTAAAATACTGCAAATGTATTAGGAAAAATATTGAAAAAAAGTGAAAAATTATTGATAACTTCTTCACTAGCTGGAACCACATCTTCCCACATCCAATAAATAAACCACCGCACTAGCTTAATTTTCCAATTTAACTTAGCGCAGAAGCTTTTTGACGTTTTTGGTGGAAAGGGGAAAATTGTGGTGCTTCTAATATCCTTTTGCATCAATCATTTTATAAAAAACCAGGGAAAAGAAGACAAATTTGTTAGATTAATTTTGGCTTTTTCTGTTTCAATTTACACGCTTGCTGGCAGCTAAATAATAAAAAACCTACTAATAACAATTAGTAGTATTGTTTAAAATTTTATTTAAATGTTAAATCATCTGATTATTTTGCACTAAAGTAAATAATAATATACCTTTGAATATAAGCAATGAAAAAATAATTCAATGAAATGTTCTGAGTTGTATAGAATGTTAATTCAAGATGGTTGGTTTCCAGTTTCGCAAAAAGGATCGCATGTAAAATTAAAACATCCGGAAAAAGATGGAATAGTAATATTCCCTAACCATGGTAGTCAGGAAATAGGTAAAGGATTATTAAATAAAATTATAAAGGATTCAGGCATTAAACCTAGTAAATAGTCCAGAATATGAATGATAGAGAAAAAAAAATAAGTATCGTTGTCGAAAAAACAGCGACAGGCTTTTCAAGTTTTGCAAAAGACTACCCCATTTTTTCTACTGGAAAGTCCATTCCTGACCTAAAAATAAATACCCTAGAAGCAGTAAAATACTATTTTGAAGATGAAGTTCATCCACTTGAAACTTCAGAATTACATTTTGAAGTAGATTTCAAACAATTTTTCCAGTATTACAGAGTACTTAACGCTAAATTTTTGGCTGATAAGATAGGTATGAATCCTACCCTTTTATCTCAATATGTGAAAGGTAAAAAGAAACCTTCACAATCACAGACGGAAAAAATACTCGAAGGAATTCATCAAATAGGAGCAGAACTAATGGAACTGAATCTAATTTACAGATGAAGTCAATAAGCCTCCAAAAAATTGCAAACTACAGACAATTTGCTAAATTTGTGTCGTTAATTATGTAGTTCATTATGATTTAAAGATGAGCACAGAGATTTCCCGGTAATGGGTTAAAGGTTCTAGAAAGTGATTTTTGACACTACTTACACAAATCCTTCCAACTGTGCCAAAATGATAAATGTCGAAAGAGAATATGGGATTAAGATCGTTCATAATCTTTATAAAATATTCAGGCTTAACGTTAAAGAACAAGTAAATACAAACAACGAACCACAAAGATGCCTAATGAAAAGAAGAAACGCTGCTGAAAAAGTACAGTAGATTTCTCAACAAGATGAAGATAGCAAAACAAATTTCTTTCTTCTCATTCATGCTATACTTGCCAAAAACAAATTACAAAAGTTCTTTGATCAAAACATTCAAACCGCTAAATTAGAAGATTATGCTTGCAATACATCCGCAATTCATTACAGACAATACAGGTAAAAAAATATCGGCCGTACTTCCTATGGAGGAATTTATAGCTATCATGGAAGAACTGGAAGAGTTGGAAGATATAAAGCTTTATGACGAAGCCAAAAAATCCAATGAACCTTCTATTCCAATTGATGATGCTTTTAAAATGATTGAAGCAAAACGCAAAGCGAAGTAATGGCTTGTAATGTAACCTTAAAAAAACGAGCCGTTAAAGCTCTTGAAAAAATCAATGAGCCGTATTATTCCAATATCAAGGAAGTTATTTACAGCCTTGCCGATAATCCAAGACCATCCGGATAAAAAAAGCTGAAAGGCAGAGACGGTTACCTTATCCGTGTTGCTGATCACCGTATTATCTACGAAATTTTTGATCATGTCCTTTTAGTAGATGTCATTGACCTTGGACTTAGAAAATATATTTTTAATTAACTGGGCTATCTCATAAAAGACAAAAATCTCATATGTATTTAGCACCTATTGGAGTTTGTTTCCGGACAAATGAATCTCAGGGCAATGAAATGAATTGTGAGGCAGCGTCTCCACTACCCCAATCATCACAAAAAATAGGTGGGGTAGACGGTAGTAAAAATCCAATGATTCAAGAAAATATTTCGCGAGTTGTAAGATGGTACAAAGGCCGTTGCACATTTGAATTTAGAAAAATTCATAAAGATTTTTGTTGGCAATCGCGTAATTGCGATCATATTATTCGCACTGCAATTGCTTGCGATAACATACAGAATTATATTGAAAGCAATCCGGAAAATTGGCAAAAAGACAAATTCTTTTAGATTCCAGATATTGCTGAATTTTCATCTGAATACATAATTATTGAACCAAAATTAGATTGGATTGAACCTCTTCCTTTTTGCTATAACTAGATAAATCTGTCAAACTTGCTATAAGCACTCCCTGTTCACCCTGTACAAGTTCTTGCTTGGAAAAGTTTTTTTGTAAAGTTGAAAGGAAGCTTTGGAAAGCGAGGTGGTTTTGCAACGGGACTTATTTTGTGATTCAACAGGTGAAAAATGAACGTTTTAAGCAGCTTACTTTTATTAGTAAGGGTATTTTAGCTGACTAATTTTCAATTTTCAATTTTCAACTTTCAATTTTTGTAAAATGTCAATTGTTTTCTTACTTTTGCATTAGAAAGAAATCGAATTTGTCCTTTGACAAAAAAAATAGATATGAAGTACTTAATTGATAAACAAGAATTGTATTCCATTTTTTCCCTAATGGAAGACAATTTAAACTCCCTGATTGCGCCGGATTTAAAATCTGAATTTGTTATGTTACATACCGAAGGGGCAAAGAATTTCATTTTGGATTTGTCCAATGTGAAGTTTGTGGATTCTTCTGGTTTGAGTGCCATTCTTACGGCCAACCGACTTTGGAAAAGTGAGCAAAGTCATTTTGTATTGACAGGAATTTCAAATCCAAGCGTAAAAAAGTTGATTAAGATCTCGAAGCTAGATACTATTCTTTCGATTCAGCCTTCTACCGAGGATGCAGTAGAATTTGTGCAAAAAGAAGAAGCAAGTCGAGAAATGTAATTGCTTCATTGCAACTATTTTGAAATAATTATATACCAACAGGGACTTGAAATTTGAGCTAACTATCTTAGGGAGTGCAGCAGCAACTCCGGCATATGGTCGATTTACTTCATGTCAAGTTTTAAATATTCAGGATTCTTGGTATATGATCGATTGTGGAGAAGGCACTCAGATGAGACTCTCTGATTTTCACATTCCGCGAAACAAAATCCACCACCTTTTTATTAGTCATTTGCATGGGGATCATATTTTTGGTATAGTTGGTCTACTTACTTCCTACAGTTTGGCTGCACGCAAAGAAGCGTTTCACATTTATTCTCCAGAAGGTCTACAAAAGATAATTGAACTTACTTTGAGTTTGAGTTATTCTATGCTTTCTTATGAGGTGCATTATCATACTTTTGATCCCTTGCAATCGCAACAAATTTTTGAAAAAAGTGAACTTACAGTCAGTACCATTCCTCTGAAACATAGTGTACCAACAGCGGGATTCTTGTTTGAGGAAAAACCACTACTTCCCAATTTTAATAAAGAAAAGATTTTAGAATACAATATCCCGGTGAGCGAAATTCCGCTCATCAAAGCTGGAGCTGATTTTATTTGTGAAAATGGTGATGTTATTCCATTCACAGCATTGACATTTCCAGCCCCCCCGGCACGAAAATATGCGTATTGCTCAGATACGATGTACAATCCGGATATGGTATCAATGATTAAAGGTGTCGATATGCTTTACCATGAGGCTACCTTTACAGAATTATTTCGTGCAAATGCCGATTATGGAATGCACAGTACCGCTACTGATGCGGCAGAAATAGCAAAAGCAGCGGCAGTCAAGATGCTTATATTAGGCCATTATTCCGCCAGATTTTCTGATTCTATTCCACTCCTCGAAGAAGCACAAGCGGTATTTTCTTCCACTTATGCTGGTCAGGACGGAATGACTTTTTCAGTTCCCTACCGACGGTAATAAACAACTGAAAGCTGAAAAAGTAGTAAAAATATTAACGAATTAGCAGTTCAAATTGTCTTCTGCGTCTTCCGCAATTTTAATATCTAAAATTCTCCTGAGCTGACTTTCAATAGTTACGCTTTTTTGCGTTAGTGGTCCTGCAAACAATTAGGTTTGATTTTAATCATTTCAACTGGTTAAGTGTCTTTGGCCTAGTCTGGTCAGATAGTATATCTAAAGAATTCTCCTCCTCTTTCTGCTTTTTTTAAGTAATTGATTTGGTCTCGAAAGGCCACAATTGTTATACTGCATAATTGAGAAAATCTATTTTTACCATGTCACAATATGCTTTATTGCTATTAATACAGCGAAAACAGGAGTTGAAATTACCTAAAACATTTATGTTAGTTTTTTCAATTAGATGTCCAACTTTTAGCCAAAATTATGATAATCGATGGGATTTTTCCACGATTAACCTATTGATTGAGCCCTCTGACCTATTTGCAGCGTGAGAACTAGACAACTTAAATTTCTGTGAATTTATCCTGTCACAAATTGCAATGATTTGGATAGGTTGCATTAGGTGTCATGATGCATCTACTTTTATCAATTTTATGATGAATTGTGACAAGTAAGAAAAATATTTAGTTGTCATCATAATTTATTTTAATTTCTAAAATTCATTATAGTAATATTATATGCATTACGATAAAAAAAATATTAAATATCAAAGAAAAATATTGCTACAAATTTGCGGATTTCTACCGTGCTAAGCTTTTTTGTCCTATCTTTGTATCATAATATTTCACCCCCCCTGTAAATATTTCCCTGTATACACTCACTTTTTAATTTATAGGCAGCAATTGTTTTCGAACAATGGGTCTAATAATTTAATACTCAATCGTCAGTCAAATTACGTTTTGGCTGGACGATTATTGTAGTTTATAAAAATCAGTTTAAATTTCTCAAAATGAAACTTTTTACACTTACGCGATTAACTAAAACATCAACAACTTTATTGGCCTATTCGATTTTGGCGCTAGTTAATTTTGTGACCTTGTCCAATGCCAATGCGCAATGCTTGACTTGTACCAATAATTTGATTGTTAATGGTAATTTTAATACGAATGTGAATAGTTGGACTGCCTATAATGGTAGTATCTCGCGAATTACTGCTTATCAGCAATGTAGTTCAAGCGGTAGTTTGTCGTTTGATTGGACGTCCGGTACAGGAGGTTTTTATCAGGATTTAACGACTGGCTTTTCTGCCGGAACAGCACTGTCCTTGAATTTTTGGGCTGGCGTACATGTAAGCAGTTTCGATGCTCAGTTTGGGCTTGAGTTTTATAATGGGAGCACTTTTATCAGTAAGTCCACTTTGCAGATTGATAAAATATTAGGTGGAACACCAAGTATGCAGAACTACACTATCAATGCAACAGTGCCTGCTAACACCACAAAAGTTAGAATTATTGGAACGGCCACCGGTGACTTTTTAAAAGTTGACGAGTTGTGTCTGAATGTGGTAGGTTGTAGTAATGTCACAACTGGAGGAGTCATCGGCGCAAATCAGGTAGGTTGTAATCCTTACACAAGTTCTCCCATTACAGAAGTTACCGCACCTATCGGAGGAGCTGGTGCATTGGAATATACATGGTTAAAGAGTACGACTGCCAGCACTTATACAAGTACAAATGCGGCCCAATGGACAACTATTTCAGGAGCGACTTCTTCTTCTTATAATCCGGGAGTACTTACGCAGATCACCTATTTCGTGAGACTGGTAAGAAGAGCAAATTGTACCGAATACAAAGGAGTAAGTAATGTAATTAAAATTGAAGTTTACAATCCGGTGAATTACCTTACTAATCCGGGCTTCGAAACCAATGCCGATGCAACGAAGTTTAATACCGTTACTACTAAATTAGGTGGTAGCACAGGTAGCCGGGCATTACTCTTAAGTGATGCTGTAGCAGCTGACAAGACTTATGTGAAAAACTGGGCACCGGCACCTAAAGTATTTTATGTTAAGAAAGATGCTAAAACCAATAACCCCGAAGGAGAATATTTCTTCTGGTTACCCAATAAGGACCAATGTCTGGTGATGAACAATGGCGTTCTGGCGCAAAGCGATCTTTGCCCCGGCAAGCAATATACCCTGTGCTTCAAAGCAGCCGCTTGGAGACAAGCATTGGTAAATTTTGTTCCTCAAAATACTACCTCTACGCAATCCAACGTAAAACTTCAATTAGAAGCGTACACAAATGCTAGCCCAAGTACATTGATCAACCAAGGATCATGGACACTACCTGCAAGTACAAGCTGGACAAATTTGAATTGGCAGAGCATCTGTTATACTTTTGTTTATGATCCAAGTAATCCCATAACCCAGTTTGTATTTTCTAACGGAGGATCTACATCGGGAGCAGCAGATGTGGGCTATACAATTGACGATTTGTCAATCAATTCAACCAATTGCGAACCTTGTTTTTATGTACCGGATTTTTGTAGTGCTATAAAGGCACCTGCAGGCATCTGCTACAGCAATACGAACAACTTCTTCCTCAAAGATGCAGCCAGTGCACAGAATTACAATATAAAGGCCGGTACATCTCCATTGTTCACCAGATACGACAATGGAAATGCCAGAATGCAGGCAACCATCGTTAAAAGCAACGATGCTAATTATGTCTATGAGTTGGATATCACTTTTACTGGTGAGACATTGACGGGTACTCCTAAGATAGATACCGATTGTTCAAAATATCCGGATCCATCCGATACCTTAAAATACTACACGACAGCAACGGGAAGTCTAGTCGGTGTTGGTACTGCGAATGTAGGTTCGGTTGTGCAATTGACCAGAAGTACCAATGCACCGTTTCAAGTAGGTAGGGGAGCAAGTACCAATTCTGCCGCAGATGGCGGATCGGGTTGGATGAAGGCGGTCGCCAATTCCGGTTTCGGTAATGGAATGGTCAACATTGAATTTGACTTCAATTGTGGGTGTACCGTGCCTGACGTTACTTTAGGTAATGTTACAAAAACCTGCAATATCCAAAATAGTCCAGGTACAACTGCGTGCAATAATGTAGTGTATGGTTTCTATTTGGCAACAGTACCAACTACTACTTTAAATAACGAAGCTTTTATTTTCACAGGTACGCCTAAATTTATCGAGTACGATAATGGTACTGCACAGATAACCGGTACCGTGCAAAGTAAAACAAATGCTAATATCAAATATGATGTCGTAGCAAAATTGAGCGGTAAAACGACAACTGCTCCGGCTGGAAGCCCAAAATCAGAAAGCGGTTGCTATACAATCAATCCGACTGGTTGGGAATATTACACCACAACAAGCGGTACACTGACCAGTGTTGGAACCACTAATGTTGGTAATCTGTCTTTCAGTAGAATGGGTCCTGCATTCCAAAAGGGAATCGGTGCGAGTTTGCGTGATCAAAACAACATGAGCGCTTCAGGTTGGTTGGATGTAGTCGATGCGAATTGCCAGCATTTTCAGGGCGATTTTAATTTTACTATTAAATGTTGCAGCGCTGCAGTGACAGTTTCCAATAATGGTCCAAAATGCGCAGACTCCAATGTAACTTTAACTGCCGTTCCAACTGGTACTACAGGCACAGTGCAATATGCATGGTCAGGTCCAAACAATTGGACATCCACGGCGGCTGCTCCAGTGGTCACTGTTGCAGGTACTTACGCCTTGACCATTACTGACGGTAGCGGATGTAGTGCTGTAGGAAGTACAGTTGTAAGATACTACTCAAAGCCGGTAATTTCTGCGACAGTAACTTCGGTAACTTCTACAAATGGAACGAACGGAGCAATTACGATAACTGTTACAGGTGGAACTTCACCATATACATATCTATGGTCGGATGGGATAACTACAGCCAATAGAACCAATCTTATCGCTGGCGTTTACAGTTTAATTGTTAAAGATTCCAGACAATGCGGCGATACGCTATCTACTGAATTAGATGTAGATCATCCGTTTCCATGTACAGGATTCAGAACACAAACGCAAGGCGGGTGGGGGGCCGTACCCAATGGCGGTAATAATGGTCAATATTTACATACTAATTTTGCCACGGCATTCCCAACAGGCTTAACGATTGGCTGTGCAACGGGAGGTATGATCAAACTTACCACTGCTCAAGCTGTTACTGATTTTCTTCCTTCGGGAAGTACTGCTCGTGCTTTATCGGCAGGCACTTTGACCAATCCAGGATCATTGTATTCAAATGTACTTGCGGGACAAGTTGCAGCCTTAAGCTTGAGTGTTGGATTTGACAATGCAATTCCAAGTTTTGGTTCATCTTCTCAACTACTTAAGAACCTGTTCATACTATCCGGTCCTTTTGTGGGTTGGTCGGTTCAGAAATTATTAGATGAAGCCAATAAAAAATTAGGTGGATGCGCTTCAGCGTATTCGTTTGCAGAATTGAATGATGCCGTGACCAAAGTAAATGAAAACTTTAGTAATGGTAAAAATACAGGAAATTACCTTGGATGCTGCAGCATTTCGGTAACAGTTTCCAACAATGGGCCAAAATGTATTGGCACTTCAGTGACTTTGAGTGCAGTTGCATCCGGTACTACAGGAACCCTGACTTACAAATGGGCTGGCCCGGGAACCTTCACCTCAGCAGTTGCAACTCCTTCAGTAACTGTTGCCGGAACATATTTGCTTACGGTTACTGATTCTAATGGATGTGTTGCCACAGGATCGACGGTAGTTTCAGCTTTTTCTTCAGCACCAACAGTTTCTCCTACTTCCATCGGAGCGGAAATTTGCGAAGGAACCAATGCCAATTTAAAATCAAATCCGAGTGGTGGAACTCCTCCTTATACTTTCAAATGGTCAGGTCCTCTAACTTTTAATTCAACGGATCAAAATCCAACATTAATCATTACATCTGCTTCACAAAACGGTACTTATGTGGTTACCGTTACAGATGCAAATGGCTGTACTGGGACAGGCCAGATAGGCGTAAAATATAAACCAAGTCCGGTAGTGACAGCTTCAGGTACATCTCCTTGTGCCGGAGGAACTATAACATTTAGTGCATCGGCAACAGTTTCGTTGGGAACAATAACATCTTATAAATGGTCAGGTCCAAATGGATTTACTTCCACACTACAGAATCCGACTATTACAAATGCTAATCCGACAACACATAATGGTACCTATACGGTTTCAGTGACGTCAAGCTATGGCTGTGTTGGTACTAAGACGGTCAACATCGCAGTAGTTCCAACTACAACGATTCCTACAATAACTTTGGGCAACTTAACGAAGACGTGTTCCATTTTAAATAGTCCTGGCACAGCACCTTGCAGTAATGTGGTGTATGGTTTCTGGATGGGTGCAGTTCCAACTACTACACTCTCGAACGAATATTTTATTTTCATAGGTTCACCTACTTTTAAAGAGTATGACAATGGTACTGCACAAATACTTGGAACTGTTCAAAGTAAAAGCAATGCTGCTATCAAATTTGATGTAGTTGCGAGTTTTAGTGGAAAAACGACAACAACACCGGCAGGAAGTCCCAAAGATGAAGGATGCTATCCATTAAATACCAGTGGTTGGGAATACTATACTACGACATCAGGTACATTAACTAGTATAGGAACGACCAATGTAGGAAATTTTTCATTTATCAGAAGAGGCCCTTCAATGCAAGTTGGATTGGGTGCAAGTTTGCGTGATGCGAATAATAGAAGTGCTTCGGGTTGGATTGATGTTATCAATCAAAATTGTCAGAAATACGATGCAGATTTCAATTTTACGCTGAATTGCTGTAATGCTTCAGTAGTAGTTTCAAACAATGGACCAAAATGTATTGGCACTTCAGTGACTTTGAGTGCAGTTGCATCCGGTACTACAGGAACCCTGACTTACAAATGGGCTGGCCCGGGAACCTTCACCTCAGCAGTTGCAACTCCTTCAGTAACTGTTGCCGGAACATATTTGCTTACGGTTACTGATTCTAATGGATGTGTTGCCACAGGATCGACGGTAGTTTCAGCTTTTTCTTCAGCACCAACAGTTTCTCCTACTTCCATCGGAGCGGAAATTTGCGAAGGAACCAATGCCAATTTAAAATCAAATCCGAGTGGTGGAACTCCTCCTTATACTTTCAAATGGTCAGGTCCTCTAACTTTTAATTCAACGGATCAAAATCCAACATTAATCATTACATCTGCTTCACAAAACGGTACTTATGTGGTTACCGTTACAGATGCAAATGGCTGTACTGGGACAGGCCAGATAGGCGTAAAATATAAACCAAGTCCGGTAGTGACAGCTTCAGGTACATCTCCTTGTGCCGGAGGAACTATAACATTTAGTGCATCGGCAACAGTTTCGTTGGGAACAATAACATCTTATAAATGGTCAGGTCCAAATGGATTTACTTCCACACTACAGAATCCGACTATTACAAATGCTAATCCGACAACACATAATGGTACCTATACGGTTTCAGTGACGTCAAGCTATGGCTGTGTTGGTACTAAGACGGTCAACATCGCAGTAGTTCCAACTACAACGATTCCTACAATAACTTTGGGCAACTTAACGAAGACGTGTTCCATTTTAAATAGTCCTGGCACAGCACCTTGCAGTAATGTGGTGTATGGTTTCTGGATGGGTGCAGTTCCAACTACTACACTCTCGAACGAATATTTTATTTTCATAGGTTCACCTACTTTTAAAGAGTATGACAATGGTACTGCACAAATACTTGGAACTGTTCAAAGTAAAAGCAATGCTGCTATCAAATTTGATGTAGTTGCGAGTTTTAGTGGAAAAACGACAACAACACCGGCAGGAAGTCCCAAAGATGAAGGATGCTATCCATTAAATACCAGTGGTTGGGAATACTATACTACGACATCAGGTACATTAACTAGTATAGGAACGACCAATGTAGGAAATTTTTCATTTATCAGAAGAGGCCCTTCAATGCAAGTTGGATTGGGTGCAAGTTTGCGTGATGCGAATAATAGAAGTGCTTCGGGTTGGATTGATGTTATCAATCAAAATTGTCAGAAATACGATGCAGATTTCAATTTTACGCTTGGGTGCTGCAATACTTCGGTGGTTGTCACTAACAATGGTCCAAGATGTATTGGTTCACCAGTTACTTTGACAGCTACTCCAGTAAATACAACTGCTCCGTATACCTATAAGTGGTCTGGTCCAAGTAGTTTTTCCTCAACAGCAGCAAATCCAACCGTAACTGTAGCGGGTACTTATTTCGTTACAGTTGTAGACTCCAAAGGATGCAATGTGATGGGTTCAACAACAGTTACTACTTTCAATGGCCGCCCAAATGTAACACCAACTTCAGGCGGTGAAGTATGCGAAGGCTCGAATGCCAATTTGAAATCCAATCCAAGTGGCGGCACACCTCCGTATACATTTAATTGGTCAGGGCCTTCATCTTTTAGTTCAACAGATCAAAATCCTACGTTGATAATAACGACAGCAAATCAAAATGGTACCTATGTAGTTACTGTTACTGATGCAAATGGATGTACTGGAACTGGTCAAGTAGGTGTGAAATTTAAGCCAAGGCCGGTTGTTACTGCATCAGGATCTACACCTTGTGAAGGAGGAACAATTGTTTTCAATGCTTCTGCTACAGTTTCATTGGGTACTATTATTTCGTATTCATGGTCAGGTCCAAATGGATTTACTTCAAATTTATCTAATCCTACTATAAATAATGCAAATCCTGCATTACACAATGGCACATACACGGTAACTGTAACTTCAAGTTATGGATGTACTGGAATCAAAACTGTGCCAATAGTGGTCAAACCTAAACCTGTTGCTGTTATAAACAATATTACACCAAATTGTGTAAATAGTGCAATTTCATTTACGGCAAATGATGCCGGTGTTGGGGCTACTTATTCATGGTCGTTTGGATCAGGTGCAAGTATGGCTACAGCTACGGGAATTGGACCACATAATGTGACTTATTCGATTTGTGGTACACGTGATGTCGGACTTACAGTTACATTGAATGGTTGCTCTATTACAACTTCAAAAACTATTAATACGACTGACAATATACCTCCAATAATAAGTAATGTTCCAACTAATGTCACAGTTGAATGTTCAAATATTCCAACCGTGCCGACAGATATTTCTGTTTCAGACAATTGTCCAAATCCTGCATTGGTTTATATGGGAGAAACAAGTACAAAAACAGGATCTGCAAATACTGACTGTTCTGCAAATTCATATGTAATTAACAGAACATGGAACGCAACAGATGCATGCGGTAATAGTGTTACCAAAGCATATACTATTACCGTTCAGGATAAGACAAAACCTGTTTTAGCCAATGTTCCGTCAAATGTAACTGTAGAATGTAGTGCGATACCACAAAAAGGAACTCCTACGGCAAGCGATAATTGCGATTTGAGTGTTGATATCGCTTATAGCGAGGTCAAAACAAATGGTTCATGTACTGATTCATATACTTTAACCAGAACCTGGACCGCAACCGACAACTGTGGAAATAAAGACACCAAAACACAAATTATCACAGTACGTGACACACAAAAACCATTGGTCTCAAATCCACCAAGTGATTTGACTTTGGAATGTGGAGCGCCTGATCCTGGATATACTCCACAGTGGACAGACAATTGCGATAATGATTTGACTTTAACTGCGATTTCTGGTATAGCTCAATTGGCATGTGGATCTCAAGTTTCACAATCTTATTCAGCTGAAGACAATTGTGGCAATAAGACAACAGTTTCAAGATCAATCTTGTACATTGATACTACTAAACCAGTATTAAGCAATGTACCAGCCAATGTCACATTGGAATGTGATATGGCTATGCCTACGAGCAAGCCGACTGCCTCTGATATCTGCGATGGCACATTGAATCCGGTTTACAGTGAGCAATTTGTACCTGGAATTTGCGAGAACAGTTATCAGTTAATCAGAAGATGGGTAGCTACAGACAGATGTAACAATTCAATATCTGCACAGCAGGTTGTTACAGTTAGAGATACAAAGGCACCATTATTAGCCGGTATCCCTGCCAATGTAACAGTTGAATGTAACAATGTACCAAATCCTGGTACGCCTACTGCGACTGACAATTGTGACGCGACTGTGGACATTACTTATGCTCAGACCAGAACGAATGGTAACTGTGTTGATTCTTACACATTAACCCGTACCTGGACAGCCACCGACAACTGTGGCAATAAAGACACCAAGACACAGGTAATCACGGTTCGCGACACACAAAGACCTACACTTGCAGGCGTTCCTGCGAACACAACGGTTGAGTGTAACAACGTACCAAATCCTGGCACACCAACTGCGACAGACAACTGCGATGCAACAGTAGACATTACTTACAATCAGACCAGAACCAACGGCAACTGTCCTGATGCTTATACTTTGACCAGAACGTGGACTGCTACTGATAACTGTGGCAACTCAACATCTGCATCACAAGTAATCACGGTTCGCGATACACAAAAACCTGTACTGGCTGGTGTTCCTGCCAATACAACAGTAGAGTGCAACAATGTACCAAATCCTGGCACGCCAACAGCAACAGACAACTGTGATGCGAGTGTTGATATAACCTACAATCAGACCAGAACCAACGGCAACTGTCCTGATGCTTATACTTTGACCAGAACGTGGACTGCTACTGATAACTGTGGCAACTCAACATCTGCATCACAGGTAATCACGGTTCGCGATACACAAAAACCTGTACTGGCTGGTGTTCCTGCGAATACAACGGTTGAGTGTAATGCAGTTCCTGCAGTGGCAACACCAACAGCAACAGACAACTGCGATGATAATGTAGACATTACTTACAACCAAAGCAGAACAAATGGTACTTGCACAGATTCATACACTTTGACCCGTACCTGGACAGCAACAGATAACTGTGGCAACTCAACTTCTGCATCACAGGTAATCACGGTACGCGATACACAAAAACCTGTACTGGCGGGCGTTCCTGCGAACACAACGGTTGAGTGTAACAACGTACCAAATCCTGGCACACCAACAGCAACAGACAACTGCGATGATAATGTAGACATTACTTACAACCAAACAAGAGCGAATGGCAACTGTCCTGACGCTTATACTTTGACCCGTACCTGGACAGCTACTGATAACTGTGGCAACTCAACATCTGCATCACAGGTGATTACGGTTCGCGACACACAAAGACCTACAATAGCTGGTGTTCCTGCCAATACAACAGTAGAGTGCAACAACGTGCCAAATCCGGGCACACCGACTGCGACAGACAACTGCGATGCAACAGTAGACATTACTTACAACCAAAGCAGAACTAACGGTACTTGCACAGATTCATACACATTGACTCGTACTTGGACTGCAACAGATAACTGTGGTAACTCAACATCTGCATCACAGGTAATCACGGTTCGCGACACACAAAAACCTACACTTGCAGGCGTTCCTGCAAACACAACGGTTGAGTGTAATGCAGTTCCTGCAGTAGCAACACCTACAGCAACGGACAACTGTGATGATAATGTAGATATCACTTACAATCAGACCAGAGCGAATGGTAACTGTCCTGACGCTTTTACCTTGACACGTACCTGGACTGCTACTGACAACTGTGGCAACTCAACCTCAGCTTCACAGGTAATCACGGTTCGTGACACACAAAAACCTGTACTGGCTGGTGTTCCTGCGAACACAACGGTTGAGTGTAACAACGTACCAAATCCTGGCACGCCAACAGCAACAGACAACTGCGATGATAATGTAGACATTACTTACAACCAAAGCAGAACAAATG
>JBMOJB010000081.1:0-15587 GCA_049316985.1 Saprospiraceae bacterium | reverse complement strand
GTCGTAATCTTCACAGAAAAGTCATTTCGTAATTCGTAATTCGTAATTCGTAATTTGTAATTCGTAATTCGTATTTCGTAATTCGTAATTCGTAATTCGTAATTTGTAATTCGTAATTCGTAATTCGTAATTCGTAATTAATTATTCACCGTTATCCTGCCTTGTGGCTTATTAATCTTCCATCTGGTAAAATCGCTGTTTGTTTCGAAACCATATCCCCAAATTTTCTCAGTGGGAGTTGTAATAATTACTAGTTTGTTAGAGTATACTTTCTGTTGATTTTCATCCCAGATCAATTCGTAACTTTCTAGTTTCTCTTGGTTACTTATGCTTTGCCACACACAGCTATCCCGTAAGATTACCATATTTCTAAGGGAATATCGAATAGCATATTTTGAGGTTAATATACTTGAAGGTTGCTTCTCCTTGTCGTAAAAATCCAACCTCACACCTTGTGGAAATTCATCAATAGGATTTTCACGCTCGATGTGGCTTAGTAGTAAATCACTACTGATTTTTATTCGGACTACTGCCGAATCACTATAAAGAATTTCAACCTTTTTTGCAGTCTCTATTTGCGCTTGATTTTTAGAAAGCCCATCATTTGATTTTGAGTTGTTTTCACAACTTAAAATCAGGCATAGCAGAATAAAAATCAAGATATATTTATACATTTGAGCGAAATTTATGCAAAAGTAAATTATTAATACCAATAATTTCAAATAATCAAATAAACAACAATCTATGGGAATTTGGTCATGGCTCGCAGGAGGAGAAACCACTACTTTACGACCGTCAATCAGGATTGGGCGCTATAGCGATTGTTACAAAAAGCGGGAAAATTACAAAGCCTGGGAACTGTCCTTACAAGCTTTTGAAAAAGAAGAATATCTAGAATCTTTCCGACAATTCTTCAACTACTTATCGGATGAAAGTCAAAAGAATATCAGCTGGTCGGAAAAAAACAAGGGGATATCAGCGGTATTGATTCAAGGATCGCAAAAAGTAAAAATTTCTGCCGACAATAATCGTTTTACTGCATTCACAAGTATTGCGAAAGCAGAACAACTAAATATTGGGCTAATGAGAAGATTACTTGAACACAACGATAATCTTTTGTATGGCCACTTCGCTTTATCTCCGGAAAACGAAATCAAAGTGGTATTCAGTTCTAACTCCATAGATTGTTCTCCATATAAGCTATACTTTGCATTAAAAGAACTTGCTACTATTTCAGACAAACAGGACAATTTGCTATTGGATGAATTTACAAATCTTAGTATAATTGACCCATCGCTTAGAATTCAACTACCTGACATTGAAAAAGAGCAAAAGTACAATTACTGCATACAAACACTCCAAGATAAACTTAACTTTATCTTGGATTCTAAAATCGACTTCGATTTGCATTCCAAAGCAGAAAGCTATTGGCTACTTGATGCCCTTTTTCGCATAGATTATTTAATCTGCC
Organism: Saprospiraceae bacterium; assembly: GCA_049316985.1. GTDB lineage: Bacteria > Bacteroidota > Bacteroidia > Chitinophagales > Saprospiraceae > CANHEE01. The sequence goes on along the minus strand of JBMOJB010000081.1, from coordinate 14,116 downwards.
CAGAAGGTTTTGTAATGGAAGTTATCGAAAGAGCATTTCGGGAGTTTAGCGAAAATGATGGAAGTAACTTATTACAGAAAAACTATAAACTAAAAAAAGAGATTCAATCTATTTTAGATCGTCCTAAAGTATCTCACCTTCATGAACTATATGATATCTCCTCCACTTTTGGAATAACGGATGTCGTCACTTTTGATAGAGTTGTTGAGGTAATCAACGAGCACTTGATTAATGGTGATTGGTATGAAAAAAATGGTTATTCACAAATCGCTCAGTCTGTATATAACTACATTGTAGGATTCATCTTTTTCACAAGTGCAGTACCAAAGAATATAAAAGAGGCGCTCCGATTGTATTTTGAAGTGGTCGAAGAAAAATATTTTAATTCTTTTGGATACCAGCTAAAATTTCGCAAAGATGATGGCTCTATCAATAGAAAAGAAATTGAAAGGTTACTGGCAGAAATCTTCCATAACAATATGGAAAACTTCCCTTTGGCAAGATTCGAGCCTCGCTTAGTCAATTTTAACAATATTACTGAATTTTCAAAATCATTTCTTCTTATGATCACCAAATTAGATATGTCGAAGACAAAATAATTATGAGAAATATCATCAACTTTTACAAAGATATTGTTGTTCAAATTGCGACCCACTTTAGTATCGGCACTGGATTTTACCTGAAAGATTACAATCTAATTGTGACCAACTGTCATGTAATTTATGGAAATGCGCAAGTTGTTATTGAAGGCAACAATTTTGAACGCCAACTTGCCAATGTAATCTATAGTGATAAAAAATACGACCTTGCTTTCTTAAGACCGTTATCAAAACTAGACACCCCTTTGGCTGAACTAGGCGTAGACTTGTTTCTGGCTGAAGGTGACGCGGTTATTGCCATTGGACATCCATTTGGTTTAAAATACACTGCAACACAAGGAATTTTATCAAACTTAAATCATCAATATAACGATCTTTCCTACTATCAGCATGATGCTGCAATTAATCCGGGAAATAGCGGTGGGCCATTAGTCAATGAAAAAGGAATAATCATTGGTATAAACACGTTCATACTCAAGGAAGGACAAAATCTCGGATTTTCCTTGCCGGTTAATTACTTAATAGAAACGCTAAATGAATTTTTAAAAAATTCAAATTATCCAGCAACAAGGTGCCCTGCTTGTCTCAATATCGTATTTGAAACGGAAAGTGCAACAGAATTTTGTCCAAACTGTGGATCGAAAGTAGAGTTTCCAGACAAAACCGATACCTATCAGGCAATAGGAATTAGAAGAACGATTGAACATATCCTGACTGATATGGGGTATAATAAGATATTAGCCAGAACGGGACCAAGCTCCTGGGAAATCAAAAGAGGAAGCGCCAAAATAACTATAAACTACAATGAACCGGAAGGCCAAATTTCTGCAACTGCCGTTTTATGCCACCTGCCTAAGGATAACATTAAAGCAATTTACGAATTCCTTCTCCGAGAAAACTATTCAATCGAGGGAATGAATTTTGAAGTCAGTGGGCAGGAAATACAACTTGATTTACTTATTGTCGACAGGTATCTCAACTCAGAAACAGCATTCGAACTATTTAATAGATTTGTCGAAAAGGCAGACTACTACGATAATATTCTAGTTGAAAAATACAATGCACTTTGGATAAAAGAAGAAAACAAGGCATAAAAAAAGGTTGGCGTAAAATCGCCAACCTTTTTTATTGTATTAATAAGACCACTGGTCATGTTCGTAATGGAAAATATCGTTTTTGATTTTATCCCCTTCTAACAACATATCGACTCCCGTCGCATATTCTTCAATTTTGCGGTCGTACACATTAGATTCCTTAATGATATATGAAGAAAACATCCTCATTTCCATCAAGTCCTCCCAAGTAATCGGTGCTGCATCATTACCACTTAAGTTAAATACCCTATGGCGAGCCATCAACTGGCGGCAGTCAGGATAATATACCCAATACATAGCACGGGTAAACTTAAAGTTACCTGCATCATCGTATTCGTCTATGAGCGGAGCTATTCCCAGAATACGCACTTGAAGTGTTGAAGATTCTTTGTCAAAGAACCAAACTTCCTTCATGCGAAACTGTTTAACATTTTCCCAATTGATATCGTTGCGAACAACTGTTATCTTCTCTTCGTATGTTTCCGGATCAAAAGTGGTGACTGTATCAATATTAGATCCCATTGCAGCAACTTCATCCTTTGTAAGAGGTTTCTTAAACTTATCGTCTTCTACACTATAAGCGGTAAGTTCACCTTTTATAGCCGAATCGTTAATTATTTTAAAAAACGGATCTTCAGGATAAACAAAAGTTAGATTTTGCTTTTCTCTGACATCAATTACTCTCCAAATTCTTTTCTCCCAAACCACATCCGCTTCGCGAATTGGATCATAAGCCAAAATGGGACGCTCAGGAATTAATTTTTTCTCAACGACACCGTCTAAAGGAGTTTTCACTTCCGTAGCTTCAGTTGGTTCGCTAGATTCAGTTTTAACATCTTCTGGTTTTTGTGCAAACATCGGAAGCGAAAAAGCAACCATAGCAAAAACACTAAGCAATTTTAGAATACGCATGACTAATGAAGTATTAGTTTAAATTATTTAATTTGAAAAACCAATGAGTTAATTTGACGACCTGCTTGATCTCCAGGGCATCTAGCCTTAACCTCATCAAAATAATAAACATCTCCAGGTTTTGCTCTGTTGATTATGCCGGCATTGTTGCCATTATAGCGAGCTCCTTGATTTGGATAAGTAACAGGATCTTGGCGTTTAGCGACGTAGGTTACATTGTAACTTTGGATATCACAACGGGCATCAAAGTCAAAACCTTCCAACATAGCAACCAAACCTTGCTGAGCCTTAAACTCTCCGTTGGGCATACTACCACCTTTCGCAATCTTTCCGATACCCAACTGAGCAACCGGATCAGGTATGCGTTTTACGCGGAACTTGAAAGTTTCATTAAGACCACCACCAGAAACATTTATATTGCATTCTCCCGGAGTGCCTACAGTTACAACGAAATTTTTTCCGCTACCATTTAAATTGGCTCCGCTACCGGATGCGCTTACTCGTATTTCATTACTTGATACACCTGCCGCAGCTACTGAGATCGGGTTTTGGACACCGATGTAGAATACATTCATCTTATCCGCTGAAACAGCAACAGATCTTCTTCCTACTTCATAAGTAAAGTCGCTTGTAACAGTTTTAGTTTCGTTAGTAAGCGGATTTTTAATTGAAGCAGAAGCTTTCAAAACCTTTTTACCAATTTCACTTGATGTAGCTTCATAGTGACCAACACCTTCCTTTACAGCTAAACCGGAACCATTTACTGAAATTGAAACTCCCGAACCAGGATTGGTGCTATAGGCGGCCAAATAAACATCAGCTTCAAACTTTTCACCAGCGATTACATATCCATTTTTCGGAGCAATTGCTACTTTAAAGTTATCAAACTTAATGTCCTTAACATTGACCTTGTCTGCAAAGTAATTCAAAATTGCAGTTTCAGTGTTCTTGGAGTCAGCCTGTAATTTTGAAAACAATGGCATCACGGCTGCTACGGGCATCTGTTTGAATTTATAATCTACCCAATTTTTGGCTTTCGAATCAGCTGGAATTTCATCAAGAAAAAGTGTAATACTTCTTTCAACTGATGCTTTATCAGCCTCTTCTATTAATGCTAAAAATTTTGCTTTTGTTTCTTCAATTTTACTTTGCACTTCTTTACCCCTGCCTTCATTGATAAACATTCTTGTCGTTACGTCTTTATCTTTGTAACGGTGAGGACGCTGATCAGCATACTTGGGGTCTGGTCCACCAGCAGCAGTAACCATTGCCGCGTTGACATCAGTGATGTAAGCACAAAAATCTTTAGATATTTCGATAGCTTTCTCAGCACCATCACGGGCTGCCGCTGTCTGAGCATTTTTATATGCATCTGCTTGCTTATCAATACCTACTTTCAGAATGGTGTTCGTTTTATCAACCACCTCACTGGATTTACGTATACCGGTATTTAAAGCAAAGAAAGCATTGATAATTTCCGCTGAAACATTTAGCGCGAGCAGGGCTGTCAGTACCAAGTACATCAAGTTGATCATTAACTGCCGCGGCTCCTTAGGAATTGACATATTTTTCTCTTATTTAAAAGTTTAAAAATGAGTTTTCGTCGAAAGACTGCAACAATTATTTTCCAATGTTTGACATTGCTGTCAACATGCTACCATAAACTGTATTCAATGAACCCAAATTTTTGTTCAAAGAAGACAATTGATCTTTGTATGCTTTAACATCACCCGCAGAATCAGTTAAATCAGCCATAGCTTCAGACATTTTCGTATAGAAATTACTCATTTGCTTGATTTGAGCACTCGTTCCCGAGAAATCAACTTCTTGCAATGCTTTTAAGGAAGACAAACTTTTGTGCATACCTTGCAACTCAGTCAACATACTACCCAATTTCCCTTCAATAGCTTCACCATTTAAAGGACTTCCAGCAGCACCTTCAGCACTCAGTGCCTGTACATGAGAGTCATAAACATCCAATCCCGGATACAATTTCTCCCAATAGTAATCTTTTTCTGGACCAAGAACTCCCAACATCAAGAACAAGAAAGCCTCAGTTAAAAGACCTGCAGTTAGCATTTCAGATGCATATGGCCAGCTTTCGATTTTGAAAAGGGCACCAGTCAATACAACAGAGGCTCCTACACCAATAATTAAGTTTTTTAGATACTTGAAACCTTTCGTTTTTACGAAACTCATTTTTTTCGTTTTAAATAAATTATTAAATAGGGTTTGTTCATTTTTGATTTAAGCTTAAATAGAAAGATTAAACCGTTTGTTAAAATGCTTTTACCAATGTTGTCAACATAGAAGAAGAAAAAAAATCCCTCTTCCTTACAATTAAGATTAAAATATTAAGCTATTAGAAATCACTTATTGAACGACCAAGGAAACTAAGTGCACAACGGAAACCAATATAAGATTTTGTTGTATCTTGATATTCCCAGTTTCTGACGCCTGTTTGAAGGTAATAACCTACATCTTTCCATGAACCTCCACGAACAACTTTGCGCTTGTATGCATCAGGATCATCGGCCTTTGCATCATAACGTACATCGGGATTCAAATCGTGTACAAAAGCATAAGCATTTTCATAAAATGCAGAACTTGTCCACTCAGATACATTACCTGACATATTAAACAATCCATAATCGTTTGGGTAATAAGCATCTGCTTTCACGGTGTAAAGACCACCATCTTCCGGGTAATTACCACGACCAGGTTTGAAGTTGGCTAACAGACAACCCTTAGCATTGCGCAAGTAATAACCTCCCCAAGGATATGGAGCCAACTCATGACCACCACGTGCGGCATATTCCCACTCATGTTCAATCGGCAACCTGAAATCTTCTGAGATTAAATCACCTCTCTTTCCACCTGTGCGATACATGTTCCACAACTTTGTCCTCCAATAACAGAACGCAGTAGCCATTTTCCAGTTAACACCTACTACAGGATAATCATCAAAGGCAGGATGCCAAAAATAATTACGAGTCATCGGCTCATTATAGGAGTAAGCAAAATCTCTAACCCACACCAAAGTATCAGGGAAAATTGCAACTTTCTCTTTCTTAATGTACTTGGTGCGTGGCGCATTGCGATCTGGTGTATTTGCCGCTTTTTTCCAATCCAACCACTCAGTCTCAAAGATGAACTTTCTTACATCCAGCTCCTTGCGACCAATATATTTATCAGCACCCTGATAAAACAATTCCTTAAGCGCTTCATCTTCAGGATCGATTTCAACTTCCCAATCCAATCTAGACTCACCTCCATCTTCGCTTTCGATCTTATGATCAAGCAAATTATGTGCTAATGAATCTTTCACCCAGTATACAAACTGACGATATTCATTGTTAGTGATCTCCGTATCATCCATGTAAAATCCTTGGATTGATATTGATTTTGGTCTTTGAACATAAGAATTGGAAATATCCTCATCTCCGGCTCCAATAAACAAAGTACCAGATGGGACATAAACCATTCCGTAAGGATTAACACCCTTCCAAGTCGGACGATCCTGTACGCCCAACAATTGACCATCTTCTTTTCTTCCACAAGATGAAACTAAAACGGTAATCAAAGACAGCGCTAAAAGCGATTTCAAAAAATTCTTCATTGTAGATACAAAAGGTTTTACTTTCCTAAGTTAAACTTCAATTTTAAAAAGCGACGTAAAATTATTCAAATTTGTAGCACGATATTTCTCATTGCGTTGTAATGCAAATGAATGATTTTGCAAAAATCGAAAAGAATTTATAAAAAAAAAATTTCTGTACAATTTTTTTATCGTGCTGGGTATTTTTTTTTGTTTGATAAATATTCTATAAACTAAAAATAACGCGGATTATAGATTATCCTTTCAGGTATTGCCTTTCCAATGGATTTGTTCAGATTGTATTGTAACATCAGTTCATTACTGCCATTGTTACTGCTTTTCAAGGGTGACAGGTTGATATCGTAGGAATAAATGAGTCTAATTTTTTCATTTAGGCGAAACCCAGCTATTAAAGACAATGCATCATTGCTGAGATTACTCCAACCTCTGTATCCTACTCCTACGTTAAATTTTCTGTACAATTCCGAAATAAGTGTAACGTCTAATTGGCTTTCAGCCAAATCTGTCCTAAAAAGAACTGAGGGCATTACTTTATATTGTTCTCTTATTTCGATTTCAGTCGCAAATGTAAAAAAATAATTTGTTACCAAACGAATTTTTCCATTATTAATTGTGTACTTAATGGAATTTTGTGTTAAATTCTTTATTCCTATACCTAGTTTTACAAAATTTCTTTGATACAACAGGCCTGCATCCAACACAGGAAATCTTCCACTAAAAAACACAGAAGGCAAAATTTCATCTTTGTGATCGATACCTGCATTTAGATATTTCCCATCAGGAGTTCTGATATTAGTACCATTCCATCCCATCTGCCCAAAACCGCCTCTTAGTCCAAAAGAAAGCAAATTCACTCTATTCAAACGCAAATGATAGCTGTAGCACAATGATGCTTGAATTGTTTGCTGTAAACCCAATTGATCATTTTCAATATTGATACCCGCACCACTACTGATACTTTTTATTGGCAAATTTACATTTAATATTTGCGACTGTGGACTTCCTGAAAGCCCGTTCCACTGATGCCTCACCAACGCATTTGCCTGGAAAAATGGTTCTATCCCTGCATATGCCGGATTCAGTGCAGCTAAATTAAGGCTATGTAAAGTATATTGTGAAGGCTGTTGCGCAAAACAAAGAATTGTATTAAAAATACAAAATAAAACTACATTAAGCACCCTCATAACAAATGATTTAAACGTCAGATCACAAAATAATGTTATGCAAACCAATATTAAACATTCTGTTTTCTTCTACTTTAACATATAATATCCAATTTTCAGCTGCAAGATATAGATTTTTTGTAAACCATCAAGCAACCCAAATCTTATTTAGCCTTTTATGATATCATCACGGTTAAGCAACATCCAATTGCCATCTACGTCAAGATAGGTAGAATTTGGAAAAACATCCGTAAATTGACCGGCAAAAAACTGCTTAGTATCTGTCAAATCCCGTTTATTAAAAGACAATCGGTTGTATAGCAAAACTCCATCGTCATTAAGAAGTTTCTTAACTGATTGTAGAAAATCTTTTTGCTCAAAAGCTAACGGAACCTTGTCATCAATAAATAAATCAACTGCTATCAAATCGAATTGATCATTGCATTCCTTAACAAAATGAAATGCATCATCACAAATCAAATTTATGGCAGATTCCATATCAGACAAAACATATTTCCGAGCCAGCTCGATAATTTTCTGGTCTATTTCGACGCCAGTATAATCATAGTGCTTCTCAAAAACCTTCTCCAATATCGTCGTTATACTACCCATCCCAAAGCCAAGCACCAATACTTTCCGTACGTCCAAAATATCCAATTCCATGGCATCAAAAGTACGAGTAAAATTATCGTAAAGATCGCCATAAGAATATACCGCATTGGGAGTACACAATTGATATCTGCCTTGCTTAAGATAAACATCAAGCTTAGGATTAAAACTACTTGAAGCACATTCAATCTTTACAGGATAGAAATAACTCAAAGCTCTTTTCCAAACCGACACCTTTTCGATGCATTTTAGCGTGTCATTATTAATCGAGGGCATTACCATTTTCTGTTCTTGAATAACTTGCTGCATCAGATTGCTGCTGTTTAAAAGGGTATAAAGATGATTTAACAATTACAATAAATTATGGTCTTTTATAATCCCAGACCCTCTCCTCGATTGTTGCATCAAAAATATGTCTTAAAATCTTACTGTCCAACTTACCAAAGTTAATATTTCTCCTTGCACATACAATTTCTGCTGTTCTGACTGCTTGCTCAAATCTGTGCGTTGTCAAACCTTCATGTCCACCCCAGGCAAAAGATGGCAAAAAGTTGCGTGGAAATCCAGATCCAAAAATATTAGAAGCAACGCCAACAACTGTCCCTGTGTTGAACATAGTATTTATCCCGGCTTTTGAGTGGTCTCCCATTATCAATCCTAAAAACTGCTGCCCTGATTGTACAAATCTCTTTTCCTCATAACTCCATATTTTAACAGCCTCATAGGTATTTTTGAGATTTGAAGTATTTGTATCGGCTCCCAGATTGCACCATTCGCCTACAACTGAGTTTCCAAGAAAACCATCGTGCCCTTTGTTGGAATTTGCCTGCATAATAGAGTTGGAAATTTCTCCCCCACCTCGACATCCCGGACCTATAGTTGTTACACCATATATTTTCGTTCCCATCTTCAACTGAGCATTATCGCATAATGCTAAACCTCCTTTAATCATACAACCCTCCATAATTTCAGCATTCTTGCCAACATATATAGGTGCATCTGTCACATTTAATATCGAGCACTCCACACTTGCTCCCTCTTCAATGAAAATTCTCGAGGGATCTCCGATCAACTGATTTGTATCTGCGAGCGGGGATGATTTTTTGTCTTTTGTTAGCCGTTCAAAATCGGAGAGCAATTCTTCCCTATTTTGTTGAAAAAGATGCCAGATTCTGGAAATAGATATAATTGGTATGTCAATTTCAGTGCCATTATGATTAAAACTTTGATTTTGAATAAAATCAATCAATTGCTTTCTATTTATTCGGATAGCTAATAACTTACCGTCACGAAGTAAAGCCTGACCAAAATCAAGTTGTGTTAACTTTTCGCAAAATGCAGTTGTGGGGAGAACAGAGCCATCGATGACCAGGTTATCATCACTTGGTACTAGCGGGAATTTTTCAGAGAGATAATTTTCTGTTATGTGCGATGCCATTCCTTTTAGTGCAAGCTCCCACTTTTGACTAATAGTAAGAATGCCGCAGCGAAGCTCAGCAATTGGGCGGGTATACGTTAAAGGAAGAAGATGATTGCGAATTTCGCTATCAAGTAAGATGATATTCTTCATTATTTGCCTTGGCACAAAAGGCAAAGGGCAAAAAGGTTTAGATTTTCATTTAATTTATTTTGAAATAATATAATTTACCAATATTATTCTAAAAAAAATTGATGCTTATAAAAATCTGAACCACCTTGCCCTTTAGCTGATTTGCAATAAAATTGCGAAATTAATTTGAAAACTTGGCAAATTTCTTGTTGAATTTATCAATACGTCCTGCGGTATCGACAAATTTCATTTTACCGGTAAAAAATGGATGAGAATAAGCTGAAATCTCCACTTTTATCAATGGATATTCATTTCCGTCTTCCCATTTTACGGATTCTTTTGAATTAGCACAAGAGCGGCCTAGCCATGTCTCATCTACAGAGATATCTCTGAAGACTACAGTGCGATAATTAGATGGATGTAAGTCCTTTTTCATTGTATAGTACAGTTTTTTACCTTCTATTTATAAATAATATTTTAAAAATGGTCGCAAAGTTACACGCTTTTTTAATAGTTGTCAAATTTTTTAAAAAATTTATTCGACAACAACTAAAAAACGCAGCCAATTTAAGCTTTATCCGTTCATGGCTACCAAGAATTCATGGTTATTTTGTGTGCCATTCATTTGTTTAAGCAAAAAGTCCATCGCTTCCTCAGGCTTCATGTCCGCCAAATGATTTCTTAGAATATACATTCGCATCATCGTATCTTTATCCAACAAAAGATCATCACGGCGTGTGCTTGACTTTGTAAGATCAATACTTGGAAACAACCTGCGATTGGCAAGATTCCGATCCAATTGCAATTCCATGTTACCAGTACCTTTAAATTCTTCAAAAATCACTCCATCCATTTTCGAACCTGTATCAATCAAGGCAGTCGCAAGAATAGTAAGCGATCCGCCATTTTCAATTTTTCTGGCTGCTCCAAAAAATTTCTTAGGCTTCTGTAGTGCGTTAGCTTCAACTCCACCAGAAAGCACCTTCCCACTTGCCGGAGCAACTGTGTTGTATGCCCTTGCCAAACGGGTTATGGAATCCAACAAAATTACAACATCATGGCCACATTCAACTAATCGCTTCGCTTTTTCAAGAACAATACCGGCTACCCGAACATGTTGGTCTGCAGGCTCGTCGAAAGTGGAAGCGACCACTTCTGCATTCACACTGCGCTTCATGTCGGTTACCTCTTCAGGTCGTTCATCAATAAGCAAAATAATTAAATATACTTCCGGATGATTTCTTGCAATCGCATTCGCAACATCCTTCAACAAATATGTCTTTCCAGTCTTAGGTTGCGCTACTATCAGACCCCTTTGCCCCTTACCGATCGGCGTAAACAAATCAATCATTCTTGTACCATAGTCTTTCCCGGTAGGAGATGTACAAAGATTTAATTTTTCAGAAGGAAACAAGGGAGTTAGATAATCAAATGGAACTCTATCTCTTATGTCTTTGGGATCTAGTCCATTGATTTTGGAAACCCGTAACAATGCAAAGTACTTTTCACCTTCTTTAGGCGGGCGAATCGCACCCCTTACTGTATCACCGGTTCTCAAACCAAACAACTTGATTTGTGATGGAGAAACGTATATATCATCCGGCGAAGTCAGGTAATTGTAATCCGCAGAGCGCAAAAAACCATATCCATCCGGCATCATTTCAAGCACACCTTCCCCCTCAATAAGTCCATCCAACTCAATATTGAAGGCTTGCACCGGTGTAGGGCGACGTTCTGCAGTTGGTACTCGTTCTACAACAGGATCAACCGGCTGTGGCTCTTGGGTTTCAGGTTTGACAATTTCTTCATTAGTAGGTATAGCTACTCTACTTATAATTATTTCGTCATCATCATCGTCATCACTTACAACTACTGTCCCAACTTGTTGTACAACAGAACGTACGTCTTCTTCGTAATTGAAAACATCTTCCTTTTTTACACTAAGATTGGGCTGATTTCTTTTGCTGCTATTGTGGAGAGGTTTGGTATTGCGAGTAGTTTCTTCAATAGTCGGGATATCATCATTACTATCGACCCCATCTTCCTTTGCTTTTCTTGGTCGCATTTTAACCTTAAGGTTAGCGGCGGGTGTTACCTTTTGCTTAATTACAGGTTCTTCGTTAGATTCAAAACCTTTTGAAGGTACTTCACGTCGAACTTTTTCTTTGGCTTCTTTGTGAACTTTTGGCTCAGCAATTGGCTTCGCGTCCTTATTCAAAGCTTGAGCATCCAGAATTTTGTAAATTAAATCAGTTTTACTTAGCTTCTTCGCACCTTCAATATTGAGATTTTCTGCTATATCCTTTAATTCAGGAACCAGCATATCATTCAATTGCAGAATGTTGTACATATATTTTGGAAATTTATATTTTTTGTCAAAAGGGAAATGGTATCAATGTGAGCGTAAAGATATTTGTCGCTATTAACGCAATATTTCGATTGAAATAAAGACTATTTATGCGTGTAATGGATTTGTTTAAATTGGAAATACTTAACGAGAGCAATGAGCCTCAGAAGTAAAAACGCAGACTATTTTGAATTGCAGCGCAAAGATAAAGGTTTTTATTTATCTTGCTACTTTTTTAATTAAAATTAAAAAAAAATACTAACTAAATAGATTGAATTTTTACAACAAATACCATTTTGGGAAAATAAATTATCATTAACTGCTAAAATCTACCACTTATGAATTTCAAAACCTTGTACTTCTTAAGTTTTGCTTTATTTCTTTTTAATTGCAAAAACAAAACGACAGATATCGCAGACAAAAAACCATTCTCAGACTGCAAATGCGGCAAACCTGCACCAATTTTCATTAAAAATATTCCTGACTTTGTCTCTGGTCATAACTTTACAATGACTTCAGATGCTGGGGTTGAATTGGTTACCTTTAAAGACAGAACAAAACTTCAAATTGTACAGACGGGTTGTAATGATATAAAGCAAGAGTTTTCATTTATTTATGAAAATCCGTCACTCCAATCGTATTCTGATGCGATGTGGATACAGAAGGCCATCGATGAATTTAAGAAAATTGGAGCTGCATCGCCAGAATACCAACCTTTTTCATTATGGGGAAATGCCATTGAATCACGAAAAGATGAATTCAAAATAGGAGAAGACAAAGAACTTGAAAAAGGCTTCTTTATGAAAATAGACAAGATTACAAGCGCGAGCGAAATAACGATGATTGTAACGGTTTACGCTGATGACTGTCCAACCATAAAATAATAATGATTCCACCTGCATTGGTGGAATCATTATTCTCCCATTATCTATTTATATTTACTATAAAACTCCCTGAAGGTAATCATTCTTTGCTCTTGCTCATCCCACAATTTATGACTCATGTACCTCAGACTTTCCCAAAATGTAACCGTTGTAATATATTTTTGAAACACAGGATTTTCATCTTGACACTTTTGCAAATTATAGTTGGGAATCAGCGAGCTCAAATGGTGAATATGATGAATACCGATATTTCCCGTTAACCATTGTACAACAGCAGGAAGCTTGTAAAAAGTACTGCCTCTCAGGGCTGATAGTACGTAATTCCAATTTTGTCTCCACTGCTTGTACGAATATTCGTGTTGATGTTGTACGTAAAAGAACCAAACGGCGATTACTCCAAAAAAACCGACAATAGGGAGATTGATCTTAAGAAAAACGCTTAGTCCAAAGGCCCATATAATCGAACCATACAAAGCAATTATAGATATATTACTCCATACCAAAGCCAACCGTGCGTTTTCCCATCCTGCTTTTTTGATGAATGGCAGCCGATTGTGCACCATTATGTAATACAAAGATCCAACTCCAAATAAAACGATGGGCATCCTGTAAACGCGATATTTGAATCTTTGCCATGGCGTCATTTTTTTAAATTCTTCTACAGTGTAAAGTGTAACATCTCCAATATCCCTGCTATCTTCCTCGAGTTGTCCGTTATGGCCATGGTGATAATTGTGTGACTTAGCCCAGTATTTGTATGGTATCATACTAAACAGACTACAGACAAATCCAACAGCATCATTCCATTTTCGGGATTTGAAATAGGACTGATGTCCACAATCATGCTGGATAATGAAAATACGAACCAGAAAAAAGGCATTCAAAAAAGCAAGCCCTAATGTTAGGAAAATAGAATAGCCCAATGTCATGTACATAATAACCCAAACCAATAAAAAAGGACCAAATGACGTAATCATTTGCGGAATGGCAATTTTCATATCGGGATTCTGATATTTCTTTACCATTGATTGCCAGTTCTCCATAATGAAGATCAGGTCCTGCTGTTCTGCCTTTTTTGAGGTTGGTGTTGCATCTAACACTTTCATCTTAATAATTTACTGATTTAAAAAATTTCGCAAAGATAACTACAACTGTAAATACCTCCAAATGAAATATAATGAGAGTTATCATCTTATAAATGAGTCAAACAAAATATAACAGAGACAAGTTCAAAACTAAATGAATTCTCCAATAATCCTTCTACTATTTCATTTTATAACCCCGTAGGATCAAATGGACGCAATACACCGAACCACTTGATGGTTTTCTCCCCTAGTCCG
>JBMOJB010000080.1:0-15610 GCA_049316985.1 Saprospiraceae bacterium | reverse complement strand
TTATTAAGTTGTTTTTTTGAGATGAATTAGATATCTATTCAATTTAAAAATATAATTCTCAGAAACGTTAATTAAACAGCAATAAATTGAATTTACCTTGCCGCTCAATTTGTAGATTAACTATTTCTTAGAAATCGTATTCCACGTATCGTACAACTTCTCCTGAGCCGGTCGGTCATTTGGAATTTCGCGAAGTGGTTCGCAGGGTTTCCAATGCGCGTGCATTTCAGCTGGCAAATGCTGATACAACGCTGTGCCTTTTGTTTTCCAGTTGATCATTTCATCGCTGACTTTTTTAATGACTTTGGCAGGATTGCCTACGATTAGACTTCTGGTTTCGAATATTTCGTCTGCTTTGACAAAACTCAAAGCACCTATGATGCATTCATCTCCAATGACGGCATTATCCATGATGACAGCATTCATGCCAACCAGACAATTCCTTCCAATCTGGGCTCCATGAATAATGGCACCATGACCGATGTGTGCACCTTCGTGTAGTATTACGGTGATGCCGGGAAACATGTGCACCGTACAATTCTCCTGTACATTACAACCATCTTCAATAACAATTCCTCCCCAATCACCACGAATGGCTGCTCCAGGGCCGATGTACACATTTTTACCGATAATCACATTCCCACTGACAGCAGCCTGCGGATGTACAAATGAACTTTCATGGATAACGGGTATAAATCCTTTAAATTCGTATATCATGGGTTTACGACAGGTAGTTTGAGAATTTGTTCAGCGAAGGCAAATGTTTCTTTTTGTACTTCTTCGTATGTTTTTGAGCGCTGTTTACAAGCGATGACATGCGCCTTGACTTCCGGAAATTTGATCATTCTTTTTTGATCCTCAGGTGTGCCTAAGGCCAAAAACATTTCTTCCATCGCTTCAACCGACACTACCTTATCCTGATTGTCTTCATCCTTGTAATAACAACCGACAAACACCGGGCATTTCACATTTTTAAAATTTTCTTCGATCATTCCATTGGAAATCAGTGACTCCAGCGCGACCAAAGCTTCAATTCTATATCTCCATGTCCAGTATTTTATCGTGTATTCATCAATATCTTTTTGATCAAATTGATGAAAATTATCCCCTTTATGTACCCATCTGAGGATATTTAGCCCCCAAGGTTTGTCCATCAGCGCCGCTTCAGGTTTTGCAATGGCGATATTAGGTGAATACATGATCAAGGAATGTAATTCAGGATTTTGAGCAGCAATAATCAGTGACAAAGTGGAACCTGTTGAGGTAGACATCAGGATTACTTTTTCCCCCAGTTGCAAACCAATATTTACGGCATCGCGAGCAGAAGCCAACATTTTATCGGGCGTAACATCCAGCAAATTATTGTCAGTCTCAATCCCATGACTTTCAAGTCGCGCTAAGAACAAATTGCAGCCATACCGATGAGCGAATTCTGTATGTAATGGAGCAGCTTCAAACTGACTGCCGCTGAAGCCATGCAGATACACCACTGCAAAAGGCGTCTTTCGTTTTTTACTGGAATCTGCCCAAACAATGCGCGCCTGATTATCGAGCCGGATACCGATGGTTTTGAGTTCATGGTAATTAATCTGCTCTTCAAGCATGTTGATATCTGAACGCCCCACTTCATTCAATTTTACTTTCAACGAAGGCGTCATCGGCCGCGGACCACTGTAATAGAGGACAGTTAAAAAGCCAATTACAATAACAATTCCTAAAACCACTTTTTTCATAAAAAATTTTAATAATAATCAAAAATCAAAAATCAATGTTTAATGATCAATGTTTAATGTTTAATGATCAATGATCAATAACAATTTACACAAAATAAATCTCAACAACTAAACCTACTGGCCATCAGGCCGTAGCTTCAACAACTTAACAAAAAAAGACCAAATTCACCGACCAACTGACCAATCGACTAGCTGACTAATCGACTAGCTGACTAATCGACCAACCGAACACCTAATCAAATCTCAAGCGCATCGTCATGGAAAAATTCCGAAATGCCTGAGGGAAATATCCAATCTGATTGTACACGTTGTTGCTCCTTCCATTAACGGAATAAATGTCGCCATTGATTGGATTGGATGCGGTTGAATAGCGATAGACCCACGCATTGCTGATGACATTATTGTTAAGTGCGTTGAACATGACCAAAGAAAAATCTACATCACCAAATTTGCGTTTTGTGGTGATAAAATTAAGCACAAGATCATGCTGAACATAGCTATTCAATGCAGCAGTTTCGTCAGAGGTATTGTCAATGTATTGTTTTCCAACCAACTTGCTCCTCAGCTCGATACTCGCTTTACGATTATTTTTTTCGAAGAAGTTATATGAAAATTGTGCGGCACCGATAACATTGGGAGAAAACAGGAGATTAGTGTTTTTGTGGACAATCTTGTCTTGCAATCCAGTATCCCAATTGTCCACATATTCTGAAAATTCTTTCACTTTATTTTGTGATAAGGTTAAGTTGGCTGCGAGTGCAAATTTTTTCCAGAATGAATAGGATGCATCTAATTCAATGCCCGCCCGGTAACTACGCGGCACATTTACCCTTGTAAAATCTCCAACATCATTTAAAAGACCAGTCAACACCAGTTCATTTCTGTAAGACATGAGATAAAAATTCGCACTGTAATTTAGCTTCTTTTCTCCACCTTTTACCCCTATCTCAAGATTATTCATATGCTCAGGCTTTGGTCGACTCACAATGGAGGAATTTACGAAATCCTGGCGATTGGGTTCTCTATTGGCAACACCAAAAAAGGAATATGCACTTAACTTGTCATTTATCCTGTAGTTAAGTCCCAGTTTCGGATTGAAAAAGATCAAATTTACCGCTTGTTCAAGATCTTTCGCATTTCTGTCTTTTCCAATGAACTCGTAATGTAAGGCGCGGACCTGCATATCCGCATATCCGGAAATACGATCAGAAAACTGGTATGTGGCTTTAACATAGGTATTAAAATCCGTTTTGTCAGCAGTATTGTCATACCACTTGTGCCCACTCTGAACTCCAACTGGTAAATTCTGTGCCCAGATGATTTCACCAAAATGCCTGCCCGTGTAGTGATTGAGACCACCGCCAATCGTCAGGTTGATTTTTGATCCGCGGTACTCGAAGCCGTATACGCCACCGTAAAACCAATTGTCGAGCCAGCGACGTCTGATCAAATCCGTTTCTTTCAGCGTATCGTTAGAAAAAACAATATTGGGAAGGCCGTAATTTTTGTAGTGTTGTGCTGCCTTATACTCTTCAAAATACCCAAATCCTCGAGTAAGGTGCAATGCAAGACTAGAAGACCATTTGTTATTGATTTGCTGATTGTATAGGAGCTGAAAGTTTTTCTGAAAGTAATTATCGATCTGATTATCATAAGGTTCGCCTTGTTTTTCAGTACCGGACGAATTGTATGTTCTGTTGGATTGCAAATATTGCGCAGGCACTCCATTCCAGGATTGGTAAGTAATTTCTGATCCTGAAAATAAATTAAATCTAAGCGAAGCATTTTTGAGCAACCAAGATGCAGTAATCTCAGAGGAAAGCAAATTTGCTCGCGCGCGGTCCATATAGCCTGCACTTGTAGCATGTGACCATCGTCCTTCAAAATTAAATCCACCTTTCAATCGGCCTGTACCCCAGCGAACTGAGCGTCGACGTGTTGCAAATGAAGATAAGGTAGCGACCGCCTCGCCATAAGCCTTTTCATGTAAATGATTGGTATTTAAATTGATAGTAGCACCGAATGCTCCCGCACCATTGGTCGAACTGCCCACACCTCTTTGAATCTGTACCTGATCGGTCGAACCCGCGATATCGTAAATATTGACCCAGTACACACTCTGACTCTCCGCATCATTGAAGGGAATACCGTTAATTGTCACATTAATCCTGGTCGGATCTGTGCCTCTTATTCGGATTCCAGTGTACCCTATACCTGTTCCGGCATCACTGGTTACAACTACGGAGGGGGTAAGCTGCAAAAGATATGGCATATCCTGCGCAAAATCGTTTCGATTGAGCTCCTCTTTTGAAATGTTTTTATGGGTTACGGGATTTTGATCATTTGCCCAGGAGCTTTTAACCATTAATTCTTTTAAGACACTGTCTGAAATGGTATCTTGTTGTGCCAGAAGTAGTACTAAGGGAAGTTGTAAAAAAATAATAGTAATAATTATTCTCATCAATCAAAGAAATGTGCTCATCCAAAATGGATTTTGGAAGCGCGGTTAATAATCCCTATGCAGCATTATCTGCACAGGTTCAATGGGTATAATCTCAGCAAGAAAAGAAGAAATAACCTCTCATTTCAAGCACCCCTCGAGAAAAGCGAGCAAAAATACAACTATATGTCATTATTCATAACATATATTAATATTATTGCGTTTTGTTACTATGAAGTTTCCCTCAATATACAAAATCATCGGCTGGTCTAGCGCTATAGTATTTGCAGCAAGAGGCATGCAGATGTTTGTATCTGATTCTCCTATTCGCATATTATTGTGGGATGAGAACTTAATGAAGCCTATTGTTGAAAATTATTTATCTATTAGTTGGGAAAACTGGACGAATGATTTTAATCTGGAAAATAGGATCGCACTACTATCTAAGCTAACAGGTCTTTTGTTTTTCTCCTGTGCACTGAGTTCAATTGTGCTTGCTTATAAGCTTAAAATAAACAAAACAGTACAATTGTTTTTAAAGGCACTAATTTGGATTGGACTATTTAGTCTTATTTTAATGTACTTCCTGTACGCTAAAGACAAATCCTATCGTGCTACTGAATTTCTTGAATATGCTTTACAATGGGGAAGTCCACTAATGCTATTGCTATATCCATTTCTTAATAGCATACAGATAGATCGCTTGACAAGAACATTGATTGCTTTGGTATTTTTTTCACATGGTTTATATGCTATTGGATTTTATGCGATACCAAGCTCGTATATTTCGTACACCATGTCCGGCTTTCACTTAAATGAATCCGCGGCCAAGAATTTATTGTTGCTGGTCGGATATATTGATATTACTTTTTCAATTTTTATTTACAGCAAAAAAGTAACTCATTTCAGCATTTATTATTTTATCATTTGGGGTTTTATGACTACTGTTGCCAGACTTTGGTGCAATTGGCATCCCGAAATGTGGGAGATCAGCGTACGACAGTATTTTCATGAAATGCTTGTTCGTGTACCCCATTTTTTGATCCCTTTTACTTTGTGGAAATCCATGTCAACTGCTGTTTCTGAGTAGTATGTCTTATTTATGGTAAAGTTATTTGCTATTCTAAAAAAATGTTTTATTTTTGAAGAATAACAAGAGTTCAATGCTATGCAAAAACGATATATCATTTTCATTTTGTTCGCTTTTAGCTTTACCGGCTTGTTTGCCCAATCAGGAACTTCAGGCAGAATTTATAGCGACAATTTAGAACACTTCAACAACTGGAGAAACTGGTATCGCGATACAGCAAGATACAATTGGTTTTTCTGCACGACAAGCACATTTCCAGCTGACAAATTTCGGATCAATATTCCCCTTCAAAGTACTCCACCCGACAGCGTCTGGTTAATGATTAATTCTTTCGTAAATAATCGAGCTTTTGAACCTCGCATCGATCAAAGAATTGTCTCACAACCTTTTAATTTTACGGATCATTCTAAGATTTTTTTAAAATTTGAAAATCTTTTTAGAAAAGGTGATAACGACCAGGTCCTCGTGGAAGTCAGTTCTGATTCTCTGCAATGGGATGCTTTCGAATTGTATGAAGACCTATTTCCTTTGGAATTTCCCAATCGCCGTCCCTCCCCTTTTAAAGTACGAAATCCTGAAAAAGTTATTCTCGATCTCAGTGAGTTTGCTGCCGGTAAAAACAAAATATGGTTAGCCTTTCACTACATCAAACCCGAGTTTTCCTATGGCAATGGTTGGCAGATCGACAATTTAGAACTTTGGAATACAGATCCACATCCAAAATGCGATTTGGCAATCTTGGATGACCAGTATGGTATCCCACAAAACATGTACACACCTATTTCCCAGCTAGAAGCCTTTCCCTTCATGGCTTCCATTGCCAATCGTGGTGTAGCTAATATCGAGAATGTGAAACTGGAAGTCAACATATATGAAAATAAAAGTAACACATTATTATTCCACGATGAACAAATTATCGAAAAAATGGCTGCAGGTGAAATCAAAGAAGATTTGCCGTTGGGAAAAACATTTCTGCCCCAGGCTTCCATTCCAGCCTATAGGGGTGAATACAAAGTAAGCACTTCGGTTTGCAATGAGAACGAACCGCTCGATAATTCCTATTATTTTCCATTCTTACTCAGCGATACCGCTTTTCAAAAAGAGAATGGAATTACCAATTTTTCCAATGCACCCGCATTTTTAAATGATGAATTAGCAAAATGGGAATGGGGAAATTTTTTTTACATCAACGATGGCACTACAGTTAAAGCTTCCTCAATTACTTTTGGATATTCCATTGACATCGGGCGATTTTTAGAATCAGAAAAGGTATACGTGAAACTTTACAAATTCATTAACGCAAACAACAATGAGGATGCCGAACCTGCCGAATTGGAATTATTAGCCAAAAACAGCTACACTTTCAAAAGTGCAGATCTAAATGGGATCCTCACTTTACCTTTGCTCAATATCCAGAATTCCAGTCGTGGAATACCGCTGGAAAGTAAAACGACGTATTTTGCCGTGGTCGAATTCGACCCCAAATACACTGATAGCGGGATGCGGATTTATGCCAATGATACCCTATTCTATCAGAGCAATCGGATTGCATGCAAATTACTAAATAGCGATAGATATTTCTCAGGTTTGAAAAGTGGCAACGAAAAAAGTTATTCCTTAAGAGGATTTGACTATCCGATGATACCACTCATCCGCCTCAATCTGATAAGAACTACCGCTACTAATGAAACAGGCAAAGCACCTGATTTTCAATTTTACCCGAATCCAGCCAATCAATCCATTCACTTTTGCAATATACCAGAAAGAAATGAAAATTGGCAACTGAAAATCAGTAATGTTTTGGGCCAAACGATATACTCCGGCAAATTGTCTGAGCAGATTGATATTAGCAACTTGCCCAGCGGTCTTCATTCCCTTCAATTTGAGAATGGCAGCACCACAATTACCAAGTCCCTAATCATTGAACATTGATCATTAATAGTTGATCATTGATAATTAACAATTGTTAATTGTTAATTGTTAATTGATAAGCATAACTTTGCTTTTCAATACTAAAACACACAATGACCGATATAGAAATGTTTGCCAACAGGCTGGCAAAAATGTACAAACACATTACAAAATGGGCCCGTCGAAAAGGAATCAGTTGTTACAGAATTTACGACCACGATATCCCACAATTCCCTTTTGCAATTGATAGGTATGATACATGCCTTTACATCAGCGAATATGAAACGGGTTATTATATGGAGCCGGAAGAACGAGAAGAATGGTTCAATCGCTGCATAACGGCAATCGCCCTGCAAACTGAAACGACCATTGATAAGATTTTTTTTAAAACGAGAAAACAACAAAAAGGAAAAACGCAGTATGAAAAAACGGGTGCAGAAGAGCATTTTGAAATGGTCGTGCAGGAAAATGGACTAAAATTCAAAATAAATCTATCTGATTACCTCGATACAGGTCTGTTCCTTGATCATCGCCCCTTGCGAGAGTTGGTAAAAATTCAAGCAAAAGATAAAAATGTGTTGAATTTATTTGCCTATACCGGTTCATTTTCGGTATATGCAGCATCGGGAGAAGCAGCATTGGTTGTTACCATTGATCTCTCTGCCACCTACCTCAACTGGGCTGTTGATAATTTAGAATTAAATGGATTGTACGACCCTGAAAAACACTATTTTGTTCAAGATGATGTCAAAGTATGGTTACAGGAACCTCCGGATCACACCAAATTCGATATCATTATAATGGATCCACCTACATTCTCCAATTCAAAAAGGATGACAGATGTGCTTGATATTCAACGTGACCATGTGGAATTGATCAATCAAGCTTTGGATATCTTGAATCCCGGTGGCAGATTGTATTTTTCAACCAATTTCAGAAGATTTAAGATGGATGCTCCTTCGATTAAAAGTACAAAGATAAAAGATATCACTGCTATGTCAATTCCGGAAGATTTTAGAGATAAAAAAATTCACTTTTGCTTTCAGATCGATAAATAAGATGGCTCTATGATGTTCTGTGTGGGTAGCTGAATTTTCCTTGCTAGGGGCATTCAAATTTGATGATTTGAAAATTTGAAAATTTGAAAATAAATTGAACTCTTTCGGAGCTCTTTCTTGGATTCCTTTATAGCTTTGTTCCATATTTTCGGACTTACTTTTGAAAAGACAATCAAGTATTTACGTTAAAAGTAAGATAATTTTTGAGACGTAACAACGGATGAAATCAATGAAGTTGATTTGAAATTATTTTCAAATTTTCAAATCCTCAAATTTTCCTGCCTACCGGAAAGGCAGGCAAATTACAACTACAAAAAGCTTCGAAAACTCGTTTACCCACACAAATCGAAATAGAGCCTATAAGAATTGGTTTGTAGTAGTAAGTAGACGAAACAAAAAGTGTGAAACGAGCGTTAATCTTCAGATGGAAAAATTAAAATTCAATAGTATAGGAATAGATTCCAAGATCCCTTTGGGCAACCTGGACTTACTCGCAAGTCAGGTCGTTGAAGGCTTTATTATCGGATTGCACAAATCACCTTTCCATGGTTTTTCCGTGGAATTCGCTGAACATAGACTATATAATCCCGGAGAACACTCCAAAAATATCGACTGGAAAGTATTCGGCCGAACGGACAAAATGTTCAGCAAAAGATATGAGGAGGAGACTAATCTTCGCTGTCAGGTAGTAATCGACGCTTCATCTTCTATGTATTTTCCAAAGAAAATCGATAATTACTACGAGGATAATAAAATGGGGTTTTCTGTCATTGCTGCAGCTTCTTTGATGCAGTTGATGGCCAAACAACGCGATGCATTTGGACTAAGCGTATTTGATTCCACTGTGCATACCCATACTGTCTGCAAATCCAGCACTACGCATCTGCGTATGATGTTTAGCTATCTGGAACAATTGCTAAAAGAAAAGCATGAAAACAAAAAAACAGATGCAATCGCAACCCTGCACCAAATCTCCGAAAGTATTCACAAAAGGTCTTTAGTAGCTATTTTCAGTGACATGTTTGACAGCGCTTCGGATCCCGAAAGATTATTCGCTGCCTTACAACACTTGAAACACAACAAGCATGAAGTGATTTTATTTCATGTTGTGGATCGCTCCAAAGAGCTTGATTTTGAATTTGACAACCGTCCTCATTTGTTTATTGATATCGAAACCAATGAGAAAGTAATGCTGCAACCGCAACAAGTCAAAGAACACTATATCAAGCAGATTTCTGAATTCACGGAAGATTTAAAACATAAGTGTTTACAATATAAAATCGACTATGTTGAAGCAGATATCAATAAAGGATACCGCCCAATATTGCAGCAGTATCTGGTGAAACGGAGTAAAATGGGAGCATAATGAATTTAAAACTTCTATTTCCTGTGTACAGAAGCAGGTATAAATGGATAGAAAAAACGCTTGAAAAATATGCGCTTACAGCGGGCGGATACGAAAGGGCACTTAGTTTGGGTTGCGGTGAAGGTGAAGGTGATCCGGTAATTGCACAACATACAAAACAATTGATTGCTTGCGACATTAATGCGGATGACATTTCGCATGCACAAGCTACAAATCAACGTTTTACCAACATCAATTACGTCGTAGCGGATGCTACTGCGCTTATATTCCCGGAAAATCATTTTGATTTGGTGGTTTGTTCGGAAGTTATTGAACATATTGGAGAACCTGCTGATCGTATTTTACAAGAAATCTATCGGGTGCTCAAACCAGACAAAATCGCAATTCTTACATTTCCTTCCAGGTCTTTTCCATTCAGCTACGACCCTATTAATCGTATTTCATCAATGCTGGGAAGAGAACGCTTAGTGCCCTGGGGTGCATATGCTTTCGGACACGATTACTTGATAGACGTTAACGATTTCAAAAATTGGTGTCAAAAATATCAATTGGAGATCATTGAAGATGTCAGTCTTAGCGGATATTTGGTTGGATTTCTGGAAATGTATTGGACCGGTTTGTTACAATCCATCTTTAAAAAAAATGCATCCAACCTGGCCGAAACCGATCGAAATAAATCTATTTCCTACCGACCAGCATTTGGAGATCCGCTTGTAGGAAAACTGACTGAGCTAATTCTTTGGCTTGACAAGAAGTTATTCTTGAAGAAAGATCATAGTATCCTCAAAGCATTTGTTTTGAAAAAAAAGCTGTAGTCACTTTTTACCCAATTCGATTACCTCCAAATCTTTTATTTCTCCTTTATCTATAGAGAATCTTATCAAAGTACAGACCCGATGCCAACCTTCGATGCCGCAAGAACCGGGGTTGATATGCAAAGTACCAATTGCAGAATCTCTCATTACTTTAAGGATATGCGAGTGACCACTTATAAATAAATCAGGCGGATTAGCCAATAAAATTTTCTTTGCTCTCGCATTGTATTTTCCGGGATAACCGCCAATATGCGTCATATAGACCTTCAATCCTTCGCGTTCGAGGTGTAAATCAAGTGGAAAACGCCAGGAAGCGTCGGTATTCACATCTATATTTCCATAAACAGCAAAAAAGGGTTTGAATGCCATTAATTGATCTGCCACACTAATGTTTCCTATATCACCGGCATGCCAGATCTCATCACATTCGCCGAAATACTCGAACACTTTAGGATGTAGATAGCTATGCGTATCAGACATGAGACCAATTCTCAACATTTAAAATTATTTTTTTTATAAACTTTGCAAAAGTCACATAAAATAAGTAAAATTGCAATCAAATAGAACATCAATTAATGTATTTTTTTTATCATAAACATTTATTATATGTCAAAATTAACTGGTAAACCGTCCAAAAAAGTGCTTAATGAACAGGATCAGAAAGATGCAAAGAAATTTTTAACGTGGACTGCAGCAATTACTTTGTTTCTATTGGTTCTTATCTATATCCTATACAGCAATACAGTTGGATAGTTTTTCTACTAATTTGGAGTTTTTTACAAAGTGAATTGGTTTGCTTTGAATCGCCTAAAATATTGCACTGTGATATTTTAGGCTTTTTTTATGTCATTTGCTAACGCATTTCATCAATACAGACAGCAAACAAACTAAAATTAATTTTATCTTTGCCAGTTCTCCTACTAAAAGAATCTTTAATGAAAAAAATACTTATTCTACTATCATTTTGCACTTCGATGCTTTCACCTGCTTTCGCACAAAAAAATGCCGACAAAGTTGGCATTTATGATGAGAAGCTATACAATTCAGTGCAATGGCGAAGTATCGGACCCTACAGAGGAGGGCGTTCCTGCGCTGTGGCAGGAGTCAAGGGCAAACCTAATCTGTTTTACTTCGGTGCCACAGGTGGTGGTGTCTGGCGTTCAACTGACGGAGGTAGATCCTGGTCAAATATATCAGATGGTTTTTTTGGCGGATCGGTAGGTGCTATTGCTATCAGTGACGAAGACAACAATATCATATATGCTGGAATGGGCGAACAGACCATAAGAGGAAATATATCCTCAGGGAATGGAATCTGGAAAACTACAGATGCCGGAAAAACCTGGACGAATATGGGCTTGCCCGAAACCAGAAACATCAGCAGAATCAGAATTCATCCAAAGAATCCGGATATAGTATTTGTAGCGGCAATGGGTAATCCATACAAATCCAATCCGGAAAGAGGCGTATTTAAGTCTGAAGATGGAGGAAAGACATGGAAAAAAACGCTCTTCGCAAATGAAGATGCAGGTGCCGTAGATTTATGTTTCGATCCCTCTAATCCACGAGTAATGTTCGCTTCTACCTGGAAATTCCGCAGAAAACCCTGGGAGTTTTCCAGTGGTGGTGATGGTTCAGCAATTTGGAAAAGTGTAGATGCTGGTAATACCTGGACAAATATTTCTACCGCCGACGGTTTACCCAAAGGAACCTGGGGAATTAGTGGAATTTCTGTGTCTGCTGTCAATAGCGATAAAGTGTATACCATAATTGAAAACGAAAACGGAGGTATTTTTCAATCTTCAGATGCCGGAAAAACCTGGAGCAAAGTCAATGAAAACAGGGAATTAAGACAAAGAGCCTGGTATTACTCCAGAATATATGCCGATACCAAGAACGAGAATACTGTCTATGTAATGAATGTATCTTATGGTAAATCAACAGACGGCGGAAGAAATTTTAAGATGTACAATGCCCCTCATGGCGATCACCATGACCTTTGGATTGATCCGGATAATCCACTACGCATGATCATTGGTGATGATGGTGGTGCTCAAACAACCTACGATGGAGGAGAAACCTGGAGCACCTATCACAATCAACCCACTGCACAATTTTATCGAGTAATTACTGACAATAAATTCCCATACAACATTTACGTTGCGCAACAGGATAATTCAACAATACGGGTTCCCCACCGCACGGATGGCGGGAGTATCGGCGATCGAGATTGGAGTATTACAGCAGGTGGAGAATCTGCTCATATTGCTCCTGACCCCTTGAATCCGGATATTGTATATGGAACCAGCTACGGTGGCTACCTAACTCGAAAAGACCATAATAATGGACAGGAAAGAAGTATCAATGTATGGCCGGATAGTCCGATCGGTGCCGGAGCAGACGCTTCCAAATACAGATTCCAGTGGAATGCGCCTATTTTCTTTTCTCCCCACAACCCAAAGAAACTTTATGCTGCCTCAAATCATTTGCATGCAACTTATAATGAGGGGCAGACCTGGAATTTAATAAGTCCGGACTTAACCAAAAACGACAAAACCAAATTAGGACCTTCCGGTGGACCCATAACCAAAGACAATACTACCGTTGAATACTATTGTACCATATTTGCAACTGCTGAATCTCCCAGGGTAAAAGATCTGCTTTGGGTCGGTACAGATGATGGCCTGGTTCATGTTTCGCGTGACGGTGGAAATAAATGGACCGATGTAACTCCTAAGAATTTACCGGAATGGATTATGATCAATTCCATCGAACCTGACCCACTAAATGATGGTGGATGTTACATTGCCGCTACAATGTACAAACATGGCGATTTCAGACCATTTTTATACAAAACCAAAAATTACGGCGAGTCCTGGACTAAAATAGTAGATGGAATTAAAGAGGATGCATTTACAAGAGTTATTCGGGCTGACCCTACACGGCCGGGTCTTCTATATGCAGGAACAGAAACGGGATTATACATCAGTTTCAATGATGGCGATTCCTGGCAACCGTTTCAGTTAAATCTGCCCATCGTACCAATAACAGACTTGTGTATCAAAGAAAACAATCTGATTGCTGCGACACAAGGAAGAAGCTTATGGATCATAGATGATCTTACGCCTTTGTACCAGATTAATGAAAAAACAAATGAAAAGGAAGTTGTGCTGTATCAGCCAATGTCTACTTATAGCATGCCGGGCTACAATTACAACAATAGTAAATTTGAAGGAACTAACCATCCAAATGGAGCGATGGTCCATTTCTATATCAAGAATGTTGCTGAAAAAGATAGCATAAGTTTGAGCTTTTCAGAAAGCAATGGAACATTGATAAGAGAATTTTCTACCTATGCAAAAGAAGAAAAAAACAAATTAAAAGTAAAATCCGGTGCCAACATGTTCAACTGGGATATGTACTATGAAGAAGGAAAAAAAGTAGACGGCATGATTTTGTGGGACGGATCGATGGGCGGGCCCAGAGCCATTCCTGGTAAATATTTCGTTACTTTGAAAGTAAAAGGCATTAAAGAAGAATCGACTTTTCAAGTACTTGCCGATAAAAGAAATCCAACGACAGTCGCAGAATTGAAGGAGCGATTTGATTTTATTCAGGATTGTAATAAAAAAGCAAGTGAAGCGCACGAATCAATCATATCGATTAGAGATCTTCGAAAACAACTGAATGAATTTACTGAAAGACTGTCAGATACCATCAAATACAAACCCATTTTTTCTAAGGTTAAAGACATTCAAAAGAATATGACCGAAATTGAAGAAGCACTTTATCAAACCAAAGCAAAAAGTGGTCAAGACCTTCTCAACTATCCAATAAGGCTAGTCAATAAATTGTTAAGTGTGAAGAGTGGAGCGTATCAAGGTGATTTTCGGCCAACAGATGCCCAAAAAGCTGTTGCTGCTGAATTGACACTTAAGATAGACGAACAACTGATGAAATTCAAACAAATTAAAGAAAAGGATATTGCAGAATTGAATAAGCTGATACGTGGAAATAATGTAGATACTATTTTACTCACTAAAGAAAGCAAATAAGTAAATTATGTCGATTAAAGACAGAAGCGATCAATTGATCCGACTTTTTAAGGCCGCTCTCGGCATTCTGTATATTGTAATGGGAATTGTGATATTTTACATTAAAAACAATCCTGTTTTTTCAAATTATTCTGAAACGGTAAAAATAACTTTTTCAGTAATGCTGATTGCATACGGTGCTTTTCGATTGTACCGCGTTTTTACAATTGATAAAATAGAAGATGAAGAAGAATAAATTTTTATTACTAGTCGTACCGGCTCTAATTATTGGCGTCGGCAGCGCCTGCAAATTTTTCCCTGAAGAAAATACTACTTATGGTAAAAGTAAAATTGGCATTGATGCTACGCTTCAGCCCGCAATAGAGGCAGAATTGTATATGTTTGAACAGACATATAAAAATGCTAAATTTACAGCTACTTACGCTCCTGAATTGGACATAGTCAAACAATTCATCAACGACTCCTTTGAAATCGTAGTGCTTGCTCGTCCATTAAATCAAGCCGAGAATGATTATTTTAAATCAAGAAAAATCGTTCCGAGGGTAACGACAATTGCCAAAGATGGAATTGCGATAATTTTAAATCAGGCAAACCCCGACTCTCTCCTATCTTATGAGGATGTCATAAAAATCTTTGATGGTGCTGCTACAAAATGGTCACAAATATCAAAGAAAAATGAATTGGGAGAGATAAATCTACTGTTTGATGCACCAAACTCAAGTACAGCGACCTACTTTTTATCATTGATAAATAAGAGCCAATTGCCTGTCAATTCATTTGCTGCCCAAAACGGAAATATGGAAGTAATCGAAAAAGTAAGCAAAAATCGCTCTGCTATTGGTGTTGTCGGTTTAGCCTGGTTGGGCGAATTGAATAACAAAGAGTGGAATACTTTAAATAAACAAGTCAGAATCGCATACATCCGACCGAAAGGAAGCACTAAAGATGAATACTATAAAGCGGATCAAATGAACCTTTCCGATAGCCTCTACCCTTTTATTAGACCGGTTAATATTATTGAATGTACCGGTGGAACAACACTTGGGACTGGTTTCGCTTCTTTCTGCTTCAACGAGCAAGGGCAAAGAATCATTTCAAAAACAGGTATATTGCCATTTACGCCGCCACAACGGAAAATTAAC
>JBMOJB010000079.1:0-15627 GCA_049316985.1 Saprospiraceae bacterium | reverse complement strand
CAACCAAATTAAAAAATATTTTAAAACAAGACACACTTAAATGAACTATCCCTATTATACATGCTTAGCAGTTATCAATTATTGAATTTTGAAAATGGTTTATAATGACTTATTGCTTAGGTTTACTAAACAAAGCATACATAATAACAAGCTGTCAATCACTAAAAACCTTCTGATACTCTTTCTATGTTATTCTTGATACACAACCCATCTACTCTTTCAATAAATCTTTAGCTTAAAAACGTTTCCTTCTACAACTTAAATTTTGTTGCAAAAATTCAATAAAATTCTTATATTTGCTTAGTACATATTATGTTTAAGGTTCGCAAACAAAAGTTATGCGCGGTGCGACAATTTTTTGAGAGAAATAATTGCTTTTAAAATCATGAGAACGCTAAGCAATCTTGCTGTTTTTGCAGTATTTTTCTTATTCGATGCTACTATTCAATTCAAAAGTAATATTTTGGAAGCATTGCACTGGCATTTGTATGGAAAGTCAAATCTGAATCCTGTATTAGAATACAACAACACATGAAAATAAAAGATAAAATTAACATCCCGAATATCCTGTCTTTTTACAGGTTATTGTCCTTCCCCTTTTTACTGTATCTTGCGCTCAGCGGGCAAGAAAAATGGTTTGTCTATTTACTGATTTTTAACTTGTTCACCGATATTCTCGATGGCTGGATCGCCCGAACCTTTGATCTGCAAACCGAGTTTGGATCAAGATTAGATTCTTTGGCAGATATAGGCACCTACATATTGGCCATTATTGGAGTCTTGACTTTTAAGTCGGCTGATTTTGCGCCGCATCTACTCAGTTTGGGCATTTTCCTGGGATTAATGTTATTATCACATATCGTTTCTTTGATAAAATTTGGCAAGACAGCCAGTTTACATCTGTATTCGAACAAAATCGGAGGTTACATACAAGGCTTTTTCTTTGCCTACTTGTTTATTTTTGGCTTCAACAGTGGTTTTTACTATTTTACTATCGGTTGGGGAATAATGGCCTTTTTAGAAGGAATTACAATTCATCTGATCATGAAAGAAAAACGATCGAATCTTAAAGGTTTGTACTGGGTTTTAAAGGAAAAATAATGGAATTTAGGCTTTTTCTAATGTTGTCCTTCTACTTTCTGCTGGGTGGATTGATTACTTTTCATGTAAATAAAACAGAGTTAAGCGAGGAAAAAAGAAAAAACTGGCTCAAGTATTTCGTTTACTTATTCCTTGTGAATGCACTTTTTTGCACAATTGTTTTTTTACCTTCTTATTTCAAAGTGCTTGGCCTTTTGGTGATTTGTGGTGGGCTAATTGAATTGATTAGCAATGCTATTTCTACCCACAAATTTAAGATTGGGTTGGTTTCTTTGCTTGTTTTTATGCCATTTGCGCTTGGTTTTTATACTTTTTGTGGCATGGATGCACCTTATTTGTTATTTACACTGTTTCAAACCACCGTATTTGACGCTTTTAGTCAGCTATCGGGACAATTAATGGGCAAGAACAAACTTGTCCCTTCGATCAGCCCAAATAAGACCTGGGAAGGTTTACTGGGGGGGATTGTTTTTTCAGTGATAACTGCAGCTGCCATTCATTCAGTTCTTAAGCTAGAGTTAAATGTTGCCATTTTGTTTGGAGCCGTACTAAGTATTGCTGCATTTATTGGTGATTTGCTGGCTTCTCTTTGCAAGAGAAAATTCGGTATCAAAGATTTCAGCAATTTCATACCCGGACATGGTGGTTTTCTTGATCGCTTCGATAGCCTATTGGCCAGTGGAACTTGCATGTATCTCATATTCAAATTGTATCTGATATGAATCAATGGGCTTATGCAATATTATTTACTGTCGGATTCATAGGATTTCTTTTTTTTGTCGAATGGATTCATCGCTACTATATTACGAAAGTAGAATATACCCGAAAACTCGCACACAGTTTTGCCTGCCTGAGCAGTATGCTATTTGTATTGTTTTTTGAGTCTACACTATTTGTTGTGTTGATGGGCATATTGTTCTTTCTCATTCTATTTATTGGAAAACATTATCATTTATTCAATTCCATCGATAAGATTGAACGAAAAAGCATTGGCAGTTTTTTGCTTCCTATTTCTATCGGGACGATGTTTTATATATCAAGAACTTTGGACAGTGATTTACTTTTTATACTTCCTATTCTAGTTCTGGGTATCAGCGATCCGCTTGCAGGTATTTCAGGTTCACTAAGCAAAAGCAAGCTGTCAAAAATCATTTTGTTTAATAACACCTTAGAGAAAACATACTTTGGCTCGGGACTTTTCTTCATTTCGGCACTGCTGCTCTCTGCAATCGTACTTTTTGTGTATTCATTTTCTATTGTTGAAGTAGCAACGATCTCGTTACTGATAGCTGCTGTCAGCACTGCTGTTGAACTGTTAAGCATCAGAGGAATCGATAATATTACCATTCCGCTATCGATTGCGTCGATACTTTATTTATGTCAATAATCGGCCGAATCTCGTCAATGTTTACCGCTTTTTTCCATATCTTTGCTGCAATTCATGTCTTTTACTTCACTACTAATTTCTAATTTTTCATTTATTTAACACGTTTTAATGTACGACGACCACAAATTCAGTCCCGAAAGTCTAATGATGTCTTATGGCTACAAGCCTGCTCTTTCGGAGGGAGCCATCAAATCTCCGATTTTTTTAACTTCTACCTTTGTGTTTAAAAGCGCTGAAGAAGGAAAAGCTTTCTTTGAAGTCGCATATGGTTTACGTGAAAAAGGCAAAAATGAAGAGTTGGGATTGATTTACAGCCGTATCAACAATCCTGATCTTGAAATCCTGGAAAATAGACTGACACTTTGGGATGAAGCCGATGAATGCGCTGTCTTTGAAAGTGGAATGTCTGCTATATCTACAGTTTTACTTGAATTTTTAAGCCCCGGTGATGTCCTATTATACAGTACCCCACTTTATGGAGGAACGGATCACTTTATTCATCATTTTTTAAGTAAAATAGGTGTAAAAACCATTGCTTTCAAACCTGGACAGGAGCAGGCCGAAGTTGAACGCATCCTCAACGAAAGTGGTATGGCCGACCGCCTTGCTATGATCTATATTGAAACACCGGCCAATCCAACCAACGCAGTTATCGATATAGCTGCATGCAAGGCCATTGCAGATAAATACAGCAAAGCTGATAAAAAAGTGTACATCGCCGTCGACAATACCTATATGGGACCACTATGGCAACAGCCATTAAAATTAGGTGCTGATTTTTCTTTGTATTCCGCCACGAAATACATTGGAGGCCATAGTGATGTCATTGCCGGAGCATGTTGCGGAAGTTTTGAAGTGATAAAACGCGTAAAAACATTGCGTACATTCCTCGGAAACATGGCTTCACCCCACACCGGCTGGTTGTTGATGCGAAGTCTTGAAACACTTAAAATCAGAATGGAGCAGCAGGCACTTAATGCTGCAAAAGTGGCTGAATACTTAAATAAACATCCAAAAATTGAAAAAGTATACTACCTCGGAAACATTCCTGAAGGTACAAATGAATATGAAATCTACAAAAGGCAATATTCATCTGCAGGTGCAATGTTGTCATTTGATGTGAAAGGTGGAGAAAAGGATGCATTTACTTTTATCAATTCACTGAAACTCATCAAACTGGCCGTAAGTCTGGGCGGCACAGAATCACTTGTCGAGCATCCATATACGATGACTCACGCTGGTGTAGACCCTGACCATAAACACGAAATGTCGGTTACTGAAAAAATGGTTAGATTATCAACCGGAGTGGAAAACTACAAAGACATCATCTGGGATATCGAACAAGCTTTGCAAAAAGTATAAGTTTTGATTCAAAAAAGCGCCTTTAAGGAACAGATCAATTTTGAAAAATATCAGTAGAACGGTTTTGTTGCTGTCTTGTGTCAGCCTGTTTACAGACATGGCCAGTGAAATGCTGTACCCCATCATGCCGATGTACCTGAAATCCATTGGATTTTCGGTGCTGTTTATTGGAGTACTCGAAGGTCTTGCCGAAGCTACGGCAGGATTAAGCAAGGGATACTTCGGCAAATGGTCGGACCAGACCGGCAGAAGATTGCCTTTTGTACAAATTGGTTATCTGTTCAGCGCCATTTCCAAACCAATGATGGGACTATCTGCCTTGCCTTTCTGGGTCTTTGGAGCGCGAACTATTGACCGCCTTGGAAAAGGAATCAGAACAGGTGCACGTGATGCAATGTTGTCTGATGAAGCTACCACAGCAACCAAAGCCAGTGTCTTCGGTTTTCACCGAGCGATGGATACATTGGGTGCAGTTCTGGGGCCTTTATCGGCTTTGATTTATCTGAATTATTTTCCGGGTGCTTACAAAACCTTGTTTTACATTGCATTTTTCCCCGGTTTACTCGCGATTCTGGTTACTTTCCTTTTAAAAGATAAAATTATTCCATCAGAAAAGAAAACTGCCAGCTTTAATTTCTTCAGCGCTTACCGATATTTTAAGGATAGCACTTTATCCTATAAAAAGCTGGTAGGTGGACTTCTGCTGTTTGCTGTGTTCAACAGTTCCGATATCTTTTTATTGCTTCAAGCCAAACAAGCCGGTCTGGATGATCGCGCGTTGATCGGTATCTATATCTTCTACAATTTAATCTATGCATTATTCGCTTATCCACTTGGAATACTTGCGGACAAGATTGGATTCAGAAAAATGTTTAGTTCGGGTATTTTGGTATTTGCTGTTGTCTACCTATTGATCGCTCATTGTACTACAGTTTACCAATTCTTATTGATTTTTGCATTATATGGTATATATGCCGCAGCGACCGAAGGCATTTCCAAAGCCTGGATCAGCAATATATCAGAGAAATCTGATACTGCAACTGCTATTGGCGTTTATTCCGGACTGCAAAGTATCTGCGCACTTGCGGCAAGCTCAGCGGCTGGAATAATATGGTATAATTTTGGCTCCCAAAGCACTTTCCTAATTAGTGGAATCGCTGCATTTTTGCTTGCTATTTACTTTTCTTTCTTTGACACAAAAAAGCCTTAATTTCGAATGGAAAGAATCAGTGCTATTTATCAGACATTCAGCGACCTCAACCAAGTTATTCAAAAAGGAGATTATGAAGATTGCACTTTTACCAATTGCAATTTTGCCAATGCGGATTTCAGCAACATACATTTCACCAACTGCCAGTTCGACACCTGTGACCTGCACATGGTCACGCTCAACAAATCTTCTTTTAAGGACGTAAGTTTCAAAGATTGCAAGATGCTTGGATTACATTTCGACGCCTGCAATGAGCTGCTTTTCTCCGTCAATTTTAATCATTGCACGCTGGATTTTTCTTCTTTTTATAAAATGAAAGTGAAGGGCACGTCTTTTACTGATTGTAGTCTCCATGAAACGGATTTCACGCAGTCCGATTTGAGCAATGCAGTCTTCAAGAACTGCGATCTGCTGAATGCCTCATTTGAAAGGAGCAATCTGGAAAATACCGATTTCCGAACAGCATTCAACTACAGCATCGATCCGGAAATGAACCGCTTGAAGAAAACGAAGTTTTCAAAGGATGGACTGATGGGATTGTTGCGGAAATATGATATTAACATTTCGTAAAAAAATCTACGCATAGTTCGAAATTGATTAACTAAACCAATTTTTGTTTTTATTTTCAATTTTGAAACTAGAATGCTAATTTTTTTTGCATAGTTACCACTTTTTGGTATTTTTGTTAAAAATAGAAAAATGTCAAAAAACACTTCAGTATCACTAGGATCACATTTCGAAGCAATAATTGAAAAGGGCATTCAATCTGGTCGATATGCCTCAGCCAGTGAAATGATCAGAGCCGGCTTAAGAATAATTGAGCAAGAGGAAATAAAAGTCCAAAAACTAAAAGATGCGATAGCAGCTGGCGAACAAAGCGGCTACGTAAGCGATTTTGACCCTGAAAATCATCTTGCAGAACTTAATTCCAAATATGGCAAGAAAACACAGCTATGAAATAAGTTTCCTGGCAAAACAAGATTTAGAAGAAATCTGGAACTATACTATCTTAGAATGGTCAGTAGCTCAGGCAAATGCATATTATCAACTTATATTCGGAGAAATTGATGCCATTTGTCTCAACCCATTTGCGAGTAAATCCATCCCTCAAATAAATTCCATTCATAGAATAAGACCAATAAAATCACACATCATAATTTACAAAATAGTTGGTCAGCATGTTTATATTGATAGAATATTACATCAAAAAATGGATATTCAACATCAAATTATTGAACCTGAAGATTAATTCCGTTCCTCAAATAAGATAAAAACAAATCCTGGTTCAAAAATACCTGCAATAATGAAATTACTTCTTCCGTTTTTAATCTGTTTTATTTATTCTGTTGATTACTGCAATGCCAAAACATGGAAAATAGGCCCTACCCGTTCTTACACCCTACCCAGCCAAGTTAAGACGCTCGTGCAAGATGGCGATAGTATTGTGATAGATGCAGGTATATACCTGAATGATGCCACCAAATGGAGCAAAAAGAATCTGCATTTTATTGGTCTGGGCACAGGCACCAATCGCTGCGTGCTCAGGTTCAATGGCAACATTCCCAATGGAAAGGGAATATTCGTTTTTGAATCACCAGGCATTTCGGATAATCCATTGATCGAAAACATTGTATTTGATGGAGCCCAGGTTTCAAATGCTGACGGTGGCAATGGCGCCGGAATCCGCTTTCAGGCTAGGAATATCACAATCAATAATTGTAAGTTTGTCAACTGCCAGAACGGCATTCTGGAAGGAAATGCAGCAGTTTCCGGCAGCAATGTCATCATAACCAATACTGAATTTGAAAACAATGGTTATAAGCTGCCCAACGACCCGACGTTTTCCGGCTATGAGCATCACATCTACATCGGTGCCAGTACCGACAGCTTACTGGTTCAAAACTGCTGGTTCCACCACCCTCGCGGCATGGCCAACTCCCTGAAGACACGTGCCCAAAAGAGCTATATCCTGTACAATCTGATAGATGAAGAAGACGGTGGATATGGCAGCTGGGAAATCAACATTGCCCAGGGCGGATTAAATGTCATCATGGGAAATATCATCGTGCAGGGAAACTCAGGGGCAAATCATGGCATTATTGGATACGATGCTGCAACAAATGCTTTGGAAGAATTGTATTTTATCAATAATACCGTAATCAATCGCTTCGCCGGAAATGTCAAGTACTTCAATTTCGTGCCTTCAACCGGCATCAATAAGGTCAAGATATACAACAATATCTTCGCCTCCTTACCAAGCGCAAGCAATACTTTTATTAGCGGCAATATACCCGCTAAACTGGATACCGCGGCCAA
This sequence comes from Saprospiraceae bacterium, assembly GCA_049316985.1. Taxonomy (GTDB): domain Bacteria; phylum Bacteroidota; class Bacteroidia; order Chitinophagales; family Saprospiraceae; genus CANHEE01. The sequence goes on along the minus strand of JBMOJB010000079.1, from coordinate 8,251 downwards.
CCTTTTCGCTAGAGATTACCGCAACTTTGGTTTTACCAATTCCTTATCGGGCGATTTCACGTTGGCTTCGGTCGCAGTTACAGCAATTGACAAAGGTGTCAATGCAGGAAATGCAAGTTCGGGGTTCACGTTAATACCGAAATGGATGTACAATGCTTTTAATACTACGCTGAGGCCACGTTTGATGTACGGAAACAGGATGGACATCGGTGCTTTTGAGTTTGCACATACAAGCCCTGTTGTTAATAACAACGATCCGCAAATTCACATGTATCCAAATCCAACAAATGGTGACTTCATAGTAGAAACGACGGAAGATCTCGAAATTAGCATTTTCAATATAGCAGGAGAAGTGATGCTAAAAAAGACTTTTGAAATCGGCGCTAACCACTTATCTATCGAGCAGCCGGGAATATACTATGTTAGCTTTCATGGTAAATCGACGTCGGGATGCAAAAAATTAATAGTAGCTCAACACCACTAGTATGGAACTTTGGCAATTTATTAAGGAAAAGCTCGAAGATTCACAAGATGTGTTACTCTTGTGTGTGTTGTACAGTGAAGGTAGTTCACCGGGAAGACAAGGTTTTAAGATGGCCGTGGCACAAGACGGAAGTTTCTCAGGTACCATTGGCGGCGGTATTATGGAACACAAACTGGTAGAAAAAGCCAGACAAATGTTTCAAAATCAAATACTCGATAATCAGCTCATCTGGCAGCACCACGACAAAGAAAAAACAAAAGACCGCTCCGGCATGATTTGTTCGGGGTCGCAACTCAACGCATTTGTTCATATTAGCAAAAAGGATCTACTTTCTATAGAACAAATCCTTGAAGGGATGCCCTGTTTTTTAACTTTAAATGCTTCGGGAATCCACGTTCACAACATCGAAAATCGCCATAGTAACTTCGAGTTAAGCAATACAGATAATAATAACTGGACTTACGTTGAAAAACTAAATGCCAAACCCAAAGTGCACATTTTTGGTGGTGGTCATGTCAGCCTCGCATTATCAGAGTTGCTTGCTTTTCTTGATTTTGAAGTGATTGTCTACGACGACAGAAAAGACTTGAGTACCTTAGAGCAAAACACTTTTGCAAACAAAAAAATCATTATTCCAGATTACCTCGAAATTGGCCAAGCTGTACAATTTTCAAAAGATGACTTTGTCATTATTATGACCATAGGGTTCAGAACGGACAAAATTGTACTTCGACAGTTGCTAAACGAAAACGTACGATATCTTGGGATGCTGGGCAGTCAGCATAAAACGGCAACCCTTCTCAAAGAATTGCAAACTGAAGGATTTTGCAATGAACAACTGGCCAAAATCAAATCCCCTATTGGTCTGAATATTCACAGTAAAACCAGTCGTGAGATTGCGGTAAGCATTGCAGCAGAAATAATAGCCAACAAAAATTCCTGAACATGAAAACTCCTGTAAGTCAAATTTAAAAAGCGTTTCAAATAATCAATTCCAAAGCTTATATTTACCCTTTATTCCTGTACTTTTCAAGAAATAAATCATGGTAGCATTACAAATAAACGGCAAATCTTACGAACTGAATGCAGCAGATGATATGCCATTGCTGTGGGCAATAAGAGATATTGTACAACTGACCGGTACCAAATACGGATGCGGCATGGCGATGTGTGGTGCGTGTACGGTCCTGGTCGATGGCATTGCCATACGATCATGTGTTACACCAGTCTCGACATTGAAGAATAAGAAAATAACTACCATTGAAGGTCTTGAAAAGGAATTCGCTAAATTGCAGGAGGCATGGGAAGTAGTAAATGTACCCCAATGTGGTTACTGCCAATCGGGTCAGTTAATGTCGGCTGCAGCCTTGCTAAAGGAAAAACCGCATCCCAGTGATGAAGAAATTGACGCAGCGATGCATGGGAATATCTGCCGCTGCGGAACGTACCAAAGAATAAAAAAAGCCATTCAAATCGCAAGTAAATAATGTTGCTTGCACCTGTAATTTCTTTTTTTACAGACCCAAAATTTCTTTCATTATGAAACAGCAGGAGATTCAAAATATTAGCAGACGTTCATTTGTAAAAAACATTGGTCTGGCCACAGGCGGTCTGATCATAGCCGGATATTTCCCGGCTTGTGACACTGCAGACAAAAAAAGAGACCGAAACTCCAAAGACGATGGCGTACATTTCCAGCCCAACTTATTTATCCAAATGGGCTCCGATGGTTACGTCACATTCGTAGTCGCCCGCTCGGAAATGGGTCAGGGAATCCGAACTTCCCTTGCAGCAGTGTTGGCAGATGAACTGGATGCCGACTGGGATTACGTCAGTATTCAGCAAGCCGATGGAGATAAAAAATATGGCGACCAAAATACGGATGGATCGCACAGTATCAGGAGTTTTTATCAACCAATGAGAGCACTGGCGGCCAATACCAAAGCCATGCTGATTGCTGCGGCGGCGGCTAAATGGAATGTAAAAGCGGAAGAATGTAGTACTGCTAACCATTTTGTGTTACATCAGCAAAGCAATCAAAAAGCATTCTACGGTGATCTGGCTGAAGCTGCCTCAAAATTGCCGGTACCTACAACAGCAGCACTGAAAGATCCAAAAGACCACAAATACATCGGAAAAAAGATCAAAAGTCTGGATATCCGTGACTTTACACACGGGACTGCCAAATACGGTATGGATATCAAATTAGCGGGTATGAAATATGCAGTCATTTTGCGTTGCCCGGTTACTTTTGGTGAACTCTTAGATTTTGATGCCAAAGAAGCTCAAACGATTCCGGGTGTACTGGATGTTTTTGCCATGAAAAGGGTTGCAAAGCCATTTGGCCCCTTGGGCGGAGTCGTCGTCGTGGCAGATAATACCTGGGCTGCTATGAATGGGAAAAAAGCCATAAATGCGAATTGGAAAAATGGGCCCAATGAAAAATACGACTCTGAACTCTACCGCAAACAATTGTTTGACTCTTTCGAAAAATCAAAAAAAGAAACGAAGAAAAAAGGCAACGTTGACCAGGCTTTTAAAAATGCTGCCAAAACCATAGAAGCCAGCTATTATCTGCCCCATCTGGCACACGCCCCGATGGAAGTGCCTAACGCAACGGCAGATTTCAAAGATGGCAAATGTGAAATTTGGGCTCCTGTGCAGGACCCGCAGACATCGCGTTCCGAAGTCGCTGATTATTTAGGCATTCCTTTAGAAAACGTTACCATACATGTTACTTTCCTGGGTGGAGCATTTGGTCGAAAGTCCAAACCCGATTTTGTAGTTGAAGCGGCAGCGATTTCTCAAAGGATTAAGGCGCCCGTTCAGTTGGTTTGGACTCGGGAAGACGATATCCAGCACGGTTATTACCATACGGTCAATGCACAATACCTGAAAGGAAGCCTGGATGCGCAAGGAAAAGTAAGTGGATGGCTGCACAAATCCGCATTTCCCAGCATCATGTCCACATTTGAACCGGGAACAGCATACGCCGCAGACTGGGAAATGGGTCAGGGAGTGACAAGCAATGCTTTTCAGATACCAAATGTTACTTGCATCAATGGAAAAGCACCGGCGATGGTCAGAATCGGCTGGATGCGTTCTGTACTGGATTCTCCGCACAGTTTCGGACTGAATGTTTTTGCTGATGAATTGGCCCATGCAGCCGGTAAAGATCCGCTGGACTTTATGCTCGCACTCATTGGGGATGACAGACAAGAAGACCACGGCAATTCCGCGCCATTTTACAGCAAACGACTAAAAGATGTACTTAAAAAAGCAGCGACGAATGCCGCTTGGGGAAAAGTGCTGCCTTCCGGACATGCACAGGGATTGGCGGTTCACTATAGTTTTCAGTCTTATGTGGCTTCCATAGCTGAAGTCTCGGTAATCAACAATAAACTCAAAGTACACAAGATTCATACGGTCATAGACTGCGGAACAGCCGTCAACAAAGATGCTATCGAATCACAAATGCAGGGATCTGCTGTTTTTGGCATTTCCGCCCTTTTATATGGCAAAATAACAGCAAAGGATGGAATTATTCAGCAAAGCAATTTCCACGATTACCCGATGGCTCGCATGGCCGATGCTCCTGAGGTTTTCGTTGAAATCATCGATAACCAGGAAGAACCTACCGGAGTCGGCGAACCCGGCTTACCGGTGATTGCACCTGCTATTGTCAATGCCATTTTCAAAGCAACTGGGAAAAGGTACCGCGAACTGCCGCTGACTGAATTAACCTGATTTGCTCCTTTAAAATGCGATGAATAAAAAGATAAGTCTGCTACTGCTGGCTGCAGGGAAATCAAGCAGAATGGGTGTACCCAAAGGCCTTTTGCCATATGGCGACAAGTATTGGATCGAAGAACAAATTGATCGTTTTATAGGTATTGGCGACAACATACTCATCGGTCTGGGAGCGGATTATCAACTGTATTTTGATGCCCTTCCCTGGTTACAATTGGCAGCTGAAAATACAATGATAAGAAACGGGATTGGCATTCGCATCCTTATTAATCCTGAACCGGGTCATGGACCTTTCTCGACTTTACTTTTGCTGCTTTCTCACTGCGAAAACGCTCACAAAATGTTCGTTCAGCCCATAGATGTTCCATTAGCTGATCACAACTCGCTGAAAAAACTGCTGCAACCTGATAAAGCGCTAGTTTTACCGCGCTACAAAAATAAAAATGGTCATCCGGCGCTGATTTCAGCAAAATTCAGCATGCTATTGCTGGACATCCCTCTGAATGATCCCGCGGCCAGATTAGATCGCCAGATTGAAGGCTTATCTGCATCAAAAAAATCGCTTGTCGATGTTTCAGATTATCAAATTGGCTTAAACATCAACCAGCCTGAGGACTGGCACAACTACTTAGAAACACGTAATCTCAAGCCGAAAGTCTTATGATTATTGGATTTCGTCGGATTTTTTGTTTATAAGTTGTTGCCCGGGAATAGCGTATCGATTTTTATGCAGACATTTGAGTATTAATTAATCCAAAGCAACCTTATGAAAGCAGCCATTCATACCCAATATGGGCCTCCTGAAGTAGTGCAAATTCAGGAAGTAACCAAACCATCCCCTTCTGAGCACGAAGTGCTGATTAAAATTCATGCCACGACGGTCAATCGGACAGACAGCGGATTGCGAAGTGCAGAATACTTCATCAGTCGTTTTTTCACCGGACTTTTCCGACCAAAACAACAGATTCTGGGGAATGAATTTGCCGGTGAAATAGAAGCAGTCGGAGCTAAAGTAACGAAGTACTCAGTCGGCGATCGCGTTTTTGGCTTCAGCGAAGTTAAAATGGGTGGCCATGCAGAATATATGTGCATGCCTGAAACCGACACCTTTACTACCCTTCCAACCAATCTCAGTTATATAGAAGCCGCCCCCATTTGTGAAGGCGCACACTATGCATTGGTCGATATCCGCGCAGCAAAAGTAACAGCAGGACAAAAGGTGCTGGTCAATGGAGCAACCGGTGCCATTGGTTCCGCAGCAGTCCAGTTGCTCAAATATTTTGGCGCACAAGTTACAGCCGTATGCGACACCAAAAATGTGGCATTGATACAATCCCTCGGCGCAGATCGAGTTATAGACTATTTGAAAGAAGATTTCACAAAGGAAAAAACGGAATATGACTTCATTTTTGATGCCGTCGGCAAAAGCTCTTTTGGAAAATGCAAACCCAACCTTAGCAAAAATGGCATTTACATATCCACTGAACTGGGTAAAAATGCAGAAAATATTTACCTTGCCTTGCTAACGCCACTATTTGGTGGTAAAAGGCTACTTTTCCCGCTCCCAACTATTACGTACGAAGATGTACTTTTTCTGAAAGAACTTGTCGAAAAAGGCAATTTTAAGCCGCTAATCGATCGTCAATACAAACTTGATGACATTGTTGAAGCGTATCGATTTGTGGAAACCGGACAAAAAACTGGAAATGTAGTCATTACAGTAACTGAATCATAAACACTTTGCGAAAATCAGACCCAAATTGAAAAAAGCGACGAGCTCACCGACGGAAAAAACCACCTTGCACCCGCGCAACAAGCACAGACTCAGATATGATTTCACAGCGTTGTGTAAAGCCAGTGCCGAACTTATACCCTTTGTCATCATCAATGAAAGGAATGTAGAAACCATAGATTTCTTCAATCCCCAGGCCGTAAAAGCTTTGAACAAAGCCATCCTGAAGTTGAATTATGGAATTGAACTCTGGAATATACCCGAGGGCTATTTGTGCCCACCGATTCCTGGTCGCGCGGATTACATCCACTACATGGCCGACCTTTTTCAAAACAAAAAAGGACTGCGTTGCCTCGATATAGGTGTTGGCGCCAATTGTATCTACCCTATTATCGGAGTACGCGAATACGGCTGGACATTTGTAGGTTCTGAAATCGATATGGTCGCGGTACGTGCGGCTACAGCCATTTCGAAACTCAATCCGGCACTTAAAGGAAAGATTGACATCAGAATTCAGAGCAACAAAAACAGTATTTTCAAGGGTATTGTGGGCCCCAAAGAGCGATTTGACCTTGTCTTCTGCAATCCGCCTTTTCATAGTTCTCTGCAAGAATCTCAATCAGGCACCATCAGAAAGCTCAATAACCTGAAAGATACAAAAGTAGTAGAACCCGTTTTGAACTTTGGTGGAGTATCTAATGAACTGTGGTGTGTAGGCGGCGAAAAGCAATTCGTCAAGCAGATGATAGATGAAAGTGTGCTTTTCAAGAACAATTGCCTGTATTTTTCATGCCTGATTTCCAAACAGTCACACCTCGAATTTGTTTACCGCGAACTCAAAAGAGCCGGCGTTGTCGATTCCCAAACCATCCCTATGGGCCAGGGCAACAAAATCAGTCGAATTGTGGTGTGGACATTTCAAAGTCAGGAGCAAATTGAAAGTTGGAAGGGATTGTAAATGTTTGTCCAACTATGAAACCATTGGTATCACTAGAATAAGCTCTAAAGTTTAACCATTTTCTGTCCATTTTGGAAAACCGACCAACAGGCACCGTACCAGTGCGACCACAAGGGATAGCCCCTATGATGGCCGCCCTGCCTCCACAAAACGCACAATTGGTTTGGATACCCTCCCAAACATTGGGCAATCAATTTCAGCAAAAAATACCATTTCGTTTGTTGATTAAAAATTTCAATATTTTGAACACTCATGACAAAACCCACAATAATCAATATTCCAATCCCTACACCAAAAGTCACCACCATAGTAATAGCCAGGCACAGGTTTGTCAATTGTCAATTGTTAATTGTCAATTGAAAAAAAACGCTCCCAAAACCACGGGGGCTAAGGGAGCATTTGCGACATTTCATCGGACACGGTTTCTATGTTATTCATTTTTGACATTGTTGATTGTAGCGACGGAAGCAGGAACTAAATCTTTCCGCATTTTGGTTCTCTTGTAAAATACGCGAAGTTCCTCCAATGCTGATTTGTATTTAGTTTCTTTTCTTGCTGCATATTTGATCGCAGCGTATACATCTCGTGCACGAGACATAATACTTTGACCATTGGCAATACGGGTATCATCCATATCACTCACCAACGATAGCAAATTTTGAAGCAAGGCTTCCAGTTGATCATTCAAGATTATTTCGTTATCGTACGCTTCGGGCTCAAAATCTTGCGTCATCGCTTGTCGGTAAGTTTTGGATGATTTATACGCTGCTTTTCCAAATCCCACTCCGGATTGACCCATATTCTGGGCATTCCTTTTTTCTGCTGCGGAAAGTGGTACTAAAAATGGAAGTGCAGCTCTGATCTCATTGATTTTATTTTGGAGATCATTGAATGTTTCTGTGCTTATTACAGCATTAATACGTCTGTTCATAATTGTAAATTTTAAATGGTTTATAAAAAAACTTTATTCAAAGCACGGCATGAAATGTCGCCAAAGTGCTGTGTTTGCCTTTCCATGGAATCGGGAGGTTCACTTTCCATACGCGAACTCTGCTGATCAACATCCCCATTCGGTATTATTGTTTAATCCACTATATAAACATCAAGTGCAGCAGTAATAATAAAAGCACTTATTATCTATGTGAATTATTTGCAAGTTAAGACTTTTGCAAGACCCATGTAGTTAAAACTCGTGAAGAGGGCGTTTGAGTTCGTAAAGGCGGCTTTTCAACTCGTGAACGCGACTTTTTGATTTTTTCTCTTTTATAAAATTTCACTAGTGTCCGGTTCACAACTCCCACATATTCAATTGGTTAGAAGTTGTATT
>JBMOJB010000078.1:0-15709 GCA_049316985.1 Saprospiraceae bacterium | reverse complement strand
CGCATCCTCCGTTCAATTTCATCCGTGATTTCTTTGATTGCTTTATTTGCGTTTTCAACATACAAATGTCGATAATCAGCGATGCGAATCGGTTCTCCAAACTCATACTTCACTACATCTCTGACTTGTGTTTTAAAAGTATAGTTGACAGCTGCCGGAACAATGTGTATGTCCAGATCACCATGTTTTTCAATTGCACTAAAAGCCATCCTCGCAGTGCCCTTTTGAATGGGCTTGAGTCTTTTCTCTTGCAAACACAATCCCTCAGCAAAAATTACAACATGCTGGTTCTGTGCAAGAAGGTCAGAGACATAATCCATGCTCGCATAATTCTGTTTGATATTGGCATATCCCTCTTTAAATCTGAAGATTGGTATCATATTCAGGCTCTGCAACACTTTTTTGAAAAAAGGTTTTTTGAAAACATCGCCCCTTACCATAAAATGTATCGGATCTTTCAACATGCAAGCCATGATAACAGGATCCATAAATGCAGTAGGATGGTTGCAAGTAATCAGTACCGGTTTATCCTTGGGAATATGATAGTCATTGTGAAAATATACTTTCTTGAAAAATGTTTTTACTCCAAGTGTAGAATAGGGTTTGATAAGTCGGTATAACAGCATAAACTTTGGAGAACTAACTACCTTTGTTAAAAAAATAACAGAAAAAAAGAAAAAACAGCAAATGCTACTAATTTTGCACAAAAATAGGAATTTTTGAACATAATTAATAAATATCTAATAGTTATTGGTGGCCCAACCGCTTCGGGAAAAACCAGGTTAGCTATCCAACTGGCTCAGCACTATAATTGTCCAATAATTTCAGCAGACAGTAGACAGTTTTACAGGCAGATGAGTATCGGCACCGCCAAACCTAGCACGGAAGAACTAGCCGAAGCAGCGCATCATTTTATCAATACACTGGATATCGAACAGGATTATAGTGTTGGTGAATTTGAAAAAGATGTTTTAAGCCTTTTGGAACACTTGTTTAAATTTTCGAATTTTGTTATTTTGGTTGGAGGATCCGGCCTTTATCACAAGGCAGTCTGTGAGGGTTTAGATCTATTTCCTGCTATTGACTCTATACATTTAGAAAAAGCGGAATCTTTACATCTCAAAGAAGGGATTGAAGGACTTCAGCGAGAACTATATTCACTAGACCCTGAATACTTTGCAAAGGTTGATCAAAACAACTCAAAACGCTTGAAGCGAGCCCTGTCAGTATGCTACGGCACAGGAAAACCTTATTCCGATTTTCTAAATAAAGAAAAAATAATCCGAAATTTTAAACCTGTCTATTTTTGTACCGACCTTCCCAGATCAGAATTATACCAAAAAATAAACGATCGGGTTAATCAAATGATCGAAGCAGGTCTGGAACAAGAAGCGAATGCACTTCTGCCCTATCAAAAGAAAAACAGCTTACAGACAGTGGGTTACAAAGAGTGGTTTGACTTCTGGAATGGAAAATACCCTAGTCGGGAATTTACCATTGACAAGATTAAGCAACATTCAAGAAATTATGCAAAAAGGCAAATAACATGGTTTAAGAATCAGGGAGACTACCTATTTGTTGATCCATTGGATTTGAAATGTATATTTGACAAAATTGACGAAATAAAATAAGTACATTTGTACAGTCTTAAGTTAGTTTTAAAGCAATGGCCTAAAATATATTTGAAAAAGCAAACGTATTGACAAACATGATAAGAACGAAAATTTCCGGAGTAGGACATTATGTACCCTCCAGAGTTGTCACTAATGACGACCTTTCAAAATTAATGGACACCTCCGATGAGTGGATTCAGGAACGAACTGGAATAAAAGAGCGCAGATACGCTGAAAAGCACAAAGAAACTACCACTACGATGGGTGCGCAAGCTGCTAGAATCGCTATAGACAGAGCAGGAATACAGAAAGAAGACATTGATTTTATAATTTTCGCAACACTGAGTCCTGATTACTACTTTCCGGGTTGTGGTGTCTTGGTACAGAGAGAACTGGGAATCACAAATACTGAAATCGGATGCCTCGATATCAGGCAACAATGTACCGGATTTGTTTATGCGATATCAATAGCTGATCAATTCATCAGAACGGGAACTTATAAGAATATCCTTGTCATTGGTTCAGAAATGCACTCAATGGGATTAGACTATAGCGATCAGGGCAGAAATGTAACCGTCATTTTTGGAGATGGCGCCGGTGCAGTTGTGCTGCAGCCTACACTAAAACCCGGACAAGGAATACTTACCACAAAACTACATGCGGATGGCACCCATGCCGAGGAATTGGCATTTATAAGTCCCGGTGCACATGGCGGATATTATGGAAATGTGGAAGACTACGGATTTCCGGAAGTTGAACATGGAGAAATATTTGTGTACCAAGGCCTTTTGGACAAGAAATCGTACTACCCTAACATGAATGGCCCTTTAGTTTTCAAAAATGCAGTAGTTAAATTTCCCGAAGTCATCCATGAAGTTTTAGATGATATTGGTGCAGGCACCCATGATATCGATATGCTAATCCCACATCAGGCAAATCTTAGAATATCGCAGTTCGTGCAGAAAAAACTAGGACTTCCTGATGAAAAAGTCTGGAACAATATTCAAAAATATGGAAATACTACCGCTGCATCGATTCCAATAGCACTTTGTGAGGCCTGGGAAGCCGGCAAAGTTAAAGAAGGAGATTTGGTATGCCTGGCAGCTTTTGGAAGTGGCTTTACCTGGGGAGCGGCGCTAATCAGATGGTAAATAAATTGAAAATTGATAATTGATAATTGAAAATAATCACATCACAATTGCACAGGCAAAAGTAACTTTATGTCAATACATACCCAAAAGGAAAGTGGAAAATTCTGATTTTCTCGGTAACCCACCTTCTGTCGTTTAAGATAGTCGAAAAATAGATCTAAAATTAGGTGGTTGTTGGTCAATATTTCAAGTGAACATTGTTAAATTTTATCTTTTTAGAATATTAATCATTTGTGAAGTAAAGGTGATCAACAAAAGATTTAAAATTGATCATCGAAAATTGACAATTATTAATTATTAATTCAAATATTGGGATTATACTTTAGAAATCTGGATGGCATGCGATTCATAGCTGCCTTATTTGTTATCATCGGACATTGCCAACATGTCATGCTTGATGCACCGGTTAATATTTTAGCCTATAGTCCATGGGGTCAAAAACTTGCCGGGTTTGGTGTTGATTTCTTTTTTGTACTAAGTGGATTTCTAATCAGTTTCTTTCTATTGAAAGAAATCAGTGAAAAAAATACAATTAGCATTCGAAAATTCTATTTCCGGCGTATTCTAAGGCTGTGGCCACTTTATTTCATCGTCGGTTTCGGAGGGTTGCTCAGCGCAGAGCCAATCCTTCGGTGGTTGGGAATGGTTGACCAATCACCAACAGCATCAGAGTGGGTACACAATATTACTTATTTATTATTTTTCGGTATCAATTTCCAGACACTTTTGGGGCAGATGAATGATTACAGCTCTGCTATTCTCGGACATTTCTGGTCACTGGCTGTTGAAGAACAATTTTATCTGATTTGGGCACCGTTGTTGTTGCTTTTTAGAAAGCACCTTCCACTTTTATTGCTAAGCATGTGTATAATAGGATACACGACAACTATGTTCCAACCCGAAATTTTCAATGATTGGTTTGCTGAGAATGCAAGTTCCAGTGCAGTCTTTTTCACTTCTAATCGCTTTTTTCATTTCGGATTAGGAGCAACGATAGCCTATCTTGTGGAAAAAAAATACTTGATGGAGCTCCCTATTTTTGTCAGTATAGTGGTACAACTCGCTTTTATTTTGCCAGGTGTTAATTATTTGTTCGGCAACCATTTTTATTCGATTGCTCCAGAACGAATTATCAATGGGTTGATATCTGCCGGATTGATATTGATGGCTATCACCCGATACTCGCTTTTCCCTTTTGAAATTCCAACGTTAAAATATTTCGGAAAAATTTCGTTTGGAATCTATATTTTCCACATGTTTGCGCTTAGAGTTTCTTTTAAGCTTCTTTCAGAATTTGGATTCAATACGCAATATATAGCATTCAGGATACTTTTCCCATTTTTGTCAACAGTTATTGCCTTGCTCTTGGCATCAATCTCCTATGAATACTTGGAGAAACGCTTCCTAGAATTGAAAAAAAGGTACAAATAAAAAACTGTTTCAACGCTTACACGATGAAACAGTTTTAAACTATACTTATTAACTTTATTTTATCCTTCTAATCAACATTATCATGCAAATACGAACTGTTGGATCTTATATGCGGTTCGGAATCATCCGAAATGGACCACCTTGACATTACAGGCTCTGAAGAATGAGCTACGTTATCTAAAGCATACCCTCTTCTCATGTATGCAGGAACGTTTTCCATATCATTCACATTTTGAGGACTGTTCATTTTCACATTTAAGCTTCGCAAACGTTCCCTGCGTGCCATAGATTCTGCAATAATACGCTTTCTTCTTTCTTCTTCCAATTTGCTACTGTCTTCTCCTCTTACAAATGGCTCCTGCTTAGAATAGTGGTTACTTTGGTAACGATCAAAATTTGTAGTATTGTTTAAGTTTACCGCATCAAAATCAAGTGTCCGACTATTTTCAGTTGGTTTGGTAGCTATCTCATACAAAGATGGCTTCCTGCTGACATTTTTTTTATCATCGTCGTCGAGATTGATTCTGGCCTGAGTTGACACATTACCCTTTCCCTGTCCCGGTGTGCCACCAAGCGCTTCAAATCCCGTCGCTATAATGGTTACACATAGTTTATCTCCTAACGAATCATCGTGACAATTACCCCATATCAATTCAGCATCTCCTGCTTCTTCCTGCACAAAATCCGTGATGGCGAATATTTCATCCATGGTAGCTTCTTTTTTACCATAAGAAATATTAACAAGGATATTTTTTGCGCCTGCAATATTATTTTCTTCCAGCAATGGCGAGTTCAACGCTTCATCTGCTGCCTGTATGGCACGGTCAACTCCCTCAGCGGCGGCAGTTCCCATAATTGCGACTCCTGAATTTCTCATTACAGTATCCACATCGGCAAAATCTACGTTGACATATCCTGGAACAGTTATTATTTCTGAAATCGCTTTTGCTGCAGTAGCCAAGACATTATCTGCCTTACTAAAGGCGTCAGAAATGGAAAGATTGCCATGAATTCCTCTTAATTTATCGTTTGAGACTACAATCAATGTGTCCACATTGCGTCTCAATTCATCAATTCCATTAAAGCCCTGCGTGATTCTTTTCTTGCCTTCAAAACCAAACGGAGTAGTAACAATTCCTACTGTCAAAATACCCATTTCCTTGGCCAGCTTGGCAATGATAGGAGCAGCACCGGTTCCAGTTCCACCACCCATACCGGCAGCGATAAAAACCATTCTTGTTCCGTCAGAAAGATGTTGCTTTAATTCTTCAAGTGACTCCAGACAAGCTTGCTTTCCTTTTTCAGGTGTTGAGCCGGCTCCTAGGCCTTGAGTAAGGTTTGGTCCGAGTTGAATTCTTAGCGGGATGTTACTTTTTTCAAGAGCTTGCTGATCCGTATTACAGACCATAAAATCAACGCCAACAATTCCTTGCTGAAACATGTGATTTACTGCATTGCTTCCCCCTCCTCCAACTCCAATAACCTTAATGATGCTTTGGGCATCAGAAGTTGGTAAATCGAAATGAAACATAAGTCAATGATTAAAAGCATACCTAACCCAGGATGAGAGAGTTAAATAGCATGTTTGTGTGAAATGCTTGTGTTGTCATGCAAGGCAAATCAATTTACTTTTTACACAGTTTTGCCAAATTGCGTAGATCTTAGTTTGCTATTTTGAACCTCAGTAAGTATCGCGTTTCCCTCACAGATAACTTACAATTCGAAATAGTGCAACAAAAATAAGAATTATCTTTCTATATATACAAATATTTTTACATATTTTTGTTATATTTATGATAAAAATAAATATATCAAAAGTCTTTATCCGGTTCAGCTTCAAACCATTCTCTGGTCTTTTTGAACATTCCTTCCAGCCATCCGTCTTTCTTATTCTCCTCAGTTAGCTCCTTTCCAACAGTGTCCGTTTCGCTAACTATTACCTCCTCTACTACCTGATTTACAGGTGCTTGCATTTCGACGTACCGCTCAGGATTGATAGATTGTTGTTCGGCCGCTTTAATCAATAAACCTATTCCGGTCGCATAGATTGGGCTGCAAATTTGTTCATCATAACCATGCGCCAAATGTTCGACCGGTATTCCGATACGTGTAATCATTCCGGTATGGTATTCACATAATTTGTCAAGGTCTCTGAGTAAAGAACCACCACCTGTAAGCACGATGCCGCCAATCAGCTTTCTTTCGAATCCTGAACGGCGAATTTCCCACAATACATAGTCCAGAATTTCCTCCATTCTCGCCTGAATAATCAGTGCAAGATTCTTTTCCGATATCTCTTTGGGTTCTCTGTTGTTTAATCCTTGTATGGTAATGATCCGATTGTCAAATACTTCTTCAGCCAAAGCAGAACCAAATTTTACTTTGAGTTTTTCTGCTTGTTGCTGCATCACCGTACAGCCTTCTTTAATATCTTTAGTGATCACATTTCCTCCAAATGGAATAACTGCGGTATGACGTATAATCCCTTCATGAAAAATGGTCAGATCAGTTGTTCCGCCTCCGATGTCAACCAAAGCCACCCCTGCCTCTTTTTCTTCGTTTGACAAAACTGCCATTGCGGATGCAATGGGTTCAAGCGTCATATTAACCACCTTTAGATTACAACGTTCAACACAGCGATAAATATTATTGGAAGCAGTTATCTGACCGGTGATAATATGAAAATTAGCTTCTAAGCGAACGCCCGACATTCCAATCGGATCAGTAATTCCTTGCTCATTATCAACGGCATATTCTTGTGGAATTACATGAATAATTTTGTCTCCGGGAGGCAATACCAGCTTATACATGTCAGAAATCAACTTGTCAATATCGCGTTGACTAATCTCAGTATGCGTATTGTCGCGCATCAGAATACCACGATGTTGAAGACTTTTAATGTGTTGACCGGCAATTCCAACGTGAGCGGCGACAATATTGCTACCAACTCCTCTTTCAGCAATACTCACCGCTTCTTTTATCGCATTAATGGTTTTTTCTATATTGGTAACAACTCCTCTCATTACTCCTTCTGACTCTACTTTACCTATCCCGAGAATTTCCATTTTACCATATGGGTTTCTGACTCCGACCATTGCACAAACCTTTGTGGTTCCAATGTCAATAGCAGCTACGATGTCATTAGGTTGGTGTTTAATATAGTCTTGCATAATGAAAATTGTATAAATAAATCAAACCTTTTAAATTAAAATACCCAAACAAAAATACCTGAACAAAATCTCTTCAGTTATTTAAATAAAAAATAATATCAGGTGGTGCTTTGGGGAAAATCCAACATTGAATATTCAAAAATACTGAATAAAAAAAACAACCTAGTATAATGATATTCAATTGTTTATATCTATTAATATCTAATTAACTAAAACGATACGGACAAAGATAATATTTTTGAATAAATTATCAAATTCTTCTTCCTACAACCTGATTTTTAAACCTGATATCAAGCACGTCATAGGCATTCCATCCCATATAACTAAGACCTTGATGATAAAATGTCTCCAAATTTTTGAATTTGAGTTCTATATCGCGAACGCCTCCAAGCAATATTTTATGCCGACCAATTTCCGGCACCAGAATAAACTCGCCATAATTGTTTACGTGTATCTGCTGAATCATTTTTGACCAGAATTTGTCTTTCATGATAAATTGGTTCAGTACAAAAAGATCTTTCAGCAAGGAATTGTCAGCTTCCATAAAATTATCCTGATAGACAGGAAGATTTCCGGTTGCCACCATGACCCGGGGAGTATAATTCTTGGTCCAGTTGAATTTGCGCGCGTTTTGATCCAGGTAATAATCCTGACCTTTGGCATCTTTTATTCTCAATATCGGCTCCCGTTGTTTAACAGATACGACCAACCTGTTTTCAATATCCAGAAATACGTTGGCTTCCCCAACATAAGGATCAGCCCTTACTATGCTTTCAATGACTGCTATGTCAAGGTCTTTAAGTGCTGCACCAACCAACGAATAATCCAGCTTACTGTGGATAATACTTTCAATATGTTTTTCGTTAATTAATTTTTCTTTCGGGTCGGCGTTGGTGATTTCAACATTCAACTCTTTAATTTCATTTGCTTTTTTATTGGCGATAGTGGTTGTTATCCCTATTATTGTTAAAACAATAAAAGAAACCCACACCAACCTGATATATTTGCCACTAATTTTCAAAATCTACTTTTCTGCTTGTTTTAAAAAATCCACGATCGGCCCCCTCAATTGGTCAATATCTCCGGCTCCTAAGCTCAAAAGAACATCAAATTCCGCAGATTTAATCGCATTTAGTGCATCTTCCTTAGCGATTAATGTTTTATTCAAATTGTTCATTTTGGAGAAAATAATCTCCGAACTAACACCTTCAATGGGCAATTCACGCGCAGGATAAATTTCCATAAGAATTATCTCATCAAGTTGATCAAGCGCAGAAGCAAATCCTTCTTGAAAATCACGGGTTCTGCTATACAGGTGAGGCTGAAAAATGCCCAATATTTTTTTTCCCGGAAAAAGTAATTTTGCTGAACCTATGGTCGCATTTAGTTCAGTTGGGTGATGCGCATAATCGTCAATGTAAACTTTAGTTTCACTTTTATACAAAAAATCAAATCTGCGCTTAATTCCTAAGAATGATTTCAACGCTTCTCTGATTTTCTCCTCACTCACGCCAAGGTACTGCGCAATGGCAATAGCAACGGTGGCATTCTCAACATTATGTCTACCTGGGGTAGTAAATTGTAGTGCACTAAGATTTCCTCCGGGTCCTTTAAAATCAAAAACAGAGAACCCATCGGCATAACGCAAATTTAAAGCCTGAAATTCACCTTCCTCTACCCCGTAAAATGCCTTACGGACCCCCATCTTGTTTATTGTCAATGGCAAGTCTTGCTTAGTAAAAACCAATCCGCCTGCACAGGTAAGGTTTGCAAATTCATTGAATGATTTTTTTATCTCTTCATCAGTACCATAGATATCAAGATGATCGGCATCCATGCTGGTGACAACAGCAATTTCCGGATGAAGGTGAAGAAAGGAACGATCAAATTCATCTGCTTCTACCACAACCCAATCACCGGACCCTTTTAAATAATTGGATTTGAAATTTTCGGCTATTCCACCCAGAAATGCCGTATTCTCAAGACCACCTACATGTAGTAGATGTGCTGTCAGAGAACTGGTTGTCGTTTTTCCATGTGTGCCACCAATTGCAATGGTTCTTTTGTCTTTACTGATCAAACCCAGCACTGCTGCTCTTTTCAGAATAGGCACATTTAGGGTCTTCAGGTAGTCCAACTCTTTCAATTCTTTTATCGCCGGTGTCCAGATTACAAGATCGATACCCGCTGGAATAAGTGAAACATTGTCTTCATAATGAATCACCATCCCTTCCGATTCGAGAACAGTAGTAAGCAAAGTCGCAGTTTTATCATATCCGAAAACGGCTTTGCCTGAGTCCAGAAAGTACCTTGCCAAAGCCGACATACCTATTCCTCCAATGCCCACAAAATAGACCTTATTGATTTTTGAGAGTTCAAGTTGATTTGTAGTAAACTTATCCATGGAGTAATAATTTATCCGTGAGCGCAAAAATAGTTAGAAAGGTGACAATACCCAAACTTTCAAAAAACAAAAAAATATCAAGAGCAGTAAACGAACATATTTTAAAAAAAAATAATAAATGTATCGATTTCGGTATACTTATTGATACTTGACACAGTAAATATTATTATAATATCATTATCAAAAAATCTTCGTGAATATGAAAAAAATTATCTTGTCTACATTCAGTTTAGCAATCGCGAGCTGCTTGTTCACAACAAATGTCACCGCTCAACAATCGAATAAAGCAAAAGACAAGTTTGAAGCACCTACTTTTCATCAAAAATGGGAAATTGGCATGATGCTGGGCACCGCTCAATACAAAGGTGACCTTAATCAACTTGGTTTAAAAGAGCTTAATGCAGCAATTGGCGCTTCTGTTCGATACCATGTAAACGACAACTTTGCATTGAGGGGCAGCTTTATCGGGACAAAAATAAGCGGCAACGATGCCAATACGAATTTGAACCGTTCCAGAAATTTTAACTTCTCCGCTCGTGCTCGAGAACTTTCTATGTTAGGCGAAATAGATCTGAGAGGAAAAAACAGATTTCAAAAAAATCGTTTTAAAAAGACTTTTTCACCCTATGTTTTTGGAGGTGTAGCTGTTTCAAACATTCTTCCGGAAACAAATTTTTTCCTGGGTGCAAATAATGATCCTGAAATGATACAGATTGACAAAAACAAGGCTGTCAACGGCGCCTTGATATGTGTCCCTGTAGGATTGGGATTTAAATATGACATCAATAGAGACTGGACGTTTAATATAGAAGCGGGTTACCGATTCACCAACAGCGACTATCTAGATGGAGTAAGTATGGCAGGCAATCCCAACAATAAAGATGGCTATGGCTTTGCCGGCGTAATGATTGCCTATAGAATACCTTCCGCGGTTGATACCGATGGCGATGGAATCAAAGATCAGTTGGACAGATGTCCAACAATGAAAGGCCCAAAAAGCTCGAACGGATGTCCTGATAAAGATGGTGATGGTATTGCAGATGCAAACGATAAATGCCCGTCAAAAGCCGGCACACTTTTGACTGAAGGTTGTCCAGATAAAGACGAAGACGGCGTTGCGGATGACTTGGATAAGTGTCCTACCGAAAAAGGCAAAACACCAACGATGGGTTGCCCTGATGCCGATGCCGATGGTATCGCAGATGCTGAAGACAAATGCCCCAATCAATACGGAGACAAAGAAAATGCAGGCTGTCCAAAAATCGTTGATACCGACAAAGACGGAGTTGAAGACAGTAAAGACAAATGTCCGGATCTAAAAGGAGTTATGCAAAACAATGGTTGTCCTGCTGATCGTGATGCGGATGGTGTTTATGATGTTGACGATAAATGCCCGGATATTGCCGGAAATTCTGCAGGCTGTCCCACCCTTTCTGAAAATGACAAGAAAATTCTTGAAAGTGCTCTGTATGGCGTTCAATTTGAAACCGC
Source organism: Saprospiraceae bacterium (assembly GCA_049316985.1). Classification (GTDB taxonomy): domain Bacteria; phylum Bacteroidota; class Bacteroidia; order Chitinophagales; family Saprospiraceae; genus CANHEE01. The sequence goes on along the minus strand of JBMOJB010000078.1, from coordinate 4,449 downwards.
TTCTGCTACAATAAAGGAAAGTTCATTCCCTGTTTTGGATAAGGTAACTGAAATATTGAATCGCTATCCACAATACAACCTCAAAATCAACGGTCATACAGATGATACGGGTACAACAAAAGAAAATATTGTCTTATCAGAAAACCGTGCAAAAGCATGTTACATGTACCTGGTAAATCACGGAATTACTCAAAACAGAATCAGTTATTTCGGATACGGAAAATCGATGCCAATTGTTGAAAACAAATCGGAAAAGAATAGATCGATGAACCGAAGAGTCGAATTTGAATTGTACGACAAGAAATAATTGTAAAGGTGATAATAATTACTAACAACTGGGATAAGGTTCGAAATGAACCTTATCCCAGTCTAGTTTATGGCATTTTCATAAAATTCAGGAAAAACAAAAGCTATAAAACTATTATCCGTCAATTGCCGGTATAGAAAAACTGACAATCTAGCTCGGAAAGACCGGTACGCGATCTGAAATCTTCACGCTTTCCTCGTTCCGATCTCAATTACAATTTTCGCGATATCATCAGCAGCTTTTGGTTTTGCCAATCTTGCGATATTTTCAGTTAGCGCTTTCTTTTTTACAGGATCAAATAACAAATCTAAAGTAGTTTGAATCATTTCTTCCTTTGCAGAACTGTCTTTAACCAGCAATGCAGCTCCATTATTGACCAAAGCCATAGCGTTGTGCGTCTGATGATCTTCAGATACGTTGGGAGAAGGGACTAAAATCACAGGTTTAGCAACCAGGCATATTTCAGAAATCGAAAGTGCTCCAGCTCTGCTGATTACCACATCAGCTGCCGCATAGGCCATGTCCATTTTTTCTAAAAAGGCGGTTAATTTTACATTTTTCATACCGGCCACTTCCGTAGTTGATAATAAATCGTAATACAATTTACCACATTGCCAAAGTACTTGCACTTCAGGTTGGTTCTGGAGCAAGACTTTACTATGTGCGACTGCTTCATTAAGCGTTTTGGCACCTAAAGAACCACCGATTACTACTATTGTCTTTTTATTCGCATCAAGGCCATAAAACTTACGTCCTTCTTCCGCACTAATAGCATTTTGCCAAATGTCATTTCGGACCGGGTTTCCAAGATTTACAATTTTTTCTTTGGGGAAGAATCGGTCCATTTCTTCATACGCTACACAAATCTTTTTTGCTTTTTGTGCAAGTAGTTTATTGGTGACACCCGCATAAGAATTTTGCTCCTGAATAATCCCCGGAATACCCATGCTCATCGCCACACGTAGAATCGGACCACTTGCATATCCTCCTACCCCAACTACAACATCAGGTCGAAAATCTGAAATTATCTTACGCGCCTTTAACAAACTATCAAGTAGTTTAAAAGGGAAAAGGAGATTATGCCGTATATTTTTTATCGTCATGCGACGCTGAAAACCCACCACCGGCAAGCCGATGATTGGATAGCCGGCCTTTGGTACACGCTCCATTTCCATCTTACCAATAGCTCCTACAAACAAAATCTCTGCAGCTGGCTGCAACATCTTTATATGGTCTGCAATTGCTAAAGCCGGAAAAATATGACCACCGGTTCCTCCACCTGATATGATAATCTTCATGATGCTGCAGAATTTGTGACAATTGAAGTTTCGTTTTGCTCTTTTTCTTGTTGCTTACTGACGCTTAATATAATCCCTAAGGCGATAGACATAAACCAATAGGAAGTTCCACCATTGCTCATAAATGGCAACGTAATACCCCCTACCGGTACCAGATTAACGGCGATAGCCATATTGGTTAGTGCTTGAATAACAATAAGTAGACAAGCACCTATTGCCAAAATAGCTCCGAAGGTTTTGGCTGTTTTTGTTACTAAGGCGACCGTTCTGAAAAGCAACAACAGATAAAGAGAAATAACAATAAAGGCACCGAAAAGACCATATTCTTCACAAATTGTCGCGTAGATATAGTCTGCGAATGAGGATGGCAATAAGGTACGCATCACACTGTTTCCCGGTCCTCTTCCAAAATATTCACCTCTCGCGATCGCAATCTTCGCTCGTTGGGTTTGGTAATCTTCTCCTGAATTTCCTACAAATTCTGTAATTCTGGATGTCCAGGTATCTACCCTAACGCCAGCATCCGGAAATATTTTTCCGATAAAAATGATGAGTGCCAGCATTGCTGCACCGGCTATTACCAGCGCAAACAGGTATTTCAATTCCAATCTTCCAATAAACATCATGGCAAAGCAAACTGCAAATAATATCAAGGCGGTGGACAAATCTGCAGGCGCAATGAGTGCACATACGATTACGATCGGTAAAATGATTGGAACAAAAGCACCCGAAAACTCCTTTATCACCTCTTGTTTGGCTGATATCACCCGAGCTACGTAAATTACCAATGCTAATTTGGCAAGATCTGAAGTTTGCACGGACAAGCCAATAATCGGAACTCTGAGCCAGCGCTTGGCATCATTCACATTCGTGCCAAAAATCAACGTAACGATGAGCAAAAAAATACAAATAAGCAAAAAAGCTGGTGCTATTTGCGAAAACCGCCGATAGTTCATTAAGTAGGCCAAATAGGTCAAGAACCAACCGCCAAGGACGATTACAATCTGACGAATAAGGTAAAATGTAGTACTGGATCCGGATTCCTTGCTTGCCAGAGACCCACTTGAACTATATACCGACCACATCGAGAAGAATCCAAATAATATGACAATCATCCAAATTGCCTTGTCACCTTTAAGGTCTGCAAGTATTCTATTTATCGAACTCATCCTAATTATTTTTCCAGCTCCCAGATTTCGGCTCCAAATTGTTTTCTTAGTCTTGCTACTTTGAGTGCTTTTTCGTCAAGATTATTGTAATGTACGACCACACCCAAACGCGTCATGACACTGATTTTCTCCTTATACAGTCCATTATCACTTTGTTCAATTTGCCGAATCACTTTTCTAATATTGTCAGATTGTGAAAATGAACCTACGATAAAAATTGATTTTTGTCGCTTTTCTGCATTTTCATTTCCCTCATTAGCATACTGCACTGCAGTATCACTCTTCTCCTTTTGCGATTGATTCAGATCGGAAATTGCAGCATTTTCATCAATTAATTGCTTGTCGCTCAGATCAATCGGTTCCCTCGGTAAGGTATTCGCAATAGTTTCCGGCAGCGGCTTAACATTTATTCTAAGTTCAGTGGTTGGAATTGTTTTTGCTTCAGTAATCAGCAAATCGTCGGCTTTATCAAAAACGATCCTTGAAATTGCGATACCAAGCAAACCCAAAATAGCCAATCCGTATATAAAAGAAGGGCGGCTCCAAAACGTACGTTCTCTATTTCTACCGGGAATTTCTTCTTCAATGATTTGGTCATGAACGTTGTTTCCTGCTACTTTTGTTTCATCGCTTTCTGTTGTACGCTTCAGTGCAGAATATGTAAGTTCCGGAAGACCATACGCTTTTGAATCGAAACTCGTAAACGGATCAGCTTCGAAAGTGATTTCTCCGGGTGTGCCCAGATAAAATGTTCCAATCGATTTGAAATGCACCTTTTCGTTTAGTTCTAAACGACTGTAAATGAATTGAATAGACGCTGCGATACATTCATCAGCTTCTTTGGATGAGATAGATTCCTCTCTTTGCAAAAGTGTATTTAAAGCTTCATTATTTGAGGCGGCGTTGACACTAAAACTAACAAGGGAGGCGGGAGGATATAATTTGCCTGCGGCATGATCCAATACTGCACGACAATCTTTTGCGATTAATGCACCGAAACCAGGCAAAATTGCAATTTTGTTTTTGTACAGTAAAGTACCCAAATAAGGAGAAATATCAATGCCCATGTAGCCGCAAAAATATTATTTCAAAGTATCAGGACTGAAATCGAAAAATTAATATTTATTACATTGATAATCTGTCTAATAAATATTGATTATTTCTTCACAGTGTTTGTTCATATTAGAAAAGCCAAAGTTATGTTTTTTATACGAAACGAGCAAGAGATTGCAATTTGTACTCAGCATTAGATGAGAAAATGAAATGAACGATTAAAATAAAAATATATATTGACGAATTAGTAACTAAACTAGCCTATCTTTGTTATTTGTATTTAATCTTAATTATTAAGTAGCGATAAAGCTAGTTTAGTTCGAAGAATAGTAATTTTATTTTTAAGTCATCAATTTTAAATTTCGAAAAAAATAATGGACAAGGCAGATTTAATGTCAAGAATTGATTTAGCTCTAAATGATATTCGACCTCATTTGTTTATTGACGGGGGTAACGTAGAAGTCGTGGACATTACTGATGACATGTGTGTGCATATCAAATGGATGGGAAATTGTCTTGGTTGTCAGATGAGCGAAATGACTTTGAAAGCAGGTATCGAACAAAGTTTAAAAGCCAAAATGCCGGAGATTATACGTGTAATTGCTGTGAACTGACAAAAAAG
>JBMOJB010000077.1:0-15812 GCA_049316985.1 Saprospiraceae bacterium | reverse complement strand
TACATAAACTGTTTGCATAAATAATGTCACTCCCCAATAAATAATTGTGAGCCAATTTTTAGCATTTGAAGATGTGCTGATTTTTTGGTATTAATAGTCAATCTTCATCCAATAAGAAGACCCGCAAGCATAAAATCATGTTTGCGGGTCCTCTTTTTTATTCAAATAAATCTGCCGTCCGGCAGACCAATAAAATTAATTCATGCCGCGGCAGCGGCATACCATAATCATCAAATTTTCAAATCATCAAATTTTCAAATTTTCATAAGTTTTTTGGTAGCCAAATGCTTACCCTGCTTACCAATTAGATTCACCATATACGCTCCACTTCTGATTTCATCTATGGAATAAATTTCATTTTGAATGAATGGATAAGTCTTAATAACCCTGCCATCCAAACTCAAGAGCTGAAGCTCAGTCAAATCAGCTTCACCTTTCAGGTAGAAAAAATCGGATGTAGGATTTGGATATAAGCTGATTTGGGTAGCTGCCCACTCTTCACTTGTACTAACCAACTTGGCATTAAATCGGTACCGACCCTCGAAAAATTGATCAGGCTTTCCTTTTTCATAAAGCCGTAATTTGTAATAGCCCGTACCTGGAGTAGCTTCAGTACTTACATCCAGCAACATACCATAAGATTCATTTGATTTCAACTCAAACTCGGCGGTTTTGGTGGAAGAAGGACGACAAGCAATCGGATCACAAACCGTCGATGTCCAGCCAAAAGGAGTATTCACCTCTGTCCGTTCCCAAACAATTATTCTGTCTTTCGCATCGGTGTTTTTAATATTAATTTCCAGTTGCAAAATATCGAATTCAGTCGCTGGACCGTCAACGATAGAACTGTCAGGTGACATTGTAAAATTTGCAACTTGTGATTGCAAGCTAACAATTGTAGCGGCAGTAAAGAAAAGAGTAAATATTTTTTTCATTGAAATAAAATTAAATAGTAAAAAAAAGAGGCAAGAGGGAAAAATGATCCTTAATCATTTTACTCTTTGCCTCTTGAAGTTCAAAAGTACACCAAATTAGAAGAAATAGCAACTATTTTTGGTATAATTCAATTATTTAACTATTGTTAAACGCTTTGTGATCTGTCCTTTGGCAGTTTCAATCTTCACGATATAGTTGCCTTGCGCAGCAGTGATGTCCCAACGCAATTGGAATGCACCTGCTCCAAACATTTGATTGTCTGCCAAAACCGCAATTTGCTTACCCGTAATATCAAAAATCTTGACAGAAGCTTTTGTTGCTTCCGCTAAATCCAAATTAACATAAGTATAGTCAGCAGCAGGGTTCGGGGCAATCTCCATTGTAGAGTTACTTAAAATGTCATTTACATTTACACCTTTCTTCGCTTGTAGATTAATATTATCTATTAATACAAATGTTCCAACATCTGAAGTAGCTTTTAACATAAACATAACATCTTCCTTACCATCAAACTCCGACAAATCGGCTTCCGCCGTAGCCCATTGGCTATCAGTAGGAAGCGTGACACTAGCAACCGCAGGACCAGTTTGTAAATTCGCACCAGCCTTTGAGAATATTGTTTTAAGCGTTTTACCACAATCAGTTGAAGCTAATACTTCAAACTTGTCATTGCTTATTATACCATTTGTTAACTTAGGTATGTAAGAATAATCAAATTTCAAGGAGGTGTTCTTGCTATCTTTCAGATTGAGCTTGTAAAAGTGTAAAGTCGATGATTCGCCTTTTGTGGTCATTTGAAGCAAACTCATAATAAAAGACTTCGCTGACTGACCGTATCCTCCAATTGGCTGTGTAACTGTGCTATTGAAAAAAGATTTATCACATACGAAAGTGAAAGAAGGAACCTCCCGGTTAGAAGCTTTCAAAATTGAATTCTTTGGTAGCGTACGGTTAGGCTCACTTTCAAAATCAGTTATCAAACTAACTGTAGTAGGTTCAGCAGCAGCAGGAATCGTTCTGTATATTTTATCAAGGGTTCCATTATTAGTCATTAAAATATCCTGAACTGCACCATTATTGACGTTGGCAAAACTTACATTCAAATAACTAGTACCTGCTGGAATATAAACAACTGGAAATGAAACAATAGCAGAGGCATTTTTCGCAAGCGATCCTGTCCAACTTAATTTCTCTGACAAAGTACCATTCAAAGCGTAATAAGCATCGAAAGAAGTGACAACACTATCGGTAAGATTTTTTACTGTAATTTTTGGCAATAATCCATTGTCGCAAACACTACTTGGCGTTAAGGTACTATTTGTAGCTGATAAATCTACGAAAGTCCCGGTCAATGCTTGAATATTCGATTTGCCAGCTTGATTGATGACTTTCGTTGTTTTGTTCTGTACAAACGCAATAACCTCAAATTGTCCAAGATTATAGAAATAATTAGGAATTCTCACGGCAAACTTAAACACAACACTTTCATCAATTGAGATCTTTTCCTGAACCGGTGTACCCGATGCGTTAGGCACCATTTTATGCATAATATCGTAAAAAACCTTCTCTCCATTTGTACCGGGTGCCGTTTTAAAAGTAATCGTTTTTTCAGCCAATGCAACATGCAAAACCTGATTTTTCTCGGTGTAATCTTTTGTACTGCTGTTTTTAACTTCAATAGTGACGAATACTGAATCCAGCGCTTTGTTAAATTCGTGTGATACCTTCAATTCGTATGGAGCAGCTTTCGCGATCGCCGCGGTATAAGGTGCTTGCGTTTGTGCTACAGAAGTAGATTTCGCAACGCCATCAAAAAAAACATTGGGCACAGCGTTGACTGCATAATAATTTTGTCTTGTCAAAACTTCTCCCGGATTTACAAGATTCATAGGATCAAATCCAGGGAAAGCTGTTTGATATTTTAAAGAAATTACATCCGCTTTATTGGCTTCCAATAGAGGAAGAAATTTTGGATTGAAAGATGCACAAGGTGCACATGAGGCATTTGTAAACTCTTCAACCAAAACGGTGCGCTTCGGTGATTGAGCATGTACCTGAAAAAATACTCCTAGTGCAAAAATGGAAAGTATAAAATGTTTCATAGATAAAATTAATAGTTAGTTAATATAAAATTTGTACAAATTTATGTCTACAAATTATTATTTCCAAATAATTAAAAATAATATTACCGCTTTGCTACAGAAAAACTTGAAATTTAACTAGCAATCCTTTTTTTCTTACCTTTGCAGTTCTATGAGTAACAAATTATTTGTCATCTTTTTTAGGGCTTGGTCGTTCGCACATTACTTTTTCAGGGCTAAAACCAAGTACAATGTGCATTCTCCTTTGGTGTATGAATTTATCCTAAATGTTTTGGAAGAAGACAAATGGTACTACAGCTTCAGCGAATTAAAAGCCCTGCGCAAAGAACTGCTACAGGTAGAAAAAAGGATAGATGTTGAAGATTTTGGAGTTGGATCACAAGTAATTCACGCCCGATCAAGGAAAATCAAGGACATTGCCCGGACTTCTCTGAGCGCTCCCTACTTTTGTCAAGTCCTGTTCAGCTTGGTGCATTGGCTCAAACCCGAAAAAGTGCTCGAATTGGGTACTTCACTGGGCGTTTCAACCCTATACATGTCGAAAGCAAATGCTCATTCAGCAATCGTTAGTATCGAGGGCTGCAGCAGTATTGCAGAGAATGCCAGAAACATTTTCAAATTATATCAAGCAAACAATATCAAAGTTGTTACGGGCAATTTTGATGATGTATTGCAAACCGCACTAGACGAACTGCAAATCGTTCAGTTGTTTGTGATTGACGGAAATCATCAGAAAGAAGCTACCCTACGCTACTTTGAGTTCTGTTTGAAAAATGCTGACCTAAGTGCGGTATTTGTATTTGACGATATATATTGGTCCAAGGAAATGTCTGAGGCTTGGCAAACCATAAAATTACACACAAAAACCAAGCTGACAATCGATATCTTTCAATATGGAATCGTATTTTTACAAAATGATTTTAAAGAAAAACAACATTTCACTTTGATCGACTCTAAGTACAAATTCTGGAATACCGGTCTTTGGGGGTAAATGTTTGTTGCAATGATTGATAACCTGTACTTTCATGATTTTAAAGACTCTTTTACGCAATATCTTTTCGCTGGCGCTTATTTTAATTCAAATTAATTGGGCGACCGCACAAGCTGTACTTGAAAATTACATCGATGAGGGCTTAAAAAATAGTCTCACCCTGAAGCAAGAAGGTTTTCTACTTGAAAAAGCAATGTTTTCACTTGATGAAGCCAAAAGAATGCAACGTCCAAATATAAATTTTTCTACAACTTACACTTTTGGAGCTGGAGGGAGAACTATAGATTTTCCTGTGGGAGATTTATTGAACAACGCATATGCAACTTTAAATCAGCTGACCAACACGCAGCAATTTCCTCAATTGAAAAATCAAAAGGTCGTACTCAACCCTTACAACTTCTACGATGCCAAGTTTCGAACGATTTATCCGCTTATCAATGCAGAAATACATATTAATCAAAAAGTCAAAGCACAATTCATCAACCAAAAACAAGCTGAAATAAATGTCTACAAAAGGGAACTCGTAAAAGAAATAAAAATGGCATATTTCAAGTATGCACAATCCTCACAAGCTATTCACTTGTACGAAAATGGATTGCAGCTATTAGCTGAATTGAAGCGGGTCAACCAAAGTCTGGTCAATAATGGTGTTGCCAATGGAATGGTATTACTGAAATCTAATGCCGAAATTTCAAAAATTGAAGCACAATTGACAGAGGCCCGCAACAATCAACAAAATGCAAAAGCTTATTTTAATTTTTTAATCAATAAAAATTTTGATGCGGAAATTGTGGCGGATACCTTATATACAAGCCACAGCAGCAACTTTTCAAAAGAAATAAAAGCGGACATTAAAAATCGGGAGGAACTGGAAAAATTGCAAAGTGCAATTGCTTTGGCTGGGCTGGGCTTGAATTTCCAAAAGGCATTTTTCAGACCCAAATTGGGGGCATTCCTGGATATGGGTTCACAAGGATTTATCGACAATAGAGGACAAAGTTTATATGCCTTGGGTGGGATTTCTTTTGAATATCCCATTTACAACGGTAAAAAAACCTTAAGCAGGATCCAGCAAGCCGAAATGGATCTCAATGCTATAAATACCCAAAACGAAAGTGTCCAAAATCAATTGGAACTACAACTCAAGGTTGCTGTAAATTCCTATTTTTCGGTATTAACTGTTTATGAAAAATCGAAAGACCAGATTCTACTGAATCAAAGGTATTACAATGACTTGCTAAAAAAATATAAAGAAGGACAGGTGTTGTTAATTGAGTTACTGGATGCGCAAACTCAAGTGTTGAACAGTGAACTTCAACGCTCCATTCAATTGTCGAATGTTTGGATAAAATTGGCTGATATTGAACGCATCAGTGCGGCATATCCGTTGCGTTAACAGTAAAGCATGGTTTGCTTTTTTAATTTACCTTTGGCATAATTATAAATACCGAAATAAACCAATGATAATTTATATTATTCTTATTTTTGCGCGAAAATAAGACAACAATAATTTCGAATTAAATTGTTCTAAAAATAATACAGAGACCGATATTATAATGAAGTTTGAATTATCAAATAAAAAATCAGAGTATCCCGAAGTAATGGTTTTTCCAATCGTACAAGATGGAAACCAATCTGCACAAATCGAAAAGATCGCAAAAAGACTTAGATTTTCGCCTGAAATTATCAAAAACGACTTCAAAGCGGCACTGAAAGAGTGTATTCCACTTTATTTAAAAGGAAACTGCAAAAAAATATTTTTCCTCGGACTAGGGGAAAATCCGGGTTTTGGTGAATTTGTGATGGCCGCAAGAAGTTTTATTCACAATCAAAAAGGTAAAATGCCTGCGGTAATTGGAATTGACTTCAACTTTGTCAGTGGAAAAACCAATCCCACTACTATTGAAGCCTTTTTGAATGGCGCTGTTCTTGGCAAATACAACATTAATCTTTACAAAACAGAAACAAAGGAAGCTTCTGAATTTTCAAACGGCCAAGCATCCATTCGGGTATTTTCAACGATAAATATTGACAAATTTGAGCAAATTGCCAAAAAAGCACAGGTCATAGGTGAAACACAACTTCGAATTTTCGACCTGGTCAATGCAGCCGCCAATAAAAAGACACCCCAAGTACTGGCTAAATGGGCAGAGGAATCCGCAAAATCATTTGGATACCATACAAATATCTTCTTAGGAAGAGAAAATCTTGAAAAACTGGGAACACACGCTCTGCTGGCAGTAAACAAAGGAAGTGATGAACCTCCTGCACTAATTGTCATGGAATACAAACCCAAAGTTGCCGGAAACTATCCGAAAATTGCTTTAGTTGGCAAAGGCGTGACATTCGATACCGGAGGCATCTCTATTAAGCCTTCAACCGGTATGCACAATATGAAAAGTGATATGGGCGGCGCAGCTGCAGTCCTTGGCACTATGGAAGCCGCCGCGAGACTTGGTTTACCGGTTCATTTGGTTGGGATCGTACCAAGTACTGAAAATTGCGTGGACGGAGCCGGAACAAAACCAAGTGATGTCTTCAGTTCATATTCCGGTAAAACAATCGAAATGATTGATACTGATGCTGAGGGAAGATTAATACTGGCAGATGGACTTTCCTACGCAGTAAAGAATTACCAGCCAGATACCCTTATCGACCTGGCAACTTTAACCGGCAGTGTGATTGCAACTCTCGGTTATACAGCAGCCGGTCTTTTCACCAACAACGATCAACTTGCTGACAAACTGTATAAAGTGGGAAAGAATTGCGGCGAACGACTTTGGAGACTTCCACTGTGGGATAATTACAAAGACGATCTGAACTCAGATGTCGCAGATATCAAAAATTTAAGTGGAAAACCTGTCGCAGGTGCAATCACGGCAGCAAAATTCCTGGAAACATTCACCGAAAAGCATCTTTGCTGGGCACACCTGGATATCGCAGGCGTTGCGTTCAGTGACAGCGAATTTGCTACAATGAAAAGTGGAACCGCATTCGGCGTACGTTTGTTGATCGATTACCTTGGATCAATTGAAAATTGAAAGTTGAAAATGAATTTAAAATACTTTTTCCGGTCTTTCTTAATCAACCTTTCTATGACAGAAATATCTTCATCTGTCCAATCTAAGTCATATTCTTAATTCTGAATTCTTAATTCTTAATTCTGAATTCTTAATTCGTAATTCTTAATTCTTAATTCTTAATTAAAAAAAATGTAATTGCTTGCTTCGTTTTCTCTTACTTTTCCTATTGCCACTTTCTGTTTGGGCACAAAAAACTCCGCTTGATTCTCAAAAGATGAGATTCGAAGCAATGATCAATAGAGATACGACTACGTTGAATCGAATTTTGGGAGCCGACCTTACCTACCTACATTCTAACGGACTACTTGAAAGCAAACAGAACTTTATCAGCAGCATATCCAGCGGAAAATTAATCTACCAGGAAATAAAAGTGGACACGCCAACTCTTAGAACGATTGGCAAGTTTTCTATTGTACAAAATACCGGGTTGTTTGTTGGAATAATCAAAGGCACCCCTTTTAAAGTCCGACTTACTTACCTATCGATCTACAAAAAAGAAAAAAGGAGATGGAAATTAATCGCTTGGCAGTCACTAAAGACAGATGCATAAGTAGTGCATAACCAAGGAGTTTGATATTTATATCTATTTTTATCATGTCACATTTGCCCTTTAAATCACATTAATCCAAATGTTACTTATTTATTAAGAAATAGAGATTATAAATGTTACCATTTTTACAATTAATTGTTTTTTAATTAATTATAAAACAACTCGCATCCCTTCAATGTTAATCAAATCTTAAATCTGGCTTACCTAATTTTTTTTTTCTAATACGTAATTATTTTCACCGAATCAGTCTGATTATCAATCGCTTGCACTAATAATTTTTTCTCTCGTTAAAATCGTTGATACTTTCTTTAAGTAACTGATTTTCAGAATTTTACATTGTTAGTATCTTTATTAACTTTCTCATTTACAATTAGTTAGGTGTGTTGATAATTATGAAAATAAGTCAAAAAGAAATGGGAATATTTCCCTTTCAATTTTTTTTTTCGGAATATAATGTTCAACTTTGTATCCCCAAACAAACGATCGCAAGAAGATAAAACTACAGAGAAGTCGATATTGTCACGAAAGCTTCTTATTTTAGCACAAACCAAGTGCTAATCAAAACCTAAAGGGAATTTTATACTAAGTTAAGCCGTGTGCTGAGCCACACAAGTACAAAACAAAACAGATGATCAAAGAACATCAATCTGTATGGGCAAATTGTCTAAAAACAATACAGAAAAACATTAACGCGCAGAGTTTCAAGACCTGGTTCGATCCTATCCGACCGGTTCATCTGCACGATTCTGTTTTGACCATACAGGTTCCCAATAAATTTTTCTACGAATGGCTGGAAGAACATTATGTAGCCTTGTTAAGAATGTCCATCCGTCAGGAATTAGGAGAGAGAGGCCGCTTGGAATATCAGATTATGGTAACCAAACCTCAACATTCGGAAAATCGCAACAAATCTGCATTTGTTGGACATGGCAGTGCATTACACGGATCTAAGATCGGTCACGTACCTGCGACAAAAACCGCTAACGAAAACAACGGCTCATTTGAAGCCACTCAAATTGTTAATGTTTCAGAAATAAAAAACCCGTTTGTGATACCCGGAATCAAGAAAATGAAGATTGATCCGATGTTGAATCACAATTATACATTTGCCACTTTCATCGAAGGGGATTGCAATCGGCTGGGTCGTTCGGCTGGTTTGGCAATTGCTAAAAAACCCGGTGGAACTGCCTTTAACCCCTTATTCATTTTCGGAAATGTTGGTCTTGGAAAAACACATCTCGCGCAAGCCATCGGTAATGATGTAATGCAGAAGTTCAATGATAAAAATGTGCTCTATGTTTCTTCTGAAAAATTTACCAATCAAATAATTGAAGGTATAAAAAATGGATCTATTAATGACCTGGTTAATTTTTATCAGCTTATTGATGTCCTTATTGTGGATGATATTCAGTTCTTAGCCAATAAAACAAAAACACAGGAAATCTTCTTTCACATTTTTAATCAATTGCACCAAAATGGAAAACAATTGATTATTACTTCCGATCGCCCGCCAAAAGATCTTGAAGGAATGGAAGAGCGCTTGATCTCCCGTTTTAAGTGGGGACTGAGCGCCGATCTCAGTGAACCTGATTTCGAAACCAGAATGGCCATTCTTGAAGCGAAACTCGAAAAAGAAGGGCTGGAAGTACCTACAGATGTTTCTGAATTCATATGTTACAACATCAAAAACAATATCCGCGAACTAGAAGGTGTGCTGGTTTCTTTAGTAGCACAATCTGCTTTAGTTAGAAAAGAAATTGACCTCGAACTCGCAAAAGAAGTAATTAAAAACTTTGTTAGCCAAATCAATAAAGAAATAACGGTTGAATACATTAAAGGACTCGTGGCGGAACACTTTAATTTACAACCGGAGAAATTACAAGGAAAAACACGCAAGCGTTCGATAGTAATCGCCAGACAATTATCCATGTACCTTGCAAAAAACTTAACCTCCAAGTCACTGAAAGGTATTGGAGAGATGTTTGGTGGAAGAGACCACTCCACTGTAATTTATTCCTGCAAAACTGTGCAGGATATGATGGACACGGATGTCGTCTTTAAAGATACCGTAGCTGAACTGGAAAAAAAGCTAAAAATGAGCTTGAACGGAAAGTAGATGTAAAACCACAGTTTACTATCTACCTCAGGCAAAGCCGATTAAAGATGTTTTCAAAATATTTGAAAAAAAGTATCGGCTAAATTTGGAAACCTCATAACAAAAATCGTATCTTTGCATCGCTTTTAAAGAAAAGCAATAAAACCGATATAAATTTCAACTACAGTTGAGTTTGGAGGGATGGGTGAGTGGCTGAAACCACCAGTTTGCTAAACTGACGTACGGGTAACTGTACCGAGGGTTCGAATCCCTCTCTCTCCGCTTCTTTCTAACGATTGAAATAAATATAAACACCGTTCGGGGTGTAGCGCAGCCCGGTTAGCGCACCTGCTTTGGGAGCAGGGGGCCCCAAGTTCGAATCTTGGTACCCCGACAAATTAAGGTCCTCACATTTTGTGGGGACCTTTTTTCTTCAATTGAAAAGTGAAAGTTGAAAGCACAATCAATTGAAAATTGAAAGTTGAAAATTGAAAATGATATTATTCAATTGAAATGTATCAGCCTGCCAGTAAGCAGAAATGTCGAAAAGTGAAATTTTCAATTATTTATTCAAACTATCTTTTGAAGACTTCACAATACGAGCCAATAACTTTATTAATTCAGTAATATCGGCTTGCAGTGAAAAATAGTTTTTCTCGTCAAGATATTGACTATCTTTCAACAACTTCAACCAATATTCTGTCTCATTTGCCTCCTTTAAAGCAATATTCATTTTATGTATAAAGTCGGCTTTGGACTGTCCGTGTTCGGCTTCCCTTATTAATGCTCCAATGCTCGTACCGCTGCGCAATACTTGTTTAGATAGAACAAATTCATTTTGCGTTGCAGCTAAATGCTTAAAAAGCTTGATGATTCTTAGTGCGAATGAATAGGATTTATTCATCACAACATTTTCTTTTTTGATTTCCACAGCTAAAATACTTTAAAAGTTGAAAGTTGAAAATGATTAACGTACAATTGCAGAAAATATTCAAACTGTATTATATTAAGAGCTAAATCTTGACAAACATTAACATCCTTAACAAATATTAACACTCATTTCCAAATTAAGAATTTCATTTTCAATTTTCAACTTTCAATTTTCAATTCTTGAAGTTTTCAACTTTCAACTTTCAATTTTCAATTTTTTATCTATTCTTCTCTTTCAAAGTACAATTTATAAAACGGTTTTCCTTTCTCTTCATCGAAGCCTCGCTCGATAAGGTCTCTCCTACCGTGAACGTATAATGAAAAGTTGGTATCTAGTTTAATAACACTTTTGAAAACACGACCGGTTTTGCGTACAGCCTGCTTGTTAATGTCAAACTGGTCCTCCAAAGGAATGCCTTGGTATTGCATATAGTCTGTTTTATACTCTTTAAACACTTCTTGTTGCTCAGGATCTTCAAAAAGTGTGGAGGCAAAGTCATTCATTTCAAAATTATCATGTTCTTTGAAATAGAACGAAGAGCGATTAAGCAAGTCAATTTTTTCAGGTGTATCCAATTGAAATTTAGCAGACGCTTTTTGTTGAATGAAGTCATTGGTCATTTCCATAAAATGCTGAGTATGGAAATAATCATCTTGGATGGGTGCTATTTGAAGAAACTGATCCTGCCAAATCGAGGGCTCTTCTTTCTTCTTTAGATGATCTACCGATACAATCCTGTATCCCTCCGCTTCATCTACTCCCAGTATCAAAGCTGCCATAGCCAGTTTGCTGGTCTGAATACCATCCATAACACCCAAAATAAATGCATCTGCGCTTTTTTCAACCCGCAGGAAGGGTTCTTTCTGCACCACCTTAAATAGTCCAATTCCGGGCACTTTCTCGCCTTCTATCCCTATCTCATCAAATAAAGCAACAAAAAATTCTCCTCCCTTTATCCGAGGCATCACAGAATTATTGTACATTCTCTGAGTCAGTAGTTTTGCCTGCTCAGATAGCACTTCGGGATTTTCAAATATCTGAAGACAGGATTGATAAACTTCATTGTGACTTACATCTTCTTGATGTGTAAACGAGAAAAAAGCCTCTGTTTTTTCGAATGACTTTATAAAAGAATGAATCAGCACTTCATGTACATAGTCGTTGACAGCTACTAAAGTGGATCCAGGTAGTACAACACCTTCATTGAGTTCTTTGTTGCCCGACCAGGTCACTGAAAGCTTAACTACTCTTGTTTGAGAAAAATCTAACATATATTTGTAAGTTATTGAAGTTGTAAAGGTATAAACATTATTGCAGTTCTATTTTTTCTGACCAATATATAATCCTGATATCACCAGTATTGTACCAACTATGGTATACAAAGTAATAGGCTCATTAAGAAATATATTAGAGTAGGCAAATCCAAATATCGGACACAAGAACAACCAGAGGGAAGCACGAAGGGGTTCTGCTTTTAACAAAAACAACCAAAGCTGCACTGCCGCAATTGATACAGGAAAAACCAACCAACCGACACAAAACCAGAAGGTAAGATTGATCTGATTGGCAGGCACATCCAAAACAATTAATGTAAATGGTAACAGGAAACAAGCACCAAAAAGAATTTGCCATCCATTAATAGCAATCAAGGATAAATGCCACTTATTACTTTGAAAATAGACAGTTCCTATCGAATAGGATAACATACTTAAAATTAACAAAGACAATCCGGATGCGGTAACTGTCGAATTAAGCAATAGCGGATAGGTAGATATACCTACTCCAAGCATACCTAGAAATAACCCCAACCAGATTCGCCATAAAATTACCCTTTTCAGCCACAAGGCATTAAGAATACTTATCAATAGCGGACATGTAGCTACTCCCAAAGTTCCAATTCCAGCGGTAATATGCTGCATAGCAAAAACAAATGCACTCAAGTAAATGGTAACATTCAAAAGTCCATAAATCATCAATGGCTTCCACTCCCCTTTTGAAGGCTTGACATCTTTTTTAAGCAGGAATGTCAACAAAAGCATAATTATACCCGCAAGAAAAAAACGTGTATTAGATAAAACTAAGGGTTGCGCTACTGATAATCCTACTTTGGTAACAACTGAAGCAGAAGCCCACAAAGATGCAAATAAGAAACCGGTAAGTACCCGTCGCATATTTCCCAATTTAAAATAAAAAAGTATAATACTATCTTTTCTAAAAAAATCTGGCTGCCCATCTTTCGAAGAGCAGCCAGAAATCAATATATCTTAAAAACTTCAGTCAAATATTACTTCAATAAAATCACACGTTGTGTCTTCTTGCACTGATTGTTTATCTCTAAACATACATTATACATACCTCCATCAAGGTCAGATAAGTTCCAGCGAGCGGTATAATAACCTGCAAGGCTAATGCCTTGATTCAAGGTTGCAACCAATTTTCCTGTAGAGTCATACAACTTAAGTACAACATTTTCAACGTCATTAGTTAAGTTGAAATTAATATTCAAGTCATCAGTAAATGGATTAGGGAAGCATTTCATTGCCCCATGGTCGGTCATTACATCAGAAGGAACTACAGGTTTAGAATCAGCTGCCTTCGTATCTCCGGCTACAGTATTGCTGGTTCCAGGATTTGTTAATGTGGTAGCTTTAATCAAAGTCAGATTTGATGTACAGAAGCTCACATTTCCACAACCGTCAGTAACCCTTAATCTTACAGGAATAATCACCTGGCTTTGATTGGCTGGAATCATCGAACGCGAAACTGTTATACTACTTGCAAAGTTCGTACAATTTGCATTGGTTGAAGCATTACAAACTGCATAAGACAAGGTATTTGAACATGCATCAAAACTTCCATTGTTAAACAATGCAGCCGAAAGCACTTGATTAGTATTTCCAATCGTAACGCTGAAATTTCTGCAAATTGCTGTCGGTGGAGCCATATCACGTAGGTAAATTCTCTGAATTGCTGTCGCAGAATTACCTGAAGCATCAGTTGCTCTCCATGTTCTGGTCAACAACTTGGTGTATTTCAATGTAGCAGATTTAGTAGCACAACCAGAAACGGTAGCTGTTACATCACTCACTACAGTTAATGAAGGCGAAGCATCACAATTGTCCTGTGGTGTAGGTGTAGATCCCGGAATTGAAGGAGGGAAATCACATGCATCCACGATCATCGTTGCTTGCGTAGATGACAATACAACTTTTGGCGCTTCAAGATCAACAACCGTGACATTGAAAGAACAAGATTTCACAGGAGAAACCAGAGCAGAATAAGTTACAGTAGTAACACCACTATTGAGTGAAAGCCCTGAAATTGTACCATTACCATTTCCTGTACTTGCGCCGGAGAGTGCATATCTCAACAATGAAATATCACAAAGGTCGGTCAAAGTAGGATTCAAACCGCTTGAAGGCAATACGGTTGTAGAACAATTGTAGTTGTTGTATAAATCGCTGTTGGTATTCATTGTCTGATCAGAAGGACAAGTTATAACAACCTCATTAGTAAATACGGTTATCTGATCCGTATTCTTACAACCATTTGATCCAGTTGCTGTCACCGTATATGTAGTTGTTTGAACAGGGCGAACGAATGAACCATTCATAATCACGCCATTATTCCAAGCGTATGAAATACCAGTACCAGTAGCTTCTAAGAATGCTCTGTTATTGCTACAGTTAAGTGTAACGTCAGCACCTGCATTTACAGTTGGAATATCAGCAAGAACGGTTACATTAGCACTTCCAGAAACATCACCTTCACAATTTGCATCTTCAACTGCCAGTAAGGTATAGTTTCCTTCAACTGGGCTAGTGATCACAAATGGATTGGCCATCGATCCGGTAATCAAAGTAGGATTACCATCCACATCATATCTGAATGTCCAAGGACCAGTTCCGGTAAATGCAATACTTACCGTAGGAAGCGGTTCATTAGCACAAACAGTCGCTCCACCTGAAATAACTGCAGAAACATGAGCACGAACTACTACACTATAGGTAGCACTAACTGTTGGACTACTACATCCACTTGTTCCGGTTACAGTCATTGTTAAGGTAACAGTAGTTCCAGCATCAGCTGGACCAGGTGTATAAGTTGGAGCAATTGTAGTTGCATCCGTCAAAGCACCTGCACCATTATGTGTCCAAAGTATTGTACCATTAGTAGCACTGGCTCCCATTACAACTGCAGCACCATTATCACAAATCGTCTCAGAACCACCAGCAACTGCTGTCGGTGGAGGACCAGGGATATCAATTTGTGTACTATAAATCACCGAACTGGTATTTCCTGCAGCATCAGTTGCTGTAACGGTAATCGTAGCAGCACATAATCCAACAGTAGCGGCAGTTTTTGTAACTGTACCACAATTATCAGAAGCTGTGGTCGCTGCTATCGCAGCAGTTTCAGCAGCCAATACTGAAGAATAAACTGCAGCAATAGTACCCGCACTAATTCCAGGAGCAGTTACATCTTTCGCAGTCAATACTACAATTTCGACATCTGTTAATCCAGCTGCATCAGTCGCAGTTACAGAAATATTAGTGGTTGCATTGTGAACCAATGCAATCTTAGTACCTGCAAGAGGACTTTGTACAATTGTAGTTCCTGAACAGTTGTCTGTTGCAGAACCAGTTACATCCGGTACAGTTATCTCGCACATTCCATCAAGATTAACATCTTGGTTCGATGCTGCTGTCAGAACCGGAGCAGTAACATCTTTTGCCGTTAAAACTACTGTTTCAACATCAGTTAAGCCGGCAACATCAGTCGCAGTTACAATAACATTAACAGTACCATTGTGTGCAGCTGAAACTAATGTCCCAGCTAAAGGATTCTGTGTAATTGTTGTTCCTGAACAGTTGTCTGTTGCAGTTCCAGTTACATCCGGTACAGTTATCTGACAATTTCCATCAAGATTTACATTTTGATTTGCAGCAGCTGTCAATACAGGTGCAGTGATATCTTTTGCAGTCAATACTACGCTTTCAACATCAGTTAAGCCGGCAGCATCAGTCGCGGTTACAGTAATACTAGTGGTCGCGTTGTGAGCCAAAGCAATCTTAGTGCCTGCCAAAGGACTTTGTGCAACGGTTGTTCCCGAGCAGTTATCAG
>JBMOJB010000076.1:0-15923 GCA_049316985.1 Saprospiraceae bacterium | reverse complement strand
GGTTAGTTGGCTGGTCGCATATTAATTGCTAATTGTTAATTGTTAATTGTTAATTGTCAAAGTTCCCATCCGTCTTCGATGACCGGGGGCTTGTAGCTTTTCTTGGATAGCATCCGTTCTTTTTGTCGTTCGAGGATGAGACGAGCCAAAGCGACATTGGCGGGTTCGGGATATCCTGGTACAAGTACAGCATCTATTTTGCGTTCAAGCACATCAAGCCGATACATCAGCCCAAGAAGATAATCCATTCTGTGAATCATCATGTCTGCGACTTCGTTACAAAGGATATCGAACAATTGAGCCTCCGTCATTGGTTGCTTTTTTTGTACTACTTCGCGGAATGCCTCGAGGTCGGGGTTTTTTAAAAAATCATCGATTTCTTGTTTTTCCGATTCCTGATTGTGTTGATTGGTATCCATCATGATGGTGTTTTAAACAACTAATTCTACAAGTCGTTGCAAATATTAACGCCCTATTTGTAATTTGATAGGGGAATATTTTACCTTTGCGGCAAAATTAGGAAAAAGCACACAACAACTTTGGTTTTTTTCTGTTTTTCGTTCACAAATTCATTTATCAATCATCAATACAATTAATATGTCAGCAACTGCAACAGCAACAATGAAATACAAAGTAAAAGATATTAATCTTGCCGACTGGGGTCGCAAGGAAATCGAACTGGCAGAGGCTGAAATGCCCGGACTCATGTCTCTTCGCGAAGAATTCGGCCAAAGCAAACCACTTGCTGGAGCACGTATAGCAGGATGTTTGCACATGACGATTCAAACTGCGGTACTGATCGAGACATTGGCTGCATTGGGTGCTGAGGTTTCCTGGTCTTCGTGTAATATCTTTTCCACACAAGACCACGCTGCTGCTGCAATCGCCGCTGCAGGTATTCCTGTTTATGCATGGAAAGGACAAACTGCGGAAGAATTCGACTGGTGCATCGAACAAACATTGAATGCCTTCGAAGATGGCAAGTATCTAAATATGATTCTTGATGACGGTGGTGACCTTACTAATATGGTATTGGATCTTTATCCTCACCTTGCTTCAGACATTCGCGGTATCTCTGAAGAGACTACCACAGGTGTTCACCGTTTGTACGAGCGCGTGAAGAATGGCACATTGCCGATGCCGGCAATCAATGTGAATGATTCAGTTACCAAATCCAAATTTGACAACAAGTACGGTTGCAAAGAATCTTTGGTTGATGCGATTCGTCGCGCAACGGATGTGATGATGGCTGGCAAAGTAGCTGTCGTTGCAGGTTATGGTGACGTTGGAAAAGGTTCTGCCGCTTCTCTTCAGGGAGCAGGTGCGCGTGTAATCGTTACTGAAATCGACCCAATCTGCGCGTTACAAGCAGCGATGGACGGATTCGAAGTGAAGAAAATGATCGACGCCGTAAAAGAAGCAAATATCGTTGTGACTGCAACAGGAAATGTTGGAATCCTAAGAGAAAAGCACTTCAAAGCTATGAAGGACAAAGCAATCGTTTGTAACATCGGCCACTTTGACACTGAAATTGATATGGCATGGTTGAATAGTGCTTATGGTTCATCCAAAGTCGAGATCAAACCTCAAGTAGATAAATATACTGTGGATGGTAAAGACGTAATCGTTTTGGCAGAAGGCCGTTTGGTGAATCTGGGTTGCGGTACAGGCCACCCTTCATTTGTAATGTCGAATTCATTCACCAACCAGACTTTGGCGCAGATTGAATTGTGGACAAATAATGATGCCTACGATAACAATGTGTACATTTTACCTAAGCATTTGGATGAAAAAGTGGCTCGTCTTCACCTAGCTAAAATTGGCGTTGAACTGGAAGAATTAACATCCGATCAAGCAGATTATATCGGCGTACCGGTTCAAGGACCGTTCAAAAATGATCAATATCGTTATTAATTAAGAATTAAGAATTAAGAATTTAAAGCAGATTTGGAGCGTTGCGTATCCCAGGTCTGCTTTTTTTTTTAATTTCCTATCGCTCCTCGGTAGCTAACTTAAAAATTGTAATTGTAATTCGTAATTCGTAATCTGCCCAAGGCAGACAAGTTCTTAATTCTTAGTTAATAAAACGATAATACCACCTTCATTTTCAGTTCATATATCGGGAGTAATTTTGCAGGAATAATAAACAAAAATAAACCACAAAAAATGAAAACTGAAAAGATTATTCACCTATTAGCTGTCGTTTTAGCAGCAATATTCGCCATTACGATATTTCCTATTATGTATTTTGCGTTTGGCAAAAATAAACAAATGAGGACTTACCCATAGTTAGATCATTTCGGATTAATCAGATAATGCGCTTTGGGAATACTTCCTGACGATTGCCATGATCGGAAGCAGCTTTTTTGGCGCTTGATAATTGTCGAATGTCTGCGATGTATAGGTATTATTCTTTGTGACGATTGTTATAGTTGACGCGAGTGCGCGGTCAGTGGCGCTGCCTTCAGTACTGCCTTTCCAATCGGGCAGATCTTTCAAAGGCATATTTTTTACTAGAGAATGAAGTCTGAGCCAGTCTTTTTTTGCGATTGGAAATGTCGTATCTTTCTTTTCGCTTATGCTGTTCAATACGAAGTGGACAGTTGATTTTTCAAAAACCACACTTTTCTGATAGCCTCTTGTCTGCGAGTTAAATTCAATTTTTGTAAATGCTTGTGCCGAGATTGAAGTAAACAAACCCAGATAGACAGAAACTAAAAGCAATTGTTTCACTATTGGAGCCATGCGGATGGAGTTGAAAATATTGGTATTAGTATTACTTTTTTTTCTTTTTCTTCTTACTTTCAAATTCTTCTACCTCCAGCAACAATCTTTTTAGATCGGAACTAGTAGTATCGAGACTGAAATCGACAGTTTCGCGATATGAATTTTCATCAATATCCAATACAGAAATTTTAGTGCCGGTATATTTTTGAATATCAGCAAGTAATGGCATCTCTTCAGGACTGCAAAACGAAACGGCAAAGCCTTTTTTGGTGCCTCGACCCGTTCGTCCCACGCGATGCACATAATTTTCTGCCACGTCCGGCATATCATAATTGACTACGTATTCAACATCAGAAATATCAATACCGCGGGCGCTGACATCGGTAGCAATAAGTACTTTCAAATCGCCACTTCGGAAATTAGCCATAACTTCCGTTCGTTGCACTTGTTCTTTGTCGCCATGAATGGTTTCTGACATAATATCCACACGCTCCATAGCCGCTTTTACCCGCTCTGCCCGAACTTTAGTTCTTACGAAAACGAGAATCTTACTTTCCGGATGACTATTAATGATCCTTTCGAGAAAAAACCGCTTATCATCCATTCCGACATACATAATGGAATGATTGATATTCTTGGCGACAGGATCTTTGGGTGAAACTTGAATCCGTATCGGATTTCTGACCAGAGAATAGGCGACGTCTTTGATTTTTTCATTGATCGTTGCCGAAAAGAACAAAGTCTGATGCCGTTTGGGTAAGAATTTCTTGACGTCCTGTATGTCTTTATAGAATCCTAGATCCAGCATTCTATCAGCTTCATCGAGCACGAGAATTTCTACCTGTGTAATTTTCAAGTGCTTTTGATAAATCATATCAAACATTCGACCGGGAGTAGCTATCAGGATATCTACCCCTTGTATGATGCGCTCAATTTGTCTGTCCTGATCGACCCCTCCATACAAGCAAAGTGTTTTGACGTCCGTTCCTTTTCCCAGTTTATTAAATACTTCAGCGATTTGCATCGCCAGTTCGCGTGTTGGCACCATCACGATACAGCGCACACCTTCCTTTTCTTTTCCGGCATGTATATCATCGCTTAGTTTATTGAGAATCGGTATCGCAAAAGCAGCTGTTTTCCCGGTTCCGGTCTGTGCAATGGCCAAAACATCTTCTCCATTCATGATGGAAGGAATTGCTTTAAACTGAATATCTGTCGGCCGCTTGAATCCGGCCATCTCCAGATTCAGTTTGATTCGGTTGGAAATATGGTAGTCGTCAAACTTCATTGCGCTGTTTTTTGCAAAAGTAATGCTTTATTTACAATAAAAATTATTCAAATTTTAAAGTTAAATGTGTAGTATTTCAAAATAAATATTACTTTTAATCTTCTAATTGGAAATAATCAACCTTTATAAAATTAAATTCTTAAAAAAATGAAAAAACAAATACTTCTATTTCTCTCGGTTTTAGTAATCAGTACAGGACTTCATGCGCAATCCTGGACTGCTCAAAATGCAGGTTTTCTAAAAACTGCTGTCAACGTTGAAAAAATATCAATCGTTGACAAAAATATAGTCTGGTGTGTGAGTGGATCTTCCTCTCCAACTCATGAATTTGCTGTCAGTACCGACGGCGGCGCTACATTTAAAAAAGGAACCATCAAAGAAATGGGGGCAAAACAATATTTCAGTGGTATTGCGGCCGTAAGTGATAAAATTGCATATGTGAGTGTTTATGCAAATCCTGCAGCTGCGGGTGCTGTATTGAAGACTATCGACGGAGGTGCAACCTGGGTTCAACAAGGGGTAGGAACAGTTTTTGCAGGTGCAAGCTCTTTCCCCAACGCCATCTACTTCTGGGACGCGATGAATGGACTGGTTTTCGGCGACCCTATTAATAATGTCAACGAAATCTATACTACTACAGATGGAGGAAACACCTGGAACCGGACTCCAAACGCCAATATCCCACCCAACGAAAATCTCAATAATGGTACTTACTACAATTATGATCCCTTAGTAGTAAAGGGAAATACGGTTTGGTTTCCAACAGTCAATGGATTTTTATATAAATCCACCAACAGAGGATTAAGCTGGAAAAAGTCCAATATTGACTCTACCCTGCAAATATACGGTATCAGCTTTCTCGATGATAAATTGACCGGACTGGCTGTCGCTAGCAATGGTTTAATGTATAAGTCCACCGATGGCGGGGACACCTGGGACATTTATGCCCCGATTGGCCCTTCGCCAACCAACGTCTTGACCTCAATTCCCGGAACAAATATTTTTGTTGCTGCGAATTCTAACAGCAGCGTGAAAAGTTCTTACTCCAAAGACAAAGGAGTAAACTGGGTAGCGATTGACGCTGATAATCAGTATTACGGCTTAGCATTCAAAGACATTTACACGGGTTACGCTGGAGGAAATCCTAGAACCACAGGCGGGATTTACAAATGGAACCCACAAGTCCTTTCAATTAAAGATGAGTCGCCACTCAGCCAATGCAAGCTCTACCCAAATCCAGTGTCGGGTAAGTTATTGATTGACCTTTCAAAGACAGAGTTCACATCTGCAACTATTACCCTGAGCAATATTCAGGGACAAAAAATAAAAGTGTTGAAATGCACAGATAAATTCAGCGAAATGGAAATCGGCGAACCGAATGGGGTATATTTCATTACTATAAGCTCTGCTAATGAGCAATTCACACAGCGAATTGTAGTTAACAAAGATTAGATTTTTAATACTGGTTTATAAATAGCCACGAATGCACGAAAGCTAATTTCGTGTCTTCGTGGCTATTTTTATTTGATAGTAATATTACCAAATCCAGTAAGGCCCTAAGGTCAAAAAATGTTACGAGACGATTCCATTTCTGAAACGCTGAAAAATCATTGGAGAGCACACAGAACTCGTTGATTTAGTAGTCCATCAATTCTTTAAAATCAAATAGCTCAAAGAATTTATTTTAGGGAATGCAATATTTTTGAGAATTGAAAAATGTTTGTCGTCGCTGACGATGTAATCTGCATTAGAAGCAAAAGCACAATTAACAAACTTATTATCATCCATATCAACTGAAATCAAACGCATATCAAAATAGACCTCCGTTCTGTAGACGTTTGGCAATAAAATTATCGAACCGGTAACTAAGTCAGCAATTTCAGCATCATATATTTTTGTTAATATTTCATGATATTCCAAAAGAATATCAGTAGAAACGAACAAATCATATTTGCCGTCAAATAGAGCATCAAATACCCAACTCGAAAATGATCGCGAAGAAATTGCACGAACTAAAATATTGGTATCTAAAATTATGTTCACTGCTTAATATTCAGCTGTTCTGCAATAAGTTTTTCAATTATTTCATCGTTGTATAATTTATCCTGCCAAATAAGATCAGCTTTGGCCCTTGCTTTTGCAAATAAAAACTTTGCAAGCAGGATTTTGATATCGTCTAAATATTCATCTGGAACACCCGCACTATATAGCTTCAGAAGTTCCATTTGCATATTTGACAAAGGTGCCTTAATTTGAGTCATGTTCTTGAATGTGTTTTACTAAAACAATAATTTCACTTTGAAACTGAATAGACAATTTCAATCCTGATTAACAAAAATAGTAGTTATTTAGGAGATTTCAAAAGCAACGTTAGCCTCAACTCAAAATAGTTGACAAATTACTAAATCCATTTAGTAAAATAATTGGGTTACAAGTTACGTAGCTCCGTGACCATTTCTAATATCAAAGCACTCTTCCATCTTCCATCTCTATAATCCTATGTGTTTTGTCAGCGAAATTCTGATCGTGGGTTACGACCAAAAGGGTCTGGTTGAATTCTTCTGACAGCTGCTTGAAGATATCGAAGACGATATCGGTATTCTTTTTATCCAGATTGCCGGTAGGTTCATCACCCATAATGATGAGCGGGTCGTTGATCAATGCACGAGCTATCGCAACCCGTTGTTTTTCTCCACCCGACAATTGATTGGCCTTTTTCATCGCCAATTGCTCAATTCCCAACGTTTTTAGCCTTTCCATCGCGCGGTGCTCAACTTCTTTGTTGGAATATTTCTGCAATTTGAGTCCCGGAAGCATCACATTTTGCAAAACAGAAAACTCGTTCAGCAGGTAGTGAAACTGAAAAACAAAACCAATCTTTTCGTTGCGAATGCGGGCAAGCTGACTTTCGGACTTGTCGCGCATCAACTCAGCATCGATAAATAATTTCCCTTCATAATCTGTGTCCATTGTTGAAAGAATATACAGCAGTGTCGACTTTCCGCAACCTGATTTTCCGGTAATGGATACAAATTCGCCTTTATTTATGGTAAAAGAAATATCATTCAAAGCACTTACCCTTACCGGATCTTTAAAGTACTTAATGATATTTTCTGCTTGAAGAATCACCTTAGCCATATTATTTCCCCCTGATGATGACCACAGGGTCGATTTTACTTGCTTTTCTGGCCGGAAAGTACCCGGCCAGATAAGTCGTGACGAGAGAAAATGAAATCCCAATGAAGTAAAAAGCGGGACTATAGTTAACAGGATAAGTCGTGATAGTAGGTAATGATGCCGTATTGAAAGGAATTTGATCTATCGCTAATGACAGCAAAAATCCAAAAACCAAACCCAAAAATCCAC
This sequence comes from Saprospiraceae bacterium, assembly GCA_049316985.1. GTDB lineage: Bacteria > Bacteroidota > Bacteroidia > Chitinophagales > Saprospiraceae > CANHEE01. The sequence continues at coordinate 8,542 of JBMOJB010000076.1, read as the reverse complement.
CGAATAAGCCAATAGCTAAAGCAATACCTATGAATATTTTACGAACATCAGCACCTGAAAAACCGGTTGCTTTCAAAATAGCGATGGAGTCCATTTTTTCATAAATCATCATATTCAAAATATTGTAAATACCAAATCCGGCAACGACCAACAAAGTAATGCCCACCGCATAGGAAATCAAGGTGCGCACAAAACTGCCGGTTTCAAATTGTGAGTTGGCAGATTGAATATCTTCCGCATCCGCTTCAAACTTCTGGCGACATTCCTTGGCCACAGTGGGCGCGAGTTTGATGTCTTTCAATTTGATCTGTATATCGGTGATGTAGCTATTCGGCTTGCCAAGCAGCTTTTGTGCGGTACTTATTGAAGCATAGCTCTGCACCTTGTCAAAATCTTGAATTCCGGACTGAAACAAACCAACGACTTTCAGTGGCAAGCGATCACCTTTAGAAGTAGTCACTTGTACAACATCGCCAATTTCTGCGAGCAATTTGGAAGCCACACCTTTTCCCAATATAATGCTATTGCTGATGTTTTTGAGGTCCATCACATTTCCAGCCCGCACATAATCCTTAAAAAAAAATAATTCACTTTCGGCGATTACATCAATTCCACTAACGACGCCCGTGATGTCAATCGTGCCGCTATTGTACAAAACGGGTGATGTTATCTTTGGAGATAGACCCAATACACGAGAATCCTTTTTCATCGCTTCCATGATTGCCGAACTATTGTAGATCTCGGGACGGCCTCCACTCGATTTTACGGAACTAATAAAATTATAATCATTTTTGTAACTTGGAGAAATCAACAAAGGCTGGTTCGGATTGGGCAGTATATCATTGTAAATTCGAACATGAGGTGTTCTATTTACTACCAAACCATCCAGCAAGTCATTCAGTCCGTTCATAAATCCCAACAGCACGATGAACATGGTAATACTGAAGGTCACTCCTATTGAAGCGACAAGGGATTGCCGCCAACGTGCCAAAATTAATGATTTGGCGATTTTAACTAACAAGGCGTAGTTCATTTTTCCGGCTTTATAAGTGTTTCAGTTCCTTGAATCCCACTAATAATTTCCACTTTCTGGTAATCTTTCAATCCGGTTTTCACTTTGACTCTTTCTTTGTTTTCCAATATCAGCAACGAATCTTCCAGCAAATAAGCTCGCGGCACGATCATCGCATTTTCTTTGCTCCGAATTAAAATATTGGTTTCAGCACTTAAATTAGGATACAAAACAGGCGGCCTGACTACAAATTCTGCTTCAGCGGTAAAAGTGCGGGTCCTTTCGTTCATCAAGGGGTACAATTTTGCAATTTTAGCTTCAAAAACCTGATTCTTGTAGCTATCCATCGTTAAAAAGACCGATTGTCCTAATTTTACGCTGACAATATCCGTTTCGTCAATTTGCAGTTCGGCAATAAAATCATTCGCGTCGCCGATGATCGCCAATGGACTTTGAGTATTGACCAATTCACCGACATCCTTATTGATCTGATATACTTTCCCATTGCTCAAACTTCGCACGGTATAATCCTGCATCATATTATTTGAAATCGACAACTGCTTTTTACTCTGTTCCGCGTTAAGTTTTAGTTGTTTTTTCAGGTCACTGTATCGATATTGAGCTGCGTTATAATTATTGGTTGAAGTTGTAAACGCAAGTTCCAGCTGCTCAACTTGCAATCTGGAGCCAATTTGTTGTTTCCACAAAGCGCGTTGTCTTTCCAATTGCATCGAATCATTCAGCATTTTGCTCCTTGCGGATTCAATATTGCTTTTTGATTCTCTTAATCGGTCGCCATTCACATTTGCGGAAGCGAAGTCAGCAGCAAGTTGTGCATTTTCAGCATTCAACTTTGTAACCTCGTTCTGAATAATAAATAGCGGATCTCCTTTTTTAACAATATCACCTTCTTTAACCAGCATTTTCAAAAGTATACCATTTACAGTACTAAAGACCTGATATTGATTTTTGCTTTTGATAAATCCTGATGCATATACTGACTCTGTAATACGTCCGAATGAGGGTTGTATCTTTTCAACTTTTTTACTACAAGATGCAAATAATACAAATACAAGTACTGAAATCAAGGTATTTTTCAAAATAGATTTATTTTAAGTTTTGCAGCTATTTTAAACACTAAACAGTATGCATATTTGCCACTTCCTGCAAATCGAAAATCATCTTCAACTTTCAACTTTCAATTTTCAATTGACCTAAAGGTCAAACGTTTTCGCCCCAGTGTTCCAGTTCTTCTTTTGACCATAGATCCGGGAAGAATATTCTTCTCTGGTATCTTGGATGCATGTATTTTCGCCAATCGCTACCGCCAGTAGCCTCAGCTTGTCCCAGATATTTTCCGGCAGCATTGTAATGTGCCATTACCCAGCTTACATTGACGGTATAATCGTAGTGGCGCATGGCTTTGATTAGTTCCGCGTCTTGTTTTACTTCTTCCGGAAGCTGTTTGAATTTAGTCCAAAGATTGGTTGTATTGTACCCTTCCATTTTTCGCAGAAATTCATCTTTATAACGCTCTTCAAAAAGGCGTATCAAAGTGTTCTTTTTGCCGGTCGCATGATCCTTGCCGGCAGCTTGCCAATAAAGGTGGTCATATGCATGTTCATAAGGTGTATCTCTGTTGATGGTTGCTCTAAATCTGTAATCAATCAGATTAATTAATTCTGTCGATCCAAATTCAATGATCCTGTATTGGGCGCTTTGAAATCCGCTTGCAGGTGTCAGTGTATTTCTGAATTTCAGGTATTGCTCGAGTTCCATTCCATCTCCCATAATGTCAAAAGATGTCGACAACATATCGAAATAACGGCTGATTCGGCGCAATTTTTCGGTAAAAAAATCTGCAGTTACTTCTTTCGCATCGCTGACCTGATCGAGTTCCCAGATGATCATTTTAAACAACAGCTCGTTGATTTGGTGATAAACGATGAAGATCATTTCATCTGGAAGCGTGGTTCGTTGCACTTGTAAATTGAGGAGTGCATCAGGTTGTATATAGTCCCAGTAAGTGATTGGTTTTGCCCAGACCAGTCCTTCCAGATGTACATCCGGATTCTGGTCAATAGCATGGTATTTTTCGTTGATTCGTTTTAAAAGTTCTGATTGAGGATCCATTATAGAATGTTAATATTTAATCAATTTTATTACAATACGTCTTGACCGATGAATTCATGAATGATCTCATCAATTTTTTCATCGGAAGTTTCCTGAGAAATATCATATTGTTTTATCAGTTTTTTAATCATTTCTTCCTGCTCGTTTCCTTTGTTCAATGCTACCTGGTATTCTATGTCGGTAAATGATACCATTGTATACAAAGGAAAATAGGCATCAGGATAAAGAAAGTTGATTCTTCTTTCTATTTTTTGCAACAATAAAAAATCAGGATCTGCTACTTTATCCCGCATGACAATGTAATTCTGTAGTGAAAGGTCTTGAACAGCATCGCCATTGGGTTTGCGCAGGATTTCGTATTCTTTGAAGATCGCAGGCCAGTTTTCTTTGTGCTTTTGCATCAACTCCCACATCACGGAACAATCTTCAAAACCGCAATTCATTCCCTGACCGAAGAATGGCACCGTCGCGTGAGCTGCATCGCCCATCAAGGCAAGGCGCCCATGCGTCCAGGGGAAACAACGGATTATTGCCAATGAAGAAAGTGGGTGATTCTCCCAGGAATCGGCCACATCCGGCATCATCTCATAAAAATCAGGAAATACTTCTTTGAAAAAATCCAGTACTTTTTCTTTTGAAGTGAGATTATTGAAACAGTATTTATGTCCTTCAAAAGGCATAAAAAGTGTACAGGTAAAAGAGCCATCAAAATTAGGAAGGGCAATCAGCATAAATCTTCCTCTTGGCCAGATGTGCAGCGTTTCATTGGCCAGTTTGAACGAACCATCGGGATTTGCAGGCAACAGAATTTCGCGATAGCCGTCCGGAATATAGTTCTGAGAGTAGCTGAACCGATCCAGTTTCTGCATGCCATTGTAACGGGCAGCAGAAAATGCGCCATCGGTGGCAAATACTACATCTGCTACGCATTCACGCACATTGCCCGTAAGGGTATTTTTGAAAAAAGCCCTACCGGCTACTAATTCCACATTGATGCACTCTTCGTTGAAATGAATCGTTACCTGCTCATTTTCTTCTGCTATACTCATCAGTTTGGCATTGATCTCGCCGCGGCTGACCGAGAAAATGGCCTGTCCATTGTTGCCATAAGGCTGGTATTTGTTCGAACCATCGACATGGTGCATGGTGCGGCCATACATTGGTATGGCTATTTTACGAATCTCATCTCCGATTCCGAGGGTATCCAACGCTTTCCATCCGCGATAGGAAGTAGCCAGATTAATGGACTTCCCGGCAGACATCTTATTCTTCCGCATATCGGGTCTGCGTTCAAAAACTTCAACCGAGTAACCTGCTCTCTGAAGGTAAACCGCCCACAAAGAACCAACCAAGCCAGCTCCGATGACCATGGCTTTTTTTGATGTCGCTTGTTCCATGAACACTATTGTTTTAAAGTAGGAATTTCCATTACTGTGCCGCAATGTTTGCAGGTGCGTAGCGATTCATCGTCGTAAAATGATTTCATTAATCGAGGCAATTGCTCTACAATATCATCACAATGGAAAGTTGCACGGTACAATTCTTCATCGCATTTTTCGCAGTACCAGGTACAATTGTCAAACTCTTCGGCTGTTCGTTGTCTTTCGATGACAAGTCCGACTGTATTGGCTTTGCGTTGCGGAGAATGCTCTACACCGGCAGGTAAAAGGAAAATATCACCTTCTTTGATATCGACGATCCGCGTCTTTCCGTTTTCACGGATCGGCAGCTGCATATCACCTTCGATCTGATAGAAGAATTCTTCGCCTTTATTGAAGTGAAAGTCTTTTCTGGCGTTTGGCCCCCCGACCACCATAATGATGAATTCGGTATCCTGATAAACGACTTGATTGCCAACCGGCGGTTTTAGCAGATGACGGTTTTCATCGATCCACTTCTTGAAATTAATTGGAGGTAGTATTGCCATAATTAATGTGTTAATGTTGTTAATAATCTTTAATCGCAGAAATTTCTAAACAGAAAACAATATTTTTTCCGTCAAATTTTTCAAAGCGTGCTAAGATATTTATTACATTTATTTTAAAAGCCATTTCTTTAAGAAATAATGCAAATAGTAACGCAAAAAAACTCAATGGCACTTAAAATAGTCAAATGGCTCTTTACAGTCGTTGCAACTGTACAAAGCCTTGCAGGCGGTGGATCCGAACTGGGAGATTACTTTGGTATTTAAGGAGTTGCACCTCGGACAAGGAATCTGTTGAGTGGGCGGGTTCATCCAATTGCTGCAGGAGGAATGTAAGGGGGAGGCAATTCCATAGTCACGGAGTTTTTGTTTGGTATTTTCCGTCATCCAGTCGGTCGTCCAGGAAGGTGCGTATTGTAAAGTTACTTTGGGGTTAAGAATCCCATTTTCCTGAAGTAATGCTACAATATCGTGCTCGATGATCCCCATTGCTGGACATCCGGTATACGTGGGGGTAATGACTACTTCGCAATCGTTTTCATGAATCACCACATCGCGCAGTATACCCATCTCCTCTATGGAAACAACGGGGATCTCGGGATCGCAGATTGCTGACAGCAACTGCATTATTTCGGAACGGGTATGTATTTTTTCTTTTACCATTGTGCATCAGGATATGCGCGCTGCAAATACTGCATTTCTGTCAACAGATGACCCAGGTGTTCAGTATGGATACCTTTGCGGCTTCCTGTCTGCATATAGTCCACAATTGGCACTTTTATATTAGAATTTTGAAGAATCGGAAAGACCATATTCTGCCAATCGGCATAGAATTGGGTAAGATCTACCGCAATGCCTTCCTTCAGCAGTAATTCATCTACCTCCGACATTTCAAACAATTCATCGGTGTACATCCACAGGTCATCGAAGCTGTTCTGGATTTTTTCATGACTTACGGCAGTACCTTGCCCAAGTCGAAAACACCAGTCGCGTGCATGTGCCAGATGGTATTTGACTTCTTTCAACGTTTTAGCAGAAATAGCAGCCAAGGTTTCATCTTTTGAAGCGGACAATTCTGTGAATAAAAAGAATTCATAAGAGGAGATGATTAATTGCTTAGCGATGGTATAGGCAAAATCACCAATTGGCAATTCAGTAATGAGATTATTGTAAAATTGTCTTTCGCCTCTTTTATAAGCCAGATCATCTTCCGTGCGACCTTTGCCTTCAATTTCACCTGCGTATTTCAAATAAGCCTGCGCACGTCCGATATTGTCCAACGCCATATTGGTCAGTGCCAGATCTTCTTCCAGCATCGGTCCTTTGCTACACCATTCAGAAAGGCGGTGCCCCTGTATCAAGGCATTGTCGCCCAATCGGAGCAAATATTGATATAAAGCTTCCTGTTTTGTCATTTTATCTCTTTTTATATTTGTTTGGCGCCTTCAGGCATCACATAGAATGTCGGATGACGATAAATTTTATCATTTGAAGGTTCAAAAAACATGTCTGCATCTTCTGGTCCGGAAGCGGCCATGTATTTTGAAGGCACAACCCAGATACTACTACCTTCATTGCGGCGAGTATAAATATCTCGGGCATTCTGAAGTGCCATTTTTACATCGGAAGCATGAACACTTCCGGCGTGAACATGATGTCCACCTGCTTTGCTTTGGATAAATACTTCCCAAAGGTCCAATTGCGTATCTAATTCCATTTGAATCGCTTTTAATTAATGTTGAAATTTTTCCCTGCATGCTGCCGCAGCTTCTCGAACCCAGGCTCCTTCTTTGTGGTAATGAATATGATGATCCATGCGTTGTTTGTTGCAAGGACCATTGCCATTAATCACCCTTTTGAACTCTTCCCAGTTGATCTCTCCGTAGTCGTAACCTTGTTTTTCCTCATTCCATTTTAAGTCAGGATCAGGAACAGTCAGTCCAATCACTTCTGCTTGCTGAACTGTCTTATCGATGAACTTCTGGCGCAATTCATCATTTGTTTTGCGCTTGATGCGCCACCTGAATGCATCGCTGGCATGAGCGGATTCGTTGTCATGCGGACCAAACATCATCAATGATGGCCACCACCAACGATTCATCGCATCTTGTGCCATTTCTTTTTGATCGGCAGAGCCTTTCATCATATTGGCCATGATCTCATATCCCTGACGCTGATGAAAACTTTCCTCTTTACAAATGCGGAACATCGCCCGGGCATACGGACCATAAGAAGTGCGTTGCAAAGCCACCTGATTGACAATAGCTGCACCATCTACCAACCAACCTATCGCTCCAATATCCGCCCAGGTTAGTGCAGGATAATTAAAGATGTTTGAATACTTGGCTTTGCCTGTCTGCAATTGTTCAATCATCTCTTCGCGGGAAACTCCGAGTGTCTCGGCTGCACTATAGAGGTACAATCCGTGACCGCCTTCGTCTTGAATCTTCGCTAAAAGAATCTGTTTGGCACGAAGACTAGGTGCGCGAGTAATCCAGTTGCCCTCGGGTTGCATCCCGATTACTTCAGAATGCGCATGCTGCGAAATCTGTCGTATCAGGTGTGTCCGATATTTATCAGGCATAATATCCTTGGGCTCTATTTTGAGATCCTGGTCAATTTTGTCCTGAAAGTTGTTGTCTAAAAGGGTCTTTTCCATTAATCGATGAAATTATTAATCGGTGAAAAACTATTTCGATTTATTTTTTTGCTTGACTGCAACCAAGTCCATCTTGCACTTCGAACATGTACCCGGCTTGTCAGAAGCAGGCACACATTTCATCGGGCATGCGTACATTTTTTTACCGGCTTGTTTTCCAGCCTGCTTTTTGTTCATTTTCCGCTCTTGCTTAGGAGCCTCCATCTTAGGTTCTGTCTGGCCAAACATAATTGCTGAGCCCAAAAAAGTCAATGCAATAACAAATGCGATTTTTTTCATTAATATGTTTTTTATAAGTGAATTTAACAAGTGCAATGTTGTTAATCAAGGTTAAAGCTCAGCGGTTTTACAATTCTGCCGCAAGGCAGAAAAAGAAATTTTCAAATCTTCAAATTATCAAATCTTCAAATTAGTAAACATTAAGCTCCAAAAACGCCATTACCTCTGCAGTTAACCTAACGCTTTATAGTGTTCCCCTTCTAGCTTGTTCGGCTTCAATACTCTCGAATAATGCCTGAAAATTACCCTTTCCAAATGACTTGGCGCCTTTTCTCTGAATAATTTCGAAAAATAGTGTCGGGCGATCTTCAACAGGTTTGGTGAATATCTGCAACAAATAACCTTCCTCATCGCGATCAACCATGATGCCAAGCGATTTGAGCACATTCAGGTCTTCCGCAATTTCGCCGACCCTTTTTGAAACTGTATCATAATAAGTGCCTGGAACATGTAGAAATTCAATTCCCCGCTTTCTCATTTCAGAAATAGTAAATACGATATCGTCAGTTGCCACGGCAATATGTTGACAACCTGC
>JBMOJB010000075.1:0-15946 GCA_049316985.1 Saprospiraceae bacterium | reverse complement strand
CGAAAAAGGCAGTTGACAGCATTCAACACTAACAATGAACAGAGGAAAGTATAAGCTACCTATGAAATCGCAAAATCCTTGCTGAAAAGACCAGCCATCCACAAAAGCGAGCTAATCTGGCAATTGAACTGCCAGATCATTAAGGAAAGTTAATAAAGAAACATTTTTGAATGAAATTCTGCAGCGCAAAATTGTCACAAAGCAACGCAAAAAAATATAAATTTTTCTGAGATTTTTTGGCGAAATTACTTGTTCCGGCGAAGAACTTGAACTACAACATTTTCAGGATGATATCCCAAAGTTTATCATATGGTAAAACTTCAATTTCCTGAATCATTCCACGATAGGTGTACGGCTCCGCCTGCAATCTCAATTGGTACTTTTCAATGTTGCTTAAATCACTCGTTTTGTAATTCGCTTTGGGTAACTGCTGCAACATTTTTACAAATTGTAAAGTTCTGAAATATTCATCAGGCTTAAGTTGTCTAGTGCTGAAAAGTTTCAATCGCTCAATGACTTCCGTTGCTGCGGGAAAACTTTTTCTTTTTAAATGGAAAAGAATTTGTGCTACCATGGTGTGCATGGTAAGAATTTTTGCCTCCTTTGAATGGTGTGGTTGATCTGTTAAAAATTTTGCGACTTTGAAAACTCTTCTCTTACTGGCTTGACTGGCAAGGGTTTGGGTGCTCGGGTTTTCAGTAAAGAAATTCAGATACGCTTCGTACACTACCCATTTATCTCTGGATTCAGTTTTAAGTTTCTTTAATTTGGGTTGGTTAATGGCGCGATTCATGATAGCCAATGCATTGAGGTAATTATCAGTATGTATCGCAAGCAGGACATAATACTCTAAAAAAGTAAACCAAATTGCTGAACCTTCTTCAAATCGCTGCAAGGACTTCTCTGCATTTACTTTTCCATTTTTATAATCTCTCAGGTGAAGGTAGGCTGTCATTTTTTTTATCTGAAATGTGGATACTTTGTTTTCCTGATAGTAAACCGGATTATTTTCCACATATGATTCTGCCCTGTTGCAAACTTCCAACATCGCCTCCCAATCACGATTAATTTCAAAGCGATAGACCCATACCAGATACATATTATATAGAACTACCGGCGAGTCGTGAATTTCAGACAAACTGACCAATTCATCACAATAATCGTTTATTTTCTCCAGCTGCTCTTGATTCTGACTGATAGGATTGTAATAATACATGACCGTTCGCTGATAGTATTCTTCTGACTTGATTTCTACTTCCCGAACAGCGGTGTATTCTTTCACTAATTTATCGAATTGCTCATATTCCTTATCCAAATCATTTTCAGCAGCAAAGCGACGCAACATTCCTGCACAATCGACAACAATGTCAGCAAATTTAAACTTTAATGCGGTAGTGAGAATTTGTGAAGCCTGATCTGCAGCAGCATTCATCGCATCGTTTAACTCCAGAATCTTGACCAAAGACCATTCCTTCTTGCATGAGAAATACGCACGATCATAGTTAGAAGTGGAAGGAGTATTGACATCAAGAAAAAACAAGGTATTTAACAAGCGCTTTCGAAATCGCGATTTCAATTGTCTATACTTATCATCAGTCGGTTGACAATTATATAGAAACAAGGAAGCATCCCGATCATTTGTAAATTTGTTGGCGAGAAGTGCTTCATAAAATTCATTGAATTTCGAACTTTTGTTTTTCAGTGAGCTGTCGTCAAAAATTTCGATCTTTCTAACTTTCTTTTTGGTTACAATGCTCGCAATCTCAATTAAATTTTTCATAATCAGCAGTATAAGAAGTAACAGGCATCAACTATCAACAAAATTACTTAATTTTGGTATTTACCAATAGATATGTCACAAAAATCAGGCTAATTTCTCACTAAAAATAGTTGTTTGATTTAAATTTTATAATAATTATAAATATATTCACTATGTAAATCATTATATATAAGATATATAAGTGATTTTTATACAATAATAAAAATAATAAATAATTCACTTATTAATGTTTTGTGACAGGAATAACCAAAAAAAATAGAGTTTCAATTGCTTGAAACTCTATTTTTTTAGTATTCATCTTCATTAAAAAAGAAGTCATCTTTTCGCGGATAATCCGGCCAGATATCCTCGATTCCTTCGTAAATTTCTCCTTCATCTTCCATATCCTGAAGGTTTTCTATTACTTCTTTAGGTGCTCCAGAGCGAATTGCATAATCTATTAATTCATCGCGAGAAGCGGGCCAGGGTGCTTCTTCCAAATAAGAAGCCAATTCTAATGACCAGTACATATTGAAAATGTTTAAATGTTTTTAGATATATGTTAGCTGAAAAAACAGCAAAATTAAATTTTTTATATGATTAGCATGGCATCACCATAACTATAAAATCTATATTTCTCTATAATTGCCTGGTGATAAGCCTCCATGATCAAGTCAAAACCTCCAAATGCAGCTATCATAATGATCAAACTGGTCTTTGGGAGATGGAAATTTGTAATGATGGCATCAGGAATATGAAAATCATACGGAGGATAAATAAATTTGTTCGTCCAACCCTCAGCTGCTTTCAGTAATCCTTCAGAACTTACAGCTGACTCAACTGAACGCGTGGAGGTGGTTCCCACTACACAGACTTTATGCCCTGTCTGTTTTGCTTTGTTGACTATATCTACTGCCGATTGCGGAACTCTAAAATATTCCGCGTCCATTTTGTGCTTGGAAAGATCTTCTACATCAATATTTCTGAAAGTTCCCAAACCTACATGCAAGGTCAGTTCAGCGATGTTCACACCTTTTATCTCTAAACGCTTCATCAATTCGCGACTAAAGTGTAAGCCTGCAGTTGGTGCAGCTACTGCTCCCTCTTCTTTAGCATATACAGTTTGGTAACGTTCTTTGTCTACCGCTTCAGGTTTCCGATTGATATAAGGAGGAAGTGGTGTGTAACCCAAAGCTTCCATTTCGCCTCTGAATTGCTCTTCTGAACCTTCAAATAAAAAACGAATAGTACGTCCTCTTGAAGTAGTATTATCCACCACTTCCGCAACTAACCTTTCTTTACCCTTATCATCCATGAAATACAACTTGTTACCTACTCTGATTTTTCTGGCAGGGTCAACAAGCACATCCCAAAGTCGGGCTTCCGGATTTAGTTCACGCAGCAAAAACACCTCGATTTTAGCACCAGTCTTTTCCTTCTGAGCATACATTCTTGCCGGAAATACTTTGGTATTGTTAAAAACCATGGCGTCACCATCGTCAAAGTAGTTAATGACATCTTTGAAGACTTTATGCTCAATTAAACCGGTATCGCGATGTACCACCAACAAGCGAGATTCATCTCTGTTGTCAGAAGGATATTGTGCGATGAGTTCTTTGGGCAGATCAAAGTCAAATTGAGAGAGTTTCGATCTCATGTATGTAAAATATTCATTGTTTAGTTATCTGAATATCAGATATTTATATAAATTCGCCGCATTTCAATTACAAACGAGCGCAAAGATAAATTTTTTTCCGAATTATTACGCTTTATTCTCAACATTTTTCACATCTTCCTCTATTAGTGGATGATTTCAATAGTTTAATCGATTACTTTTCACTTCATGACAACAAAATTTTACCTTTGTACATGTTCCGGCAGACTTTTGTCGTATTTATTACCCATGAAGTACAACGTAAACAGAAAAAAGAGAAAATTAATTCACTTATTTGGCAGATTAATATGATTATTTTCAGGGTAATATCAGGAGCCATCATGCAAGCCGTAGGTCAGCTCACCTCCAATAAATTGCGCAGCTTTCTTTCTTTGCTGGGAATCTCGATCGGTATTTTTTGCATTATTGGAATCAAAGCTGCCGTTAATTCACTGGAAGACAATATTCGGGGCAGTTTTGAAAAATTAGGCAATGATATCATCTACATTTCAAAAATGCCTTGGAATGAAGATCCTAATCAGAACTATTGGAAATACCAACGCCGACCTCAACCAAGCATTAAAGACCTGGAGGCCATTGAAAAGAAGGTGAAGACCGCTAAAATGTCTGCTTATTCGGTGTTTATTGGCGTAAAAGTGTTAAAATTTAACAACAATAATGTCCAGAATGTCTTTTCATTAGCTCCAACTTTTGATTACGGAGAAATATTCAAGCTGAAGTTTGAAAAAGGCCGATATTTTTCTCCGAACGAATACCATTATGGTTCCGATGTAATAATTCTGGGGCACAAAGTTGCAGTAGAATTATTTGGAGCCAATGACCCAATTGGCAAAGAGATCTACTATTCTAACCGAAAGATGAGGGTAACAGGAGTACTGGAAGAAACCGGGCGTGATATCATTAACCCGGTCAACTTTGATGAAGCTGCGATCATCCCCTATTCATCCGCCAGAAAATTTGTAAATGTCCGCCCAAGAAAAAACTCATTTATGGGTAGTTCACTTAATGTAAAAGCAGCTGAGGGGGTTAGCTTAGAGAAATTAACCGATGATGTTACGGGTGCGCTTCGCGCTTCACGACGCATTCGACCTGCAGAATCCAACGATTTTTCTATCAATGAGATGTCAATTGTAACCGGCCTACTGGATAAGGTATTTAGTGTAATGAACCTTGCCGGCATGATTATCGGCGGTTTTGCGCTTTTGGTAGGTATGTTTAGCGTAGCCAATATCATGTTTGTTTCTGTAAAAGAACGAACCAATATCATTGGAATAAAAAAAGCACTGGGTGCAAAAAAAAGTGTAATTTTGCTTGAATTCCTGATAGAATCCATAATTCTCTGTGTAATTGGCGGCGCGCTTGGACTATTGACAGTATATGGAACCACCTATACCTTGTCGAAAATTTTCCCCTACGACTTTTATCTTTCTCTTTGGAATGCAATGGTCGGTGTGATCGTATCGGTAGTAGTAGGTGTGCTGGCAGGAACCATACCTGCTATGCAAGCTTCAAACATGGATCCGGTAGAAGCAATGAGAAAATAAATTATCTTTTTGCAATCAACTTTACTTTAAAAGATCCGGCCTTCTGGCAAGGGTTCTTTCGTATGCCTGCTCATCGCGCCATTGGTCTACCTTCTTAGGATCGCCACTTAATAAAACTTCAGGTACTTTCCATCCGCGAAATTCAGCAGGGCGGGTGTACACCGGCGGAGCCAGCAGATTATCTTGAAATGAGTCGAAAAGCGCCGAAGTTTCATCGCTTAGGACTCCGGGAATTAAGCGACCAATTGCATCTACCATTATAGCAGCCCCCAACTCACCTCCTGAAAGTACATAATCCCCTACTGAAACTTCTTTGGTAACAAAATGATCTCTTATTCGCTGATCGATACCCTTATAGTGCCCACAAATCAATAAAATATTTCCTTTTAAGGAAAGCATATTGGCCATAGATTGATTGAACGTAATGCCATCGGGACTCAGATAAATAATTTCATCGTATTCAATTTCACTTTGAAGACTTTCAATGCAATCGGCCAGAGGCTCAGGCATCATTACCATTCCAGCACCTCCACCAAAAGGATAATCATCCACCTTCAAACTTTTTCCCAAACCAAACTTTCTAAGTGAAATAAGATTAATCTCCAACAATCCTTTTTCCTGCGCTCTTTTCATAATAGAATGATTAAGAGGACTTTCAAGTAATTCCGGCAAAACTGTGATGATGTCAATTCTCATAATTTTACAAAGAAATAAAGAAAAAGGGAAAATGACGTCAGAGATTCAGCAAAATCTCTTAAATTTGCATTTTTTTAGAAATTCCGCCTGTTTAGAACAATACAAATATATGAAATTCTCTTATTACGGTCATTCTTGCTTTACTTTGGAGATTAACGGTAAGAAATTATTGTTCGACCCTTTTATTTCAGCAAATGAGTTGGCAAATGGATTGGTAGATGTTCAGACCATTGAAGCAGATTATATCTTGATTTCACATGGTCATCAAGATCATATTTTAGATGCCGTTGACATTGCAAAAAGAACTGGTGCAAAGGTGATTTGCGCCTGGGAAGTTATGACCTGGCTCCAAGGACAAGGTGTAGAAAACATTCACCCCATGAATACAGGTGGTAAGTGGAAATTTGATGATTTTATTGTCAAATGCACCGTCGCACAGCATTCTTCAGGAATGCCGGACGGCACTTATGGAGGAAATCCGATGGGCTTTCTTATAATTTCCAATGAAGGAAATGTTTACTACAGTGGAGATACTGCCTTAACCCTAGATATGCAGCTTATCCCGTTGTGGTGTCCGGATCTCAACGCGGCCATCCTGCCAATTGGAGACAATTTCACAATGGATTATGAAGACGCGTTAATGGCGAGTGAATTCGTTCAATGCGACAATATTATCGGTGTACACTTCGATACTTTTGGATTTATAAAAGTCGACCACAATAAAGTCATCGAAGCATTCGCTGAAAAAGGAAAAGCTATCCATTTGCCAAAAATTGGCAAAACTATAGATCTCGAAAAACATTTTGACGACTCAGTTCTTCCTCACATTTAAAAAATAAATAACGATAATGGGAAAAGTTATAGCAATAGCAAACCAAAAAGGGGGCGTCGGAAAAACGACGACCGCAATCAACCTTGCAGCCTGTTTGGGTGTGCTCGAGCACAAGGTCTTGCTGATTGACTGCGATCCGCAAGGAAATGCCACCTCAGGAACAGGAATTTTTCCTGGCCCTGAAACCTTAACAATCTACGATCTTTTGATTGATGATGAGTACGATCCAAAAGATGCCGTGATCAAGACAGATACGCCAAATTTATTTGTCATTCCTTCAACAGTGGATTTGGTAGGTGCAGATATTGAGCTGGTGAACAAAGTAAAAAGAGAGTACATCCTTTCGACAATTGTTGAAAAACTCAGAGCAGATTATGACTATATTTTTATCGATTGTCTGCCCTCACTCGGATTGACAACCGTCAATGCACTTACTGCAGCAGATACGGTGTTGATACCCATTCAATGCGAAATTTTTGCATTGGAAGGGCTCTCGAAATTGAATAATACCATCAACATGATCAAGAAAACGATTAACCCTAAGTTAGAAATTGAGGGCGTTTTGTTATCGATGTACGACAGTCGATTAAGACTGGCAAATATTGTTTTGCAGGAAATCAGAAATTTTGCTCAGGGAAAAGTTTATGAAACGATTATTCATCGAAACTCACGCATTGGTGAAGCTCCAAGTATCCATAAACCGGTAATAATGTTTGATGTAGGAAGCAAAGGAGCAATCAATTTCCTGAATTTGGCACAAGAATTTATATCAAAACAAAAAAAACACAAAAAGGAGATTTTAACTACATAATACATCATGTCTAAAGTAAAAAAACCAGATTTAGGGCAAGGCATAAGGGCTTTATTGGGTAATATTGAAGCACAAGTAATGGAAGATCCTGCCAAAGTCACCAAAGAATTCGCAGGAGCAGTTGCACTAATGGATATCAATACTATCGAAGTAAATCCATTTCAGCCCAGAAAAGACTTTGACCCGATTGCATTAGAAGAATTAGCGAGTTCTATCACGACTTACGGCTTGATTCAACCGATTACTGTCCGCAGAATGAGCGAAAACTCTTATCAGCTGATTTCTGGCGAGAGGCGTTTTAGAGCATCAAAGATAGCTGGTTTGACAGAAATTCCGGCATATATCCGCATCGCTGAAAACGATCAGGAGATGCTGGAAATGGCATTGGTGGAAAACATCCAGCGCGAAGATCTTAATTCGATTGAAGTGGCGATATCTTACCAGCGATTAATTGATGAATGCAGCCTGACGCACGAAGTAATGTCGGAAAGAGTCGGAAAAAAACGCTCGACAGTAACGAATTACCTTAGATTGTTGAAGTTGCCACCGGAAATACAGCAAGGTATAAAAAATGGTCAGGTTAGTATGGGCCATGCCCGGGCATTGGCAGGAATTACGGATATTGCACTCCAACTGATGTTGTTTCAAAGAATTAAAAATGAATCACTCTCTGTCCGAGAGATCGAAGAATTAATTTCAAAATACAGTGCCGGGAAAGAAAAAAGTAAGAAATCTATCGAAAAAGTGCCGGATGTTTACAAAAGCGTTCAGGATACACTGAGTAGTCATTTTGGTACCAAAATCCAACTAAAGACAAAAGGCAACGGAAAAGGAACGATTGTAATACCCTTTAATTCTGATGATGAATTGAATCGTATACTTGACATTTGCGAAAATTAATGTATAGTTCATATGCGCCTTTTCATCGCTTTCTTATTGTTCTATGGACTGTTGATTACTTTTCATGGCTATACCTTTGGCGATAATGATCATATTGAACTGATGTCTTATGTAAATTGGATAAACGACAATAGTCTCTACCCCAATGACTTTTACATTCAACACATCGTTTCAAGAATACCCAACGAAAGAATCTTCACCGTCAAAGTGCTTTCTGTTGGATATCATTTTCTTGAATATTGGACATTTTTCCTGCATTTATCAGCAACATTAGGTTTGCTATACGGATTATTTAAAATAGCCGGATTATTCCTTCAAGAAGAATGGAAAATCTGGCTATTTTTATTGATTCTCTTTTTTCCGCTCTACTCATTTAACCTGGGTGGGAATGATATTTACTACAACGCTCTTTCAGCAAGTAATTTATCCAAATCACTGGGAGTATGGTGCATTTATTTCGCACTGCAGCAACAATATTACAGATCTTCAGTATTTGCAATCGCCGCTACTCTATTTCATCCAATTGCCGGATTACAAGTCTTTTTGCTTAGTTTTGGTGCAGCTTTTCTTGTTTTTATTGAAAAATTAATTAGCAAGAAATCATTATCTGAGGAAAAGAATTATATATACAATTTTATTGCGGCAATTAGCATTTATGTCGCCGCGGCAGGTATTTGGTTGTATTTGCTTTTTTCACATTTTGACTCAGGATCAATAACTTCTTATCAATTTTTAAAAATTATCCGCTTTCGATTACCGCATCATTTCATACCTACTGCATTTGGCATTAAAAATTATGTATTTTTCCTTTTGTTAATATCTGCTGGTTTGTACTACTTCTTCAAAAAGAGTAAAAATGTTTTTTACATGCTACTGATATCAATCGCAGGAATGTGGGTTTATACTATAGCTGTCGGGATCTTTGACGATACAAGGCTTATTGCCACGCAATGGTTTAAGACATCGATCTGGGTTAAACCACTTTCTCTTATTGCGCTGCTTTCAATGTTATTTTCAAGGATGAGTTTTAAATCCCGGTTGACAAAATACTTCGACAAAGCGCATATTCTTCTCAGCCTGCTAAGCATCAACATTGCTTTGTTTTTGTTGACAATACTTCCGAATAATTTTATTAGCTCTAAAATACATCATTTACCTTTCCGGCACTTTAGTAATGCAGAAATTGAAATAGCTTTTAGTGCTTCGCAACTAACGCCCAAAAATGCTGTATTTTTAACTCCTGCAAGTTGCACTGCCTTCAAATTTTATAGTAAAAGGAGCAGTTATGTAGATTTTAAGGCCGTTACCCATAGTAAGAGTGACCTCGTTGAATGGTTTCAAAGAATTCAGGATGTGTATCATCTTGAAAATTCAGGAAAGTATGGACTTGATTTGACCGCATTGGCTGATCAGAACTTCAGCAATCTTAAGGAAGCAGAACTTCCTGATTTGAAAAGCAAAGGGATTACACATCTATTGGCTCCCATTGGTGTAAAAGTAAATTGTAGAATCATCGCGCAGAACAAAGATTTTCTCATTTACGAACTTCCCTGACTTTTCGGTTTGAAAATTTAAAATTTTAAAATCCTTTTCATTACTATAATTACTTTTATATTTGTAGCGAATTTTCGCTGTGTACATACGGAAGCGATAAAATTAATCTACCACTCAATAATTTCACTAAATATTCTCAGCATAATCAGAGAATAATCAGATGTTAAAATGAATAGAATAAAGAAAGTTGCAGTTTTAGGTTCCGGTGTAATGGGTAGTTCAATTGCATGCCATCTTGCAGGAGTTGGATTTCAGGTTATCATGCTGGACATACTTCCATTTGACCTCAAGGATGCCGAGAAGCAAAACAAAAAAGCCAGAAATAGAATTGCAGAAACTGCATTATCCAATGCCTTGAAGGCAAAACCTGCTGCGCTGTTTGATGCAAAATTTGCATCTAGGATTCAATTGGGTAACTTTGAAGATGATTTGCAACAAATTGCAGATTGTGACTGGATCCTTGAGGTTATTGTAGAAAGATTGGACATTAAGAAAAGCCTGTTTGAAAAGGTAGAAAAATACAGAACTCCCGGCACTTTGATTAGTTCCAATACCTCCGGCATACCCATTCATATGATGGCTGAAGGTAGAAGCGAGGATTTTAAAGCGCACTTTTGTGGCACCCATTTCTTCAATCCTCCGAGGTATTTGAGACTACTCGAGATCATTCCAACCCATGACACAAAGCCGGAAATTGTAGATTTCTTTATGCAATTCGGTGATGTCGTGCTTGGCAAACAGACAGTTCTTTGCAAAGACACCCCTGCTTTTATTGCCAATCGTGTGGGTGTATATGCAATGGCCAAGACGTTTCAATTGGCCGGAAAATTAGATATGAGCATCGAAGAAGTAGACGCCATTACAGGTTCTCCAATGGGCAGACCCAATACGGGAACTTTCAGATTAGGTGATTTGGTAGGACACGACACCGCTTTGAATGTTATCAACGGAATCGCTGCCAATTGTCCCAATGATGAACAACACGAGGTTTTTACCCCCACAGGTCCTTTAAATTGGCTGATTGAAAATAAATTTCTAGGCAACAAGACCAATAAAGGATTTTATCAAAAAACTACAGAAAAAGATGAGCGAGGCAAACACATAATTTTGGCGCTCGACCTAAAAACCCTTACGTATCATCCAAGTCAGCGGGCAAAAATGGCGAGTCTGGACCTTGCAAAGCAAATCGATGATTTACCGAGACGAATCAAAGCGCTTTATAAAAGTGATGACAAAGGTGGACAACTTGTAAAGCAATCATTGTTGGGACTTTTCGCCTATGCCTCTAACCGAGTCGGAGAAATTAGCGACAATCTCTTCGCTATCGATGATGCGCTTCGTGCAGGTTTTGCATGGGACCTTGGTCCTTTCCAATATTGGGATGTAATTGGTGTACAGCAAGGAATTGACGATGCTATCGCGCAAGGTGAAACCGTAGCTCCATGGGTCAAGGACATGCTGTCACAAGGTCATTCTTCTTTCTATAAAACGGAAAATGGAATTAAGCTGTATTACGATCATAATTCTAAAAAATACCTCGAAGTAAGCAGCTCAAAAGGTCTGATACAACTCGAAAATTATCGATCGCAAACGAAAATATACGAAAATCCCGAGGCAGTTTTGCATGATATTGGAGACGGAGTACTTTGTCTTGAATTCCGGAGCAAAATGAACACCCTGGGAGAAGGAGTAATTACGGCCATCAATAAATCTATAGATATTGCGGAATCCGGTGAGTGGAAAGGATTGGTTATAGGTAATGATGCACCCAATTTTACAGTCGGAGCGAATCTGATGATGGTTGCCATGATGGCATACCAACAAGAATGGGACGAGTTAAATTTTGCGGTGCGTACTTTTCAAAATACGGTAATGCGCTGTAGGTATTCTTCGATACCTGTAGTAGCGGCTACGAGAGGATATGTATTCGGTGGCGGCTGTGAGATTTCGATGCACTGCGATGCTGTAGTTGCGGCTGCTGAGAGTTATATTGGTCTGGTTGAAGTAGGAGTAGGTATTATTCCGGGCGGCGCGGGCACCAAAGAGTTTGCAATGCGCACTTCTGATGAATTTGGAGAAGGAGATGTCCAGATACCCGGTTTAATTGAAAGATTTAAAACTATTGCGATGGCTTCGGTGGCGACGAGCGCGCATGAAGCTTTCAATTTTGGCTACCTGCAAGCGAGTAAAGATAAAATCTGTTTAAATAATCAACGAGTAATTGCTGAAGCAAAAAAGGTAGTGCTGAGATTAGCTCAAAATTATGTTCCACCAATTGAAAGAACGGATGTGCTAGTATTGGGTCGTCAAGGTTTGGCCTCGCTATATACAGCTACCTATTCACTGAAATTAGGAAACTACGCCAGTGAGCACGATATTAAAATAGCCAATAAAATCGCATGGGTGATGTGTGGCGGAGATCTCACTTCGGCTCAAAAAGTAAGCGAAAGCTATCTACTAGATTTAGAAAGAGAAGCATTCTTGAGCTTGTGCGGTGAACAAAAAACACTGGAAAGAATTCAATACATGCTGGAAAAAGGAAAGCCTTTGCGCAATTAAATCTGCAGATAAAAAAAGGAGCCACTATTTTGGAATAAATATACCCAAAATAGTGGCTTTTCGTTTTTCAGTACAACAAGTATTTACATTCTTCCCGCAACTTTTATCGGGTTAGGATTAACTTCATCGCTTTCAATCATGCCATCGCGAAGTCTGACAATTCGATGAGCATGCGCCGCAATATCTGTTTCATGCGTCACTACAATAACGGTATTACCCAAATCGCGAATCTGTTCGAAAAGCCCCATTATTTCTATAGAGGTTTTTGTATCTAAATTTCCGGTTGGTTCATCAGCTAAAATTATCGCCGGATTATTCACCAATGCACGTGCCACTGCAACCCTTTGTCTTTGTCCACCTGAAAGTTCATTCGGCTTATGCATCATTCTATCTCCTAATCCAACCGAGCGCAAAACAATTTCAGCCTTTTCAAGTCGGTCCTTTTTAGAAAGACCCGCATACAATAGAGGTAAGGCTACATTTTCAAGACTACTCATTCTGGGAAGTAGATTAAAGGTCTGAAAAACAAAACCAATCTCTTTATTGCGCACTTCAGCCAGATCAGCATCTTCCATTGTACTGACATTTTTTCCATTAAGAAAGTAATCCCCCGAAGTTGGAGAATCCAGACATCCGATCAAATTCATCAATGTGGATTTCCCCGAACCAGATGGCCCCATCAAAGCAACGTATTCATTTTTGAAAATACTGAGGCTGATATTTTTCAAAGCTTCAATTTTTTCTGCACCCATCATGTAAGTTTTATTCAGATGGGAAATACTTATGATTTCTTTCATTTCCTAATCATTTTCGGTACGCTGAAATATGGTTTTTGACTGTCCGGTGCGTTAATAAGTGCCTGTTCATTGTTTACTTCGTTGCGCACTTCGTCATCTCTCAGCGAATTTACTTCTTCATTGATATATACCAATGGCTCTACAAAATCAGTATTGAGCTCATTCAACTTATCGACCATTTGAAGAATATTATCGAGATCTTTAGCAATATTTTCTCGTTCATCCTCCGATAATTCCAGACGAGACAACTTTTCCAGTTTCAAAATAAGTGCTTTATTGACTTTCATGCGTGAATAATTAGATGAGGAAATAAAAAATATCGTCAAAATTAAGCTTTTACGATAAAGTTTTGAAATTAGTTTTAATTTCGCAACCAATTAGTACCTGATATAATGAGTGAAAAAATAAAGCATATCGCAATCGCAGGCAATATCGGAGCCGGCAAGACTACCCTATCAACTAATTTGGCAAAACATTTTGGCTGGGAAGCGCATTTTGAAGAAACTGAAAACAACCCTTATCTCTCCGATTTTTACGGAGACATGAAACGCTGGTCTTTTAATTTGCAGATTTTCTTTTTAAATTCTCGTTATGAGCAGGTTTTGAACATCCACAGGGGCGATAAAACAGTCATTCAGGACAGGACTATTTATGAAGATGCCAATATTTTTGCTCCCAACTTATTTGAAATGGGATTAATGGAACAGCGGGATTTTGAAAACTATTATTCTTTGTTTCAATTGATGTCCTCTCAACTGAATCCTCCTGATTTGTTGATCTACCTCAAAGCGAGCGTTCCGACTTTAGTTGATCACATCACCAGCAGGGGTCGCGATTATGAAAGTAGCATGAGCCTTGATTACCTTAAAAATCTAAACCAGCGTTATGATAATTGGATCAACAATTACAAAGAAGGAAAAGTATTGGTGATCAATGCAGACGAGTTGGATTTCGTTAATAAACCGGAAGATATGGGTAAAGTGATTGATAAAGTAAACGCAGAGCTACATGGTCTATTCATGTAATTCAAGCTTTGACCACAATGAATCCCTTCTTTAACGGATCACAAATCTGCAACAATTGATCAAAGAAATCAGGGCCATACTTAATGTAATAAGGTAAAAAGTTATCTGTTCTTTCTTGCAATCCGCCATTCGGACAATATTTTTGCACCAAAGTCCTGATTTGCTGTATGGCTGTATCCTGTTTGTTTTTCTCTGCCTTAATCATTTTTGCTTCCAGTATTTCCAATCCTTGTAATAATTTCACTTTCTCTGCAGCTACTACTTTCTCCAATGTCGAATCTATTGAGACGGCAAGTTTTTCAACACTATTATAGGTTTGCTCTAAGACAACTTTTTCAGATGAGAGGTCTATAGTTACTGCAGAATGCTTAACTACATAATTTTTAATCAACAACTCGACTTCCATGAAAAGCTCATTAGCTTCAAGTTCCAATTTGGCCATCTTCTGAACGCCGGCCTCGTCAATCCAAAGAATAGAATTTCTTCTGATCAACATTGGAAAATTAATTCCGAAGCTTTCAAATTGCGTTTTTCGCTCCAACCAATACGCAAGCTCACCTCCGCCACCGATATAAGCCAGATTTGGGATTATGAACTCCTGGTACATTGGTCTCATTACAACATTCGGGCTAAAATATTCTGGGTGCTTATTTATTTCAGATAGTATTTCACTGGATGTAAATCGAATGTCGGTATTCAAGACAGTATAAAATTCTCCATCAAAAACAATTCTTTCTCGCAACTGTGGCTGCAAATAGAATAGGTTAATCTCTCGTGGAAATGCTTGTGGCTTAAAGCCCAGCGCCTGCAATCTATCTTGAGTAGTTGTCACTAACTGATGAGAAGTTTGTTCCGTTATTTCCCTTACCATATGGGGAATAAACCTCCGTTTTAGTGCCACGCTATTCATATTGATCACAACCAAACCGAATCTGCCAAATATATCATTCAAAAGACCCTGAGTAGCTGTATGGTATTCTGAAAAACCACGGTAGTTTTTAGAAATCAATTCAAATATCTCTTTCGCATTTTCCGATTCCCCGAGGATTTTTTGAAGTTCATCCAGCACAGAAACCAAGCTGGAAGTATTCATCATCCCCACACTACCCTTTTCATTGTTTTCCCAAACCAATTTCTTATTAAACAACTGTATATGATTCACTTCTTCGAAATCATGATCTTCTCCTCCAATGACAAACATAGGCACAACCTTCCGGGATGGATATTTATCATTCAGTACTTTACTGAGACGAATCACGCCCATTATTTTGTAAACAAAGTATAAAGGTCCGAGCAACAAATTGGGCTGATGCGCAGTAATCACTGTAAAGCAATTGTCTTGTAGCAAAGAATTGATATTCTTTCGGACTTTCGGAAAATCATCAAATGCGCTGTATTGCTCTTGTAAGGTTTGCACCAACAAAGCACGATCGCAGTCATCCTTTGCCTTATCTGCAAAAACTTGTTCAAAGCCTTTCAATTCGACCGGATATTGATAAAATGGTCTTAATAATGGATCGGATCCTGCGTACGCAACGTCTGTTCGCGATAGTTGCGAAATTGAAGCGTAATCTAATGTCTCAATTGTCAAAGTAAATAATTTTGATAGCTCAACAAAAAACAAAGTTATTTGTTCAGCGCTAAATTGTGGGATAATCGCAAAATATTCTTTAAAAATACAGTTTGATTCTTGCTTTTTATTTTCTTTGCAAGAAAGAAATTACGAATTACAAATTACAAATTACGAATTATAAATTACGAATTACGAATTACGAATTACGAATTACGAATTAC
>JBMOJB010000074.1:0-16041 GCA_049316985.1 Saprospiraceae bacterium | reverse complement strand
ATAGTTTGATAGTTTGATAGTTTGATAGTTTGATAGTTTGATAGTTTGATAGTTTCTTAAGAACAAATTAAACAACATTTACTATTTGTAAGCTCAATTATACCCTGTTTTATAGTAATTAATTTTATAAAAATTCAATTTTCAACTTTCAATTATATGTAGTCATTTTCAACTTTCAATTTTCAATTTTCAATTATATATAGTCATTTTCAACTTTCAATTTTCAACTTTCAATTATATGTAGTCATTTTCAATTTTCAATTATTGAAGCACTCGCTTCACTGCAGCTACGACATCACTTATTCCCATTCCGTATTTTTCCAATAGTTGCATGGGCGTTCCACTTTCTCCGAAACTGTCATTTACTGCTACGTATTCCATACGAGTTGGCATTTTCAGCGCCAGAAGTTGCGCTATACTATCTCCCAGACCTCCATTTCTTTGATGTTCTTCTGCTGTTACAACTCTTTTGGTTTTACTAACGCTATCAAGAATGGCGACTGTATCTAGTGGCTTAATGGTATGAATATTAATAACTTCGCAGCTGATACCTTCTGCAGCGAGAATTTTTGCCGCTTCCAGAGCATTCCATACTAAGTGGCCCGTTGCAAAAATGGAAACATCACTACCCTTTTGCATCATTATTGCTTTTCCAATCTCGAATTTCATTCCCTCTGTAAAAATTGGCCAAACCGGGCGACCGAATCTCAGATAGACCGGTCCATAATATTCTGCAATAGCCAAAGTTGCCTGACGCGTTTGCTCATAATCACAAGGATTAATTACTGTCATCCCTGGTAGCATCTTCATCATTCCAATATCTTCCAGAATCTGATGAGTTGCACCGTCTTCGCCCAACGTAACACCGGCATGCGAAGCACAAATCTTAACATTCTTGTGAGAATAAGCTATTGATTGTCGAATCTGATCGTAAACCCTTCCTGTTGAAAAATTGGCGAAAGTTCCGGTAAATGGAATTTTTCCTGCTGTTGCCAACCCTGCGGCAATTCCCATCATATTGGCTTCTGCAATTCCAACCTGGACAAATCGCTCCGGAAATTCTTTAACAAATGCATTCATTTTCAATGAGCCCAACAAATCTGCGCATAATGCTACGACTTCAGGATTTGTGCGTCCCAACTCAAGAAGCGCATCTCCAAATCCACTTCTGGTATCTTTATTTCCGGTAACTGTCATTAATATTAGTTTTAGTCAGTGGGCTTTTGCCCTTTAAGGCGGCAAAGGTAAGTAATTTGAAAAAGAACAAGAATTAAATTAGAATAAATTCAATCTCTAAATTGTTAGTTTGGTTGACTCGGAAAAAGTTAGATTGGATGCTTATTGAATTAGCATTAGATGTTTGTTAACAATCTGAGATTTCAACAAAAAAAAGACCGCTGGTTTTTGCCAGCGGTCTAAATTGTTTTATTTTATATAATGCAGCAATTCCTCACGCACCTTGGGATCTTTAAATTTTCCATAATAAGATGCTGTAACCGTCGAACTATGCGTATCCCGAACGCCTCTAGATGCCACACACATGTGGGTAGCATCCATTATTACTGCCACATCTTCGGTATTGAGTACTTCTTTTAATTCCGCAGCAATCTGCTCTGTAAGTCGTTCCTGTACTTGAGGGCGACGTGAGTAATATTGAACAATTCTGTTTAACTTCGATAATCCAATCACTTTTCCGGAAGATATATATGCCACATGCGCTTTTCCAAATATAGGTACAAAATGGTGCTCGCATGTGGAATAGAAGGTAATATTCTTCTCTACCAGCATTTGGCTGTAATCATAATGGTTGGTAAAAAGAGTTGCAGGTGGTTTATGTTCGGGATCAAGACCTGAGAACAACTCATTGATGT
The DNA here is from genome assembly GCA_049316985.1 of Saprospiraceae bacterium. Lineage (GTDB taxonomy): Bacteria > Bacteroidota > Bacteroidia > Chitinophagales > Saprospiraceae > CANHEE01. The sequence continues at coordinate 14,170 of JBMOJB010000074.1, read as the reverse complement.
ACATTTTTGCTACCCTACGAGGCGTACCGCTCAGACTCTCATCTTCCATATTCAGACCCATAATCTGCATGATCTCATGGAAATGTTTTTCAATCTGGTTTATTTTCTCTTCATTGGTCAGATCAAAAGCGTCCTCACGCATTGGAGTTTCAAGCGAAGTCGCAACGTGATTATCTCCCAGTTCATCTGAATTTGAGAATGCTTTATGCTGGGTATTCAACGAAGTTCCGTTCAGTTTCATATAATTTGATTTTAAGATCAAGATTTGGCTCTATTAAGGGTCTAAGGATTTGAAATATTACGATTGCTATATTTTCCGCACTTGGATTCAATTCTTTAAATTCGCTGGTATCCAGGTTAAGATTTTTATGGTCAAATTTATCCAGAATGTTTGATTTAATCAAATCACTAAGCAATTTGGTATCCATGACATAACCCGTTTCTTCATTTGGCACTCCAATAACCTGAACAATTAGTTCATAGTTATGACCATGGTAATTGGGATTGTTGCATTTGCCGAATATCAATTCATTTTGTTGAGCAGTCCATTTTGGATTATGCAATCGATGAGCAGCATTGAAATGTTCTTTCCTTGAAACGGCTACGCGATGTTCAGATAAACTCATTTACAATTTAGATTTGTTTCTTTAAAAAAGTCACATTTGAATGGAAGGTAAACACGCAATCAAAATAAAGGTTTTAAATTAAATAATCATTTTAAAAAAAAGTAAACATAAATTTTAATTTTTATAAAAATGTAAATCTCAAAGTCAAGTAAAAAGTTCCCGAATCCAAGCGCACAATTGATCCGTATTTACTTTTTCAAAAGGATGCGGTTCACCGTGAAGAACCATAAACTTGCCATTTGGTAGAAGATTCGCTGTTTGCTCTGATTCGCTAATTGAAACCATTCGATCTTCTGAGCCTAAACCGATCGTTACACTTTGGATTATCGCGGCAATTGACTCATCTTTGATAGCCTTCCCATCAGCCAAACCTCTCATCATTTCTGCGGTTTTTTTAACTACTTCCTTCCAATCCAATGGTTCATGTTCATCTTTTAGTTTCGCAGCAAAATGTGGCACTTTCTCTTCAATTGTAACGGGATTGAGCATACCCACCTCCTTCAAGGTTGATGCTTCATCCCATTTGAATTTAGTGCCAAGCGTTATAATTTTGCCTATTCTGGCGGGATAATTTATAGCAGTTTTGAGCGCTACGTATCCGCCCATACTGTAACCAAAAATATTTATCTTTTCGATCTTGTTTTCATCCATGAACTGTACAACATTTTCCGAAAAAAGCTCAATTGAGAATTTCTTGTCCGTAGCTCTTCCTCCATGTCCTTCAAAATTCAAATCATATACCTCAAAACTTCCGGAAAGCAAGTCCTTCAATGGTTCAAATTGCTTTTTTGAGCCTAGCGCACCATGTAGTAAAAGTAGTTTAGTTTTCATATGTCAAGCTTAAAATTATGCAGCCGAAACAAGCAATCTGATTTTTCCAATTCTTGAGTTGGTCTGTTTGTCTGATGTTTAATTGTTTAGTCGTTTAATTGTTTAGTCGTCGAGGGGCTGGCCTGAGCATGGTCGAGTTTTGTTAAAACAAATATACTATTCAGAACGGGCAAGACAAAATTCCTTGTAAAAGATAACGTATGCTTAACATGCTTTATTAATGGACAATTGGTCTGCTTCTCAATTTAATTCCTGTACAATTTTGTTTTTTGGAAAGGCCCTGCAAAAAGCGCACTTATTTTACGAACAAATCCATTTTTGAAAATTTTCGCTTGTCTGGATCAGGAGCATTCAGCCCAATATTACTGCATACCAACTGCATTTCAAAAGCGCACAACGATTAGGTCATATTTTTTTATTCAGGTCTGTTCATTACAAAGTCTATACAAATGATGCCAACGAAAAAGTACTAAAAAATGAAAAAATGGCTAGATTTTCTTATTTTTTTGATTTGTAAATCAAAAGAAAAAGTGCTGATATAAATACATAAAAAAAGCTGTGCGAACAGCACAGCTTTTTTCTCAATATAGTACTACAATAATTCGTATTTCGTAATTTGCCAAAGGCAGACAGGTTCATAATTCGTAATTCGTAATTTGTAATTCGTAATTCGTAATTATTTCTGTATATACTTGTAGCTAAAGCCCGCTTCGATTTTCAGCAATGTTTCGAACATCAGTCTGATTACATTATTGACATCGTCCTTATGCGCCATTTCGACTGTTGTGTGCATATATTTAAGCGGAAGCGAAATCAATGCGGATACTACTCCACCATTGGAAAAGGCAAATGCATCAGTGTCGGTACCTGTATTTCTCGAAGATGCTTCACGTTGAAATGGAATACCCTTTTCAGTAGCAGTTTTGGTGATTAATTCGTAGAATTTGTTGTGCACTGAAGGAGCTCGGGTTATACTCGGACCGTTACCTGCGACAACATCACCCTGAATTTTTTTATTGTACAACGGCGAGGTAGTATCGTGCGTAACATCTGTAACAATGACGAGGTCAGGTTTAATGGTATGGGTAATCATTTCTGCACCTCGAAGTCCAACTTCTTCTTGAACGGCATTTACAATATAAAGAGAGAAAGGCAATTCGACCTTATTTTCTTTTAGAAGTCTTGCGACCTCAGCGATGCAAAATCCTCCGATTCTGTTGTCAAGTGCCCTGCCCACGTACCAACGGTCGTTCATAATTGTAAATTCGTCAGGATAAGTAATAACACATCCTACATGAACGCCCATTTTCAGAACTTCTTCCTTGTTTTTTGCACCAATGTCAATGGTTATATTTTCTAATGTTGGAGCCAAGTCTGCATTTTTTCCGGTGCGTGTATGAATAGCCGGCCAGCCAAAAATACCTTCGACGATTCCATTTTCGGTATGAATATTTACCCTTTTTGATGGCGCAATGATATGATCCGAACCACCGTTTCTAATGATATATAGATAACCGTCATCGCTGATGTAATTGACGAACCAGGAGATTTCATCGGCATGTCCTTCTATAATGACTTTGTAGTCTTGACCAGGATTAATGATTCCGTACACGGTACCATAATTATCGATATCCCAGTCATCGACGTAAGGTTTAATATACTCCAACCAAAGCTTTTGTCCTTCAGATTCGAACCCTGTTGGGGATGCATTATTAAGGTAACGCTTTAAAAACAATTCGGACGCTGCTGTGATTACTGACATAAATAATTAAAAATGTTGATCAATAAATCTAATACTACAGACTAAAAATTAAAACAACGACAACTCGTTTTCAACTTCTGTAAGCTCTTTTTCAGCATTGACTTTGATGCTGAACTGAGATGTTGGAACATCAACAAGTAAGCGTCTAACAATCCTTAATTTGTGTGTGTACTTCTTTTCCGTCAGATCAAAAATGCCAAAATGATCCAGAAAATCAATTTTTACATTCCCAAAAGCGTGAAGTATCATACTATCAGGTAAAATTATTCCTACATGAATTATTTTACCAACGGTATTATCAAAGAATGCCAAATCTCCCGGTTGTGCAGTTTGCACAAAATCGACTAAATTTCCTTGTTCAGCTTGCTCGCGGGCTGTACGAAACAACGGAATATTCATTGCCTTGAAGCACATTTGTACCAATCCGGCACTGTCGATTCCAAAAGGTGACCTTCCACCCCTTAAATAGGGAGCAAATAGGTACTTTTTAGCGATTTTAACTAAAATTTCTGTCGATGGAATTATTTGTTGAGGGTTAATCGCGAGACCCGAAAAAGTAAATCTTGTCTGACCAATTTTGAATTGAATCCCATCAAAATAAGGCAATGATGCACCTAATGTTATTGGTATTGAATAATTACTAGCCATTACCGGCTGCATAATCTCAAGACTCATCGGAAATACTTCTTTAAGGGTGTCCGCATGATCTTCATCTAAAAGATGAATTTGTTTTGCAGAAACCCAGCCGACATAATTGTCCCATGTACATCTTACTTGACACCACCTCTTATTTAATTTAGTATTATGAGGCAGTATTGCTATGATTTCTACGACTTCACCAAATAAAAGTTGCGAGATCATCTCGCTTTTTTCACTTGGATGTGACCTGAGAGGCACTACACTTAATGGGCAAATTGCAAACATATTTTCTCTTTGAGCAAATTTTAGCCCAAAAATAGCATTATTCTCCATTTTGTATTAAATAATTTTTTTTCTAATATTACTTTGGTATGTAATTTGACTAATATTTTGTTATCTTAGACACATGCCATTAAGCAGCTATATATTTGATTTTATTCATCCTTCTCTCAGGGATCAGCAACACAACTACTTCAAAGCAAAAGCACTGATTTGGTTGTACCTTTTTGCACTGCTGACAGCTATTGTTTTAAAAATTCTTGCGATTGTTTTCAATCATACACAAACAACACTTGTTCCTTACATCATCTTCATCCCATTTTCACTGTGGATATTCAAAAAGAGTGGCAATTTACTGTGGGGAGGAAATCTACTTTCTTTTATTTTGGCAGTGACTTTAGTACCGAGCGTGATTGATACAGGTGGCCTGCTTTCAGACAATTTGCTCTGGTGCGTTTTTATACCGCTGATTGCACTCTTATTTGGCAATTTTTATTCAGGACTATTTTGGATGGTTGGTTTAATTGGTTTCTGTACCTGGTTACTACTACACCAGCAATACAATTTAGAGCATATCTTACTGCTGCAGAACCCACCCGACTACTACTTCACCAGCTATGTTGCCTTATTTATTGGGTTGTTTTCTGTTTTGAATATCTTCCGTTACGAGCAATACAAACTAATAATTGCGCTTTCTGAAAAGAACGAAATGCTTGAATTACAAAAGTCAGAAATTTCCAGAAAAACCAGCGATTTGGAAACAGCAAAAGCATTGTTGGAAAATTCAAACCGAGAACTCGAACAATTTGCCTATATCGCCTCTCACGACTTGAAAGAACCTTTGCGCATGATTTCCATGTACGTTCAGATGATTCAAAAAAGACTAAAAGGAGTCCTCGAAGGCGATACAGAGGAATTTATGGGATTTGTGACAGACGGCGTAAAGCGTATGCAGCAAATGTTGGAGGATTTATTGAAATACTCTCGACTTGGAAAAAATCAAGATTACAATTTAGTGGATTTAAACGATACCCTCTTCCTCGTTCAGCAAAATCTTAAAGTGTACATCAAAGAAAAAAAAGCAAAAGTAGAAGTAGATACGCTTCCACAGATTTATGGAATTTCATCTGAAATAAACCAGCTTTTTCAAAATCTGATCAGCAACGGAATAAAGTTTCACGATGATGCAAGAATTCCGGTAGTTAAGATAGGTATGTTGGAAAGCACCGAGAAATTTTTTACAATTTTCGTCAAAGACAATGGAATTGGCATCCCGGCAGATTCAAAATTAAGAATTTTTAATCTCTTTGAGAGGCTGCACAATAGAAGCGACTACCAAGGAACCGGAAAAGGCTTGGCTACTTGTCGAAAAGTAGTCGAAAACCTCGGTGGAGAGATTTGGGCGGATTCCGTCGAGGGAGAAGGCAGTACTTTTTTCATCAAGCTGCCCAACACAGTTTTAGACCCTCCTCCCGGCGGAATAGACTAAAGCCGTGAACTTAGTGATTCTTTCAAATCGATCAAAGTGTGATGAACCTTCTTTTGCTTTTCTGCCAATTCATCTAATTTTGAACTTTCTTCCTCCAGCATCGTGTCAAAAGCCGCAAAATTGGTATCAATTCTTTGCTTGATCTGATGCACATAAGATTTTAATTTTTCATTGACAGCCAGGTCAAGGTTCACTCTCCCTTTAGCAATTTCCAATCGATATGCGCTCAGAATTTTTCCTCTTTGCAGTCCTATCGTAATTCCGGCGAATACCAATCCAAGCGCAGTGAAAATCCCACCTGTTATATCGATTACTGAAGTCTGCGCAACCGCCATCACTACTACGCCGATGATTGCTACACCACTGCCCATGGTAACATTGGTAGTAAAAGCACCACCTTTGGATGGAAATAACGATTCATCTTTAAAATTATCACTATTGCTGATGAATTTGTTGAACGCCTCCTGTAATTCACGCATTATATTCGATCGCCGGTCAGCTATGTCGCTGAAAATTTCCTGATCCTGACTTAAGATTGTTTTTGAATTCCTTATTTTCAGGTCAATTATCTTGGCCATCTGCTGTATGCTGTCAGAAAGATCATTAACGTTGTCATCCAGTTTTTCACGCAACTTTATTTTCAGGTTGTTTTCAAGATTTTTTGCCAAACCCTCCAGGTGAACTTGCGCAGAATCCGCTTTGCTAAAGATCGAAGAAAAGGAACGCTTCAAGATTCTTCCAAAACTCAATTCTTCCTGCAATTCAAGATCTGTCAGATTGGTGATTTTGTCAAAGGTAGCCAATAAATTTTCCTTCAATATATCAACTTGTTTGTTGGATTTCAACTCTTGATTATTTAAAGTCGTTCGAATATCTGTTCTGAAATCAGAATCAGAAATAAACTGCTCTTTGCGGATTTCCAATGCATCCTGAATCCGTTCGATGATGTTCAGTGAAGTGTCGATATTATTCTGCAATTTCAGCAAAGGTGCTTTTCCACCGGTGATGTTTCTGTAAATGTAGTCCCTTACCTGATGAAAACCACTATCATAGGGGTTACCTTCCATCTCTAGTTTGGCCGAAACTGCAAACACCTGAGGATTGACCATGCCTTTCTTTTGCGCAAAATCGTTGACGCCGCTCATATTGATGGCAAGATCTTCCTCGCTCATGAGGTCCTTTTGCTGTAATACGAAAATTACTTTTTTCCGCCAGTCACTATGTATAAATTCAAAAAAGTCCCATGCTGACTGCCGATAGGGGTTTTTACTTTCAAAAACAAAAACTACAAGATCACAGGCGGGTATAAAATCTTCGGTTATATGCTGGTGATCGGCAACTATCGTATTGGTGCCGGGTGTATCGACGATGGCAATTTCTTTGAGTATCTCTATCGGATAATAGAGTTTTTTAAGATAGGGATTTATGGAGACAGTTTCTTCTATTTCGCCGTACAAAATCTGCTGAATCGTATCGGTCATCGGAGCCGGTGAAACCTTACAAATCTCTTTGCCGGTTTCCAATAATGCGTTGATAAAACTACTTTTTCCCGACTTTACTTCGCCAACGATCACAAACATAAAAGGATCATTGATGCGACTGCGGAGATCACTTACGGTTTTTGCCAATTCATCGCTACCAGCTACTATGGTCAAATGGTGCAGTTCTTTTACAACTTCATCCACTTGGGGACGAAACACATTCAAATCTTTATTGACTAACATCTGTTTTGACTTTATTTGAAGCAAATATAGTGAAAATTCACGGATAAAATGGCTCAGTGATTAATTGAAAGGCTCTTCCAAATAAAACTCAGGCTTCTCAAATTGTCACATGAGCTCAATTATGTATTCGGAAGTACAAGATTTACTTCTTGTTTCAGCAAATAAAAAAGGAAATTTCAGGTTTGTTACTTTAAACGACGGAAGTTCTTTGATCATTTTGAAAGCGATATGATTTTCCTTTAACTCCTGCAATCCGGTTTCATCTATATATATCCAGCTTTGAGGCTTGATCGTTTTTATGGATGTTAAATCAACTGCCGGAGTTATCCGCTTTGCGTAAAAATCCAGTGAAAAACTTGAGTGGCCATATTGGTAGAACTTATCAGCCTCAATATTACTTTCACTTACTATTTTTCCGACTTGCGAACTCGCCTGATATTTTAGTAAATTGGGATAAAAATGTGTCGCCATCATTAAATTAAAACCAATGGCTGTAAGTAATGTTGGAACAAAAATGCGTTCAACAGTACCTTTGAATTGATGAAAAGCATACCAATTTGCTAAAAATAGCAAGGTTAATACAATTGGTAAAAAAGCATTAGCAGGCGGGAAAAAGAAAACAAAATTAGTCGCGATGATTAACCAAAACAAGTGCATGATTCCAAACTGTACGATTGAAATTCTCGATAGAAGTTTGGCCTTCAACCGGTATAAAAAGTCAGCTGTGATAATTGAGGCAAATGGCAGAACAACAAAAATATAATGTGGTAATTTGTATTTTGACAAGGAAAGTACAAAAAAAACCAAAACAAATCCTCCAAGACTAATGTATTCGGCTCTTTCGTCTACTTCCGGACCTTTTCTAATTAATTTACTAATTTTCAATAGCAATGCCGGAATAAATAAAAGTATCCAAGGTTGAAAATCCCACAGAATGGTATGCAAAAAATAGAAATATCCGGAATCATTTTTCCAATAGTTCTCACCGGTAATTCGTCCAAAACTCTGCGTCCAATAAAAAAACTTCAAACCGGAGGGCCCTTGAAGTCCATACACATACTTTTCGGGGTGCAAATCAAACTGTGTATATAGACCATAACTCATCGGTATTAAAAATAAAGCAATTGACAATAGCAATACAATCCATTGTGGCCGAAAAATATTTTTCCATTGTCTTTTAAGCAAAAAATCAGTACCAAATGCTGCAGCAGGAATAACCAGTGCAATTGGCCCCTTCGCCATCATAGCCCCTGCTAACCCTATTGAAGCCAATATTAAGTGTTTCCACTTGGAATTGATCAAGTATTCATTTAATTGCCAGATAGCAAACATTACCAATCCCAATAAATTGGTGTCCGTTCGTACATCATTGGTCATCAGAAATAATGCCTGACAGCTGGCAAGGATCAAAGCGGAAAGCAGGGCCTTTTCTTTGCTGTACCAAAGACCGGCAAACCTGTAAAGACTATAAATTCCAAGAATAGCAAGTATTATTGAAGGGAATTTATATGCAAAATTTGAAATGCCAAAAAAGATAAATGAAAGGGAAGAAAGCCAAAAAAGCAAAGGAGGTTTATCCAGATAATCATGCCCTTGCTGATATACATGTAAAAAACTCTTCGAAAAGCTCATTTCCATAGAAATCAATGCATATTGAGCTGCATCAATTTCCATAACATCAATAAACATATTGAAGAAATAAACAACTAAAACTGCTGCAAATAAAGCAACATATAGGTATTTTCTTACTGAAGGAGTCAAGTTGTCGATTCTTAAAATTAATAATTCAGGTCCAATTCTCGTAATTTACAAAAATAGATAAATTAAATTATCCGAATGAATCGAACTGAAATTATTTTGCTGATTCGAAAGGAAACGAAGCTGCGAGAAATGCATAACAGGCAAGGCACATTGGCAATGCAATAAATTTAACCGGTGAAGAACCAAAATTTGGGCAATCCAACAATTCGGATAAGCTATTCCATTTCTAAAGTTAATGCTACCAATAACTTTAGTTAACAAATTAATAAGCAAATTTGTATTGCTCAACTAGAAATGCTGACGCTATTTGAAAAATCTAAGCAACAATTGTTCTATTGCTAAAGCTACCAAAGCCAGTATTATAAACCAGCGCCAAAGGCTGATACCCTGACTGCGCTCACCTACCAAATCGGTAAAATCAGCTTTGGCATTGGCCTCGATAATTGAAATATTGCTTCGAAGAAAGGAGCCCATTTCTGCAATACTCAAATATTGCAAATCAGATTCTTTGCGATCATAATTGAAGGCGTATTTTCGAAGAACTTCCTGTGGGTCGATATACAAATTGTAAAAACCGGCGTCTTTTAATGCATTTCCAACCCCAAGAATTACTTTGGCTGCAATGGTCTTCTGCTCAGGAATGAATTCATCGGATTTGCCTTTTAGCTTATAGGTGCTTTCTCCAGCAACAACCTTTGCCTCTGCCTCTACATATTCATCTTTTCCAATTGTATAGAAGATTGTCGGAGATTTTGCCGTAGAAATCGCCATTTTATAAAGCATTGGCACGAAGATTTCACCATTTTTGGACAAATTTGAATACCGTTCGTCCAAAGGAGCTGCCGAAACATAAAAATTGCCCTTTTCGACCGGATATTTGGCCAATGAGGTTGAGCCATCTCGGTAGATCAACAAGCGCTCTTCGTTTCTTCCTGAAAAATTGCTCATTCTGAAATTGCCTTTTGAAACCGGCAATTTTAAATTATCGCTTTTATTGGTAAAGACCTGATTGAACACGAATTCGTCGGTATTGACTTGTGATACTTTTCGCTCAGTATTGTCAAAAGCAGTAAAGTCGTTGGCTCCAAAAGCACTCATCAATCGACGATAAGCAGTTGCATTGGATGCTCCATTTGGAAACAGCAATACATTTCCGCCATTTTTAGCGTATGTACTCAAACCCGCTGCCAAACCGGAACTGACTTCGCTAAGTTCATTTAATATAATCAACTGATAATTCGACAGCTTAGAATAATCAAGCGATTTACTCAATTGATTATTCATTTTAAAGTACGGGAGGCCGGAAAAAGCGGCGTTTATATAGCGATTAGGTATATTTTCGTTAATAGAGAGCACATTAATTTGCTCTGCTACATAAAATGAAAAATGAAAAGAATCATCAAATTGCACCGGAAAATCAGTAAGATTGATTGTTGCTTCGTGCCAGCCACTTTGCAATATTGTAATATTGACCGTGTCAGTAGCTACAGATTTTGCCGCAATATTTAAAGTACCGACCGGCTTATCCTGTCCATTATGATTTAAAGACAATCGGACGTTCTCTGCAGGCTCATTACTGTAATTTCTAATTTTAACAACTAATTGACTAACCTGATTCAACACCTGTACAGGCGCTTCGAACCAAACTGAATCCACGCTTATATTTTTCTCTTGAACTGCCTGAAGCGGAACAAGGTTTACCTGCATACTTGAATCCTTGTAATTAGGTATATCGCTGATGTTTTTTTGAAAATCAGATAGTAAATAACTAATCTTATTCGGTGCTTTGCCGAGATTCAATGCTTGTTGCTGTCTTTGAAGTACTTTTGTCAGTTCACGAGAAGCAGGCGAGGATTTTATTTCATCAATCAAAGACAAAGCATCTTCTTTGCTGACCAGTCTTTGGTGTCGACCTTCAAAATCATTGGTCAGAATTTGAAAGCGATCATCTGTGGCGTACGCTAATACGATTTCTCGCGCTCTTTGCTTGGCTTTTTCAAATAAGGGTACATCCTGGCTCATTGCATTCATGCTAAATGAATTGTCGACAAAAATACTAACAGCTCGCTCACCTTGTACGACTTTGTCTTGCTGAGGTATAAAGGGCTGCGCAAATGCCAGAACCATAGCAATTACTGCCAGACATCTGGCTAGCAATACCAGCAGGTTTTTTAGTTTTCTTCGTGAACTGGTTTCTTCTTTGACTTCCCGCAAAAAACGAACATTCGTAAAGAGCACTTTACGATAACGACGAAATGAAAATAGATGTATGATAATGGGGATTGAAATGGTCAACAATGCCCAAAGAAAAGTAGGATATAAAAATTGCATATGCTTAATCCCGGAACTTCCGGAAGTCCGTTTTTTTGTTATTTAGAATAAATACGTAAAAAAACCTCTAAATGTTGTCGTGGATGTCGTTTCTTTACATAATTCGACAAACAAATAGGAATAACTGCGGAGAACAAGCCTCCGCTTCTGTCATTTCACAACGGTAATAACGGAAGTCTCAAATAAATTGCTGGTATTATACCCCGAATCTCCCAGGAATAGCGACAAAGCCTCTCTTTTACCCATATCCCATTCATATTTAATATTTTCAGTAAAATAATTGCTGAGATCAAAATGAGCGTACTCATCAGGCATCAGGCTAACCAATTGAGGTATTGAATCCAATCCAATAGCAAGTGCTTCGCTAAATTCGGCAATAAATTCCGGAGCTAATTTCTTGCAGGTTACCCAAGCTGCAAAAACGAATGGGAGATGACGATGGTTCATCCATGCTTCACCGAGGTCATATATATATGGAAATCTATCATGCAAAGGAAAGGTCCGATCTCCGATTACCAATCCACCTGTTTTCCCTTTAATTTTTTCTATAAAACCCTCATCAGCTGCTAATAGTACCGGATTTAAACCCCAATATTCCTTCAACAAAAGCTTACTAAGCTGGACAGAACTCCTGGAATGAAAATCCATGTATAAATAATCCCATTCTTCGATTGGTGTTTCGCCGAAAAGACAAACAGTACGCACCCTTCCTTCCGTTGCGATACAATAATCAGTAATGATTTTAGGTGAACTCAATTGAGGTAAGACTGCGACCGGGACAAGTGCCAAATCAACTGCTCCACTTTCAAGTTTTGCTGCGCAAACAGCGGGAATATCTAACTGAATATCAAGATCCAGCGAAATTTTATGTTTAAAAATACCATATAGAAAAGGTTTGGTATTCAGATAGCTAACCGCACTAAGACGAATTTTATTCATGCAAACCACTAAATTTGTAAAATGAAAGGCCTTTGGGCTTCATTTTCAATTGTTCACAACAGGCAAGTCCAGGTATCCTCTGAATTCTTTGTCGTCTTCAAAAGCATGATCTGAAAAATCAGCAACCACATTGTATAAAGTATCCCTTTCAATGGGTTTTCGGCCTACATTTTTGATCATTTTCACTAAATCTTTGGTACTCAAAGCCGGATTCTTCTCTTCGCTTCCCGCCATCGAATATATCTTGGTGGTATCATCTATTGTCCCATCGATATCGTCAACACCAAAACCAAGTGCAATTTGAGCTGTATTTCTACCAATCATCGGCCAATAGGCTTTGATATGGTCAAAATTATCCAAAAAAATGCGACTAATGGCATAGTTACGCAAATCCTCAATGACTGATACTTCTTCCAAGTGACTTAGTTGATTGCCCTCATTCCTGAATTTCAAAGGAATAAAAGTCTGAAATCCACCGGTTTTATCTTGCAACGATCTTAATTGATCCAAATGATCGATTCTGTGCGAATAGTTTTCAATATGCCCATACAGCATTGTCGCATTAGATCGCATCCCCAGATTGTGCCACACTTCGTGTATTCGCAACCACTCATCCCCTGAGCATTTACCTCCTGCAATCTGGTCCCTGATTTCGGGGGCAAAAATCTCGGCACCGCCTCCCGGCAGGGACTCGACTCCACTGTCTTTTATCAGGCGCATCCCTTCTTCATAGCTAACTTTCGCTTTCTTGAAAATGTAATGAAATTCTACCGGCGTCAATGCCTTAACATGCAGATCGGGACGATGCTCCTTTATCTTTTTAAAAAAATCCAGATAAAACTTCAAATCATATTGTGGCAATACTCCACCTACGATGTGCACCTCGGTGACCGGTTGACCATCGTATTTCTTGATAATATCCATCATATCATCCATGGTATATTCCCAAGAGTTGTCACCGCGTTGTTTGATGAGCCGGGAATAACTGCAGAAACTGCAGGTATAAACACAGAGGTTCGTAGGTTCAATGTGAAAATTGCGGTTAAAGTAAGTATTATCTCCATTTTTGCGCTCCCTAACCAGATTGGCTAAAGCACCCAAATACCCCAGCTCTCCTTTTTCAAATAAAAAAACACCTTCATCAAAAGTAATGCGTTCCGCATTGATTACTTTTTCAGCAATCATTTTCATTTCTTCTGACAGATTCGGATCTAATAATATTTCTGATAACATTTTAATTAATTGAAAATTGAAAGTTGAAAATTGAAAATTGATGCAAAACTATACATTTAAGCTAAAATTTTCACTAGTATAACTTAAATCGAAGCAAGAAGTTCAATAATTACTTAAATCTAATTTTGCTTTAAGTGCTTCCTCATATTCAATTCTTAATTCTTAATTCTTAATTCTTAATTGTCAATTGTTCAACGATTCTTACAACCTCTTCCAGTCCACATGCATCGACATCAGAAAAATCATTTAATTTATCTGAATCGACATCGATAACGAAAATCACCTCACCATTCTTGTCAAATCCAGGCACTACGATTTCTGATTTTGAAGCTGAAGAGCAAGCAATGTGTCCCGGAAAAAGGTCCACATCAGGAACGATAACTGTTAGGCGAGAAGAGTAACAATAACCACATACTCCTTTATCGAAATCAATCCGAGTACAGGCAAGTGGGCCTTGAAAAGGTCCCAGCACCAACTGATTCCCCTTCTTAATGTAAAAACCAACCCAAAAAAAACCAAATGCTTCCTTCAATACAGCAGCAACATTGGCAAGGTT
>JBMOJB010000073.1:0-16111 GCA_049316985.1 Saprospiraceae bacterium | reverse complement strand
TTACGCACTTCCCAAAAAAATATAGATTCTAATTAATCGAACTCAGGTTATTACTAAAAGCAAACTTGGAAATGCTAAATTATACTTTGCTTTTTTATTCAAAAAAAATCAAATAAGTAACCTTTCCAATTCTTTGCCGTTATTAGAAATACTATTATTTATACCGAATTAATTTTGAACAAGTAACAACAGTGTATTTTACACCGAAAAATTGTTTTACAGTAAATGAAGACTAAACTCGTACTCTGGGGCACTGATGCCAACAACGAAAAAGTACTTATCGGGTTGGAACTCCGCCCTGACGCTAACAAAGTAGACATTTTTACATTTCCAAAAGCCATCGCAACGGAAGAATTTACCACCAAATTGATGGAAGAATGGCGCAATGGCACCGAAGTGGAATTTCCCGAAGGTTATCAGCACATCGAACGCGAATTGACAGTGGCGGACAGCATTCTTCCGGAAGAAATAAAAGTTGACCGTGGTGAATTGATTCAACGCGCGCAAACAGAATGGCATTTCCTGGTACTTTCGACTAAGCTTAATCAAGCTTATCGTACAGAATTAGAAGAACTGAAAGAAAAAGTGGACAAGCTGACCAACTATGATGGTGGAATGTGGGATACTTTGAAAACTTTCTGGGACAAAGTTCAGAACCAGGTTCAGGAACGCAATCTTTTCCGCGAACATGCAGATTCTCTAAGAGATGGAATCAATACCATGTTTGTGAAGTTGAAGGATATGCGAACATCCCTCAACACCGAATTTGAAGCAAAATCTGCAGAAGCTCACAACAACTTCATGGCACTTTTGGATGCTATTGAAGAAAGAATAAAAACTAATCCTAAATCGGCTTCAATCTTCGAAGATTTGAAGCAAATGCAAGCAGATTATCGCACGGCAGTAATGACTCGTGATCACAGAAATCATGTTTGGGAGCGCCTCGATACCGCTTTCAAATTGGCCAAAGGAGAAAGAAATACGGGCAGTGCCGGTGGTGGAGATTTCTCCTCCGCATCAGCACGTATCCAAAACAGATTGGAGGGATTAAATGCCGCTATTCATAAAATGGAAACATCGGCGAATAGAGATAGAGAAGAACTGGATTTCCAACAAAAGAAAATCGATACCACCGACGGACAATTGGAGGCTCAGATACGCCAGGCCAAACTAAGAATGGTAACAGAAAGGTATGAATCCAAAAAAGCGAAGTTGGATGAAATGATAGCTACCCGTGTTGATGTAGAAAAATCATTGGCGGCGGCTTTAGAAAAAGAAGCTAAGCGATCAACAAAATCTGAAAAACCGTCAGAAACAGCCAAAGTTGAAGATACAGCAGCGACAAAAGCCGTAAGTGAAGAGCCTGCTGCAGAAAGCATCCAGGAAAAAGTAGAAGATATCGTAGATTCCACAGTTGAAGCTACGGGTTCATTGGTAGAGTCTCTGGAGAATGCGATGGAAGACACCATTGATACCGTTCAAGCAGTTGCTGAAGTTGCAGCTGAGAAAATTGAGCATTTTTTCGAAAGCATAACGAAACACGAGGAACCCGAGAAAAAAGAAGAAGTATAAATTGATATATGCCGATTAGGGTAAAGATCTAAGTCATCATAACTATATTCAATTTTAGTTTGACTGTTTGAAAGATCACAAAAATAAAAAACACCTCGAAATTAAGTTCTCGAGGTGTTTTTTTATATTTCTTTTATCCTGCTTTTAACCTGCTCAGATTTGAGACTCAACTTTTCTACGATATCATCCAGTATCTTTAAGAAATCAGGTTCAACACTCAAATGGTAATCAAGCCAATCTTTGCTAAAGCAAGAATAAGGATCTTTACCACTTTCTTCCTGATACTGCATCGCTTGAAAAACATCCTTTCGCCAATAAATGACCTTATCTTCAAATTTCATGGCAGGATAGACTTCACGCCAGAATTTTTTTTGTCTTTCCTGATGTGCGTTCTCCCATGACTTCATTTGCTGCAAAATATCTTCCATTATGTACCTTCTTTTTATTTCGTTTCTATCAATTTATTTTATCTCCACGCAATCTTCGGAATTCTTTTCTGGCATCAACTGCAAAAATACTCGAACTATACTCCATAAACAACTTTTCATAAAGCGTCTTTGCCTTTTCTTTGTTGTTCAAGTGTTCATCATTGAGTTTCGCCAATGCAAAAAGTGCATTATCCGCACGGATTTCCTCTTTAAAAGTATCTACAATTTTTGTAAATACTGTTTCTGCTTTAGTCCATTCTCTTTGTTTAAGGTAAATTTGACCCTTGGTCCAAAGAATGTCATCTGTAAGTGTGTGGTCAGGAAACAATACCGAAATAGAATCCAATTTGCTGAATGCTTCCTCAAAACGATTCTGAAAGGTCAGCAATTCTGCAGTTGCATACATTTGCATGGCAGTAGTTGTGGTGTCCAAGCCGGTATTATCCATTAAGAATACAGATAAATCCAAGGCATCATTGCTGATTAATTTCGATGTGGAGGCTTTTAAAACATCAAACTGAGATTGTGCCCACTCAAAATCTCCTGTAAAATAAGATAATTTGGCATTTCGAAACCTCGCTTCATGGCCCAGAATGTCGTCTTTGAATTGTTTGTCTACCTGCGAATACAATAGTGTCGCCTCCCAACGATCACCATTCATGAGAGAAAAATCACCAAGATTAATTTTTGCATTTGCCATTACGTTAGGGCTTAAGCCTGGATATGCGATCATCTCCTGCAGCAATGAAATGGCTTTTGGAAGGTTTTTCAAATAAAATGCTTCAAGCTCAGCCAATTGTGCAATAATTTCTGATGTCAATTTGGACTTTTCATTTTCAGTAAGAAATTTTTCGTATTCAGCTTCAAGTGCCAGTAAGTCTTCTCGCGAATAATCCTGTCTTTCTACCACCTTTCTATTCTTACAATACAAAGACTTTCGCTTAGCTTCGTAATAGTAGCGATTTCCTTCTTTAGGGATTTCATTGACCAGAAAGTCATAGCCGGCGATTGCAGCATCATAATCTTTGTCTTGTTCAGCTGCCAATGCAATTGCATTTACTTTATCGCCCTTATTTCCAACTAGTTTTTCGAGTGCTTTTGCTTGTCGAAGCGCATTCTTGTAATCTTTCCTGTTGGTAAAAGTCCATACCAACAGATCTGAATAAGCAACATTATCAGGTTGTTCTTGTAGCAGTGTATACAATTGAGATTGCAATTCTTTGTGATCTTCTTCGCTTAGATAACGTTGAAAATAATATTGCAGCGTTCCAAGATATCCGGCATTAGATTCCAGACTGAGGAGATAATTTTCAATCATTTTGGGAACTTGATCGCCTTTATTCCGATAGAGATCACCCAGATAAAAAGCAAATTGAGATTTACTTTTCAGCAATTCTCCACCTTTTTCGTAAGTCTTAATCGCGTAATCGAATTTGCCCAAATTGCTAAACACTTGTGCAAGTCTAGTAATATAATACAATTCGGGCGTTAACTTATCAACTGCTTTTTCATACGATTCATTAGCAGCTTTGTCTTCTCCTTTCTTTGCGTAGATATTCCCTAAGGCAACCAGCAAATGCAAGTCCTTCGGTTTTTTCTTAATTTCTTTTTTGATAATAGCCTCACACTTTTCGAACTGTTCCAATGCAGCGTTACTTTCTATGAGCTTATCAAAATACATTTCAACACCCGGTTGGGCTTCCCATAGCTTTTCATACAAAGCCGCTGCTTTGCTATATTCACCATCCGTAAAATACTGCAACGCAAGATTAGGATCCTGCGCTTTTGCCATAAATCCCGAACAACAAAAAATAATAAATATAAATAAGTTTTTTACAGACATTTCTTTGAGCTTGTTAAGATATAACGCAAAAATCAGGCTAAATGATGCAAACCGTTCAGATTATGATCATATTTAAAATCTAATTTTTATTGCTGTTTGGCTTTTATTTAAAAGTAATATATTCAGTAGGGTCCACACATTTGCCATTTTGCCACAATTCAAAATGAAGATGTGGTCCACTTGTAAGCGTACCGGTGTTGCCAATGATTGCTATTGCTTCTCCTGCTCTGACGAAAGCACCTTGCTTTTTCAGTAAGGAAGAACAGTGCTTATAGGTTGTCATTACGCCGTGCTGGTGCTGAAGCACGATAGAATTTCCGGTCTCAACAGTATAATCAGCAGACACGACATACCCGTCCAGAGCTGCTTTTATCGGTGTATTTTTGGGTGCGACCAAATCGATACCAAAGTGACTTTCTTTTGGCTTCAGCCCCCTTATAATTTGTCCATCAATTGGCGGAGTAAAGTAGATCTGTTCCAAAGCAACTTCTCTCATATTCGTTGAAGCAGTTTTCTGGTTGCTATTATTTGTTCCATTGATTATGCTCGCCACTCCATTATTGCGTTCATATTGCTCCCTCAATTGTCGTTCTTCTTCAACAGTGGGTATGTCAAGCAAACTATCAGGAATCTGGCTTACAGCTTCTTTGGGCGTCTCTTTTTTAGTTTTTACATCTTCTATTAACATTTTTCTAAAGTAGTCCATATAGGTCTGATTCGCTTCTACCTGGCCTTCAAGGTCATCGATCTTATCCATAAGCTGGAAATAATTCTTTGAATCTCCATAGCCGGGAAGATAACTTTTCAATGGCGTAAACGCCAGTAGCGAGATGACAATCAGGGTTACACCCACGAATATCGAGCTGAACAATGTGTACACACTCATCAAGGAAAGGTTGTAAGTACCTACTTCTTCGAAGGTCTCGGGATTCATTATCGTCATCCGGTAGGTATCTTGCAAGCGTTCGCGCAATGGCCGATGAGGCTTGGCATTTTGACTGGGGTCTAAAAGTAAATTGGGATGTTGTTCTTCTTTCTTTTTAAAAGGTCGGGTAACAGTCTCTCGAAGGCCTCTCCACATGGCTAAACCCGTATCCTTTAAAAGACTTTTTAAACTCATTTTTGCTTTTTTTGTAAAAAATTAGGTTAAAATAAAATAATTTGCCCTAAATAAAGTTAATTCAAAGGGATTTCGTTCGGCTACGACAAATTGTCATCACAATTATCCATTCCTCAACAATTCAATAAACGCAAATTTTAACTTTTTAGTAGATTTAACGTATAATTCAAGAAAAAATTAAGTAAATGAACAGAATTTACCGAATTGGTATTAGTTTTCTATTAATAAGTATAGTTAGTGCTTGCGTTACGACAAAGAAGAAAGGAGATGTGCCCTGGCTCAAACGCAATTACCACAACCTCACCACAAAATACAATTATATATACAACGCAAATATACTGCTGCAAGAGGGCATTGCAAAATTAAATCAACAGCATAGCGACAATTATAACCAGATTCTGGCGATGTACCCCTATTCAGATGTTGAGAATGCAGAATCTATTGCGCCTGAAATGGACAAGGCGATAAAAAAAATGTCCACGGCGGCATCAATTCATAAAAATGGAGAATGGGTAAGCGACTGTGCATTACTCATGGGCAAAGCACAGTACCTAAAAAAAGATTATGAAACGGCTGAAGAAACATTGAATTATCTGGCCGAAGAATTTAAACCAAAGAAGTTTAGAAAAACTCCAAAAGACAGAAAAAAAGAAGCTGAGGTTAAGAAAGAAATCGCTAAGAAAAAAATTAAAGAGAAGAAGAAGGCCGCCGAGGTAAAAAAGAAAGCCAATGCTAAAAAGAAAAAAGCAAACGCTAAAAAGAAGAAAAAAGGAAGTAAAAGCAGTAAAGGATCCAGTAAAACAGCGGCAAAAGTCGAAAGCACACCGGTAATTGTGCCCGAAACCAAAAAAGAAAAAAGAAAAAAAGAAGAGGCCAAACTGGCATTTGAACCTAAAGATGAGACTTCTCAAAAGCCAAAATCATATTTCCTTAAACATCGTCCCGCCTATCAGGAAGGAATGGCCTGGTTGGCCAGAACATTGACAGAAAGGCAAAAATATGGAGAAGCTGAAGAAATTCTGGTTACTCTATTAAAACAAAGATCGACTTTTAGAAAAGTCCGGCGCTTGGCTGCGCAATTCTACGCTTACAATTTTCTTAAGCAAAAAGAATACGGCAAGGCTGTTCAACCACTCGAAAGAGCGATTGAACTTACAGTCAACAAAAAAGAAAAAGCGAGATTCTATTTCATTCTCGGGCAGATACAGGAAAAATTGTTGCGGGATGCAGAGGCGCTGGCAGCTTACGAAAAAGTACTCAATTACAAGAGTATCCCATACGATATGGAGTTTAGTGCCCGAATGAATGTCGCACTTTTTGCTTATACAAAAGGACAAGGTTCTGCCGAATCTGCCATTAAATCTTTGCAGAAAATGGCCAAAGAATCAAAAAACGAAGACTATCTGGATCAGATCTATTTCGCACTTGCGCAAATAGCACTTAAAAATAATGATCGCAATCTCGCCATCGAAAACTTACAGAAATCTCTGCGATTCAGCAAGAAAAATCCTGCTCAAAAAGGTGAATCATACCTATTGATGGCTCAATTGTATTTTTCTTCAGAGAATTTTATTGCTGCAAAAAATTATTATGATAGTACCATTACTGTTCTGCCTAAAAGTGATGATCGATACGATGAAGCAAAAAGATTGGCAATCGGACTAACTGATATTGCAAAAAATATTAAAATCATAAATGCAAAAGATAGTCTATTGCGAATAGCAAGAATGAGCCCGGAAGAACAAAGAGCATTCTGTTTGAAAATCAAACAGAAAGATATAGAAACTGCTGAAAAGGCCGAAGCAGCTGCCGAACTAGCGGCCAATGCCAAAGGCAATCCTGCAGATTTCAATATAATTTATGGTCCAGGTGTAACGCCAAGCACCTTTTTTGCTTACAACTCAAAAGGTTTGACTCAAGGAGCCCGTCAATTCCAGCAAAAATGGGGGAAAAACCGAAGACTGGAGGATGACTGGAGACGATCCGGCAAGAAAACCAATAGCGGCGGTGATAATGCTGCTGCTGATGGCAAAGAAATCCAGCAAAAAACGAAGCGGGATAAATCCAAAATAAGTGACGAGGAATTTGAAAAAATGATGACCGCTGTGCCACAAAATCCCAAAGATATTGAAACAATGAATAGCGACGTCGGCGATGCATTCTACAACCTCGGAAAAGGATTTCGCGAAGCTATTCAACGCAATGACAAGTGTATAGTTACGTTGGAGGAATTCCTCCGTCGCTTTCCGGATACTCCAAAAGAAGCAGAAGCATTGTACTATTTATATGGAGCATATTCAGATACAGGAAACAGTGTCAAAGCCAAGGAATGCTACGATAGAATCGTAAACAAATATCCAAATACTACCTATGCGAGAATCTTGACCGATCCTGATTTTGCTAAGAAATCCAAAAAGGAAGGACAGATATTGGAAGACTACTATTCTGCGACATATGCCGCTTTTAAAAAAGGTCAATATCAGAATGTTTTGGACAG
The DNA here is from genome assembly GCA_049316985.1 of Saprospiraceae bacterium. GTDB lineage: Bacteria > Bacteroidota > Bacteroidia > Chitinophagales > Saprospiraceae > CANHEE01. The sequence continues at coordinate 8,651 of JBMOJB010000073.1, read as the reverse complement.
GTGCAAACAAGCGGATTCACTTTTTAAAGTGAAAAACATCTATAAAGCGAAATTTGCACTCATCTCTGCCATGAGTACCGGCTACGTGGCGGGCAAAGAAAAATACATCCTGGCAATCAAAGAAGTAATTGCTAAATTTCCGGAAACTCCGGAACAAAAAAGAGCAAAAGAAATATTGCGGCTGTTGGATGGTGGCGAAGCTGCATACAATGAAATCTCAGGAACCGACGTAGGCAAAACCGGTGCGTACAAAAGAGAGGATGAGTCAGTACACTATATCGTCTTTATCATGAGCGATAAAGAGGCAAAACTCGAAGATATGAAATCTTCTTTGGCCGATTTCAACCATGATAATTATAAAATCAAAAACCTGCGAGTAGCCAATGTTTTCTTTGGACAAGAATCTGATATTCCAATGCTGGTTACCAGAAAGTTTGAAGATCGGAATGAAGCAATGAAATATTATGACCATATCGAAAAAGTGAAAGGAACTGTGATGCCAAAAAATATAATATTTGAAGTTTTTGCCATTTCTCAAAATAACTACAAAGAATTGTTAAAAGATAAAAACTCAAGTATCTATAGTGCATTTTTTGATTTTGTCTACAAAGAAAAATAGAATTAATTTGAAAATTTGCCTGCCTGTCCGGTAGGCAGGAAAATTTGATGATAATTCACATATTCAACTTCAATGAATTATCTATTTCGCAAATAAAAAAGTAATTTTTGTGAGTCAACAACTTGATTTATTAAGCATATAGAGAAATAAGGTCGTCGAAAGTGCTAAAAGAAACTTCGAAGGTGTCCTAGATATCACCCAATTTTCAATTTATTTATTGATCCCGGTTAAATACAATGGTATTTTAACCGGGATTTTTTTTGGCATATACTATTGATTAGCAACTACTTAACAAACAAGAAGAAGTATATCTATTTTTTTTCTAAATTATTTTAAAAACAAATGTCACGATTTCATAGCAGGTGGATTATATAGATGTAAGCCACGAAAAAACTTTTAACCCCAAAAAAACTTTAAAAAAAATCTTAACCATTCAAAAATCTTAATGTTATGAAATCTTTACTTTCTATTTTCGCAGCTACTTTATTTTTTGCCAATCTTGCAACTGCTCAATACTACGAAGAATACTTCAATAATGCAGCAACACCAAGAACAGAGCAGTTTTATGACGGCCAATTCTCTACAGCCAATCCCACTACAAATAACCTCCCAACGGTCGTTGCAACCGGCTTTTACCAGGGAAATGTAACAGGAGCAGCAAGCCGCGACAGGGTAAGAGTTACCAATACCGACCTGGGTGGAACCCCGCTTTTCAATAATGCCTACCAAGTAACCATTAACAATGTTGAAGTCAATAGTTACGGGTATTCGCAGGCGGAAGTGAAAGGGATGTATGTAGTAGTTGGAACACTACGCGATGCCAATTTAACCATCGGAGGAGCGGATGTACTGATTATGCAAGTCAAACCTGGAAGCGGAGTATTACTTGCCAACCCAATAAAAGTTGATATGGACAAATTAAGCGATGTTGCATATGCTGTAATTGCTTCTGCTACGCCTAATATTTTCTACATCTGTGGAGAAAATCTGAATACAGCCGGAATTGCTACCAGTTTTATCATGAAGTACGATGCCGCAGCTAATGCGGTCCAATGGGTTCGTCGATTTGACTTTTCAACCGCTACAGCAACTGCACCTTCAAGTTTATATGGATTGTGCGAAACGTCAAATGGAAGCGTAGTGGCTTGTGGAAAACTGACGCCTACTGCTGGAAATACTGATGGTCTAATCATCAAAACTGATGCACTGGGTGGCGCACTTGTCTATAAATCCTACAATAAATACACTTATGAAGAGTTTAGAAGTATTCGCAACTCAGTAGGAAAAGGTCCTTTCACCATCAGCGGCAATTGCAAAACATCTTCAAATGATCCTAATTCTGTTTTGTTACTATGGATGAATACTACATGGGGAATATTTGGCTATACACTTTCTACAGCTTACGACACGGACTATTGTTATGATGCTATTGAACGCAAAAATACGGCCGGTCAGTTTGAGTATTTTACAGCGGGGAAAACAAAAACAACCGGACTTGCTGCGAATTTTCAGGGATCTGTATTTAAATTTAATGCTTCAACTACTACGCTTACCAATTATTTATACGGCGAGACCAGAGACGATAATTTTTACGCAATAGATGCTTTAAATACAGGCTCCGCAAGTAGTGACGGCATCAGCATGTTCGGTCAATTTTTTAGAAATGTCAACAACAGCTGGATCACGAAAGCATATTTTAATGGATTGACTGCTCCAAATTGTATCGTTAAATCACCAACAACGCTCAAAGTTGCAATAGACTTCCCGATAAAAACTTGGCAGATTGCTCCAAAAATTAACTTCAGCAGTATCAAAGTTAGTGCTACTCCTGTTGCACACCAACACTGGTTCTTGTGTACTGGAAATAATGTACTGGGATCTAACGCACTAATAAATGACAACGATGACAACAAATCTGTATCCCTTGTTGAAGGTATTTCATTGTATCCAAATCCTATGGGAGGAAGCAACGAATTGAATATCAGTTTTGAACACCAACAAGAGGGAAACGTGAATATAGAATTGTACGACTCAAATGGTCGTTTGATGCAGCGCAACTTAATAATTGCCTACAATGGAGACAACCAAACAACATTTGATATGTCAGCGTATCCCCAAGGAGCTTACTACATTCGCTTGATTTCGAAAGAAATTAATATGGGTAGAAAAATTATAAGATAGTTCTCATATCGTTCAATAGGTTAAAGCCCGGTTTCTTCTGCTGAAGATTCCGGGCTTTTCTATTTTAAACAGGGCATAACGCTATCTGCCTTAGGTTGTTGTAAGTACTAATGCTCCGAAAATTCATTAGTTGTCCGGAACAAAACAGAGGCAAGTTAATTATGGTTTATGTCAATTTGTGTGGGTAAACTATTTTTGAAGCTTTATGTACTGTAATTTGAAAATTTGAAAGTAATTTCTAATCAACTTCATTGATTTTAACCTCTGGTAAGTTTCCTGAATTATCGTACAACCGTAAATACTCGAATAGTCTTTTATAAAAGCAAGAACTCCAGAAAAGTTCTTGCCTACCTTCAGTCAGGCAATTTATTTTCAAATTTTCAAATCATCAAATCATCAAATTTGCTCCCGATTACCTTAGAAAACCTGACTACCCACACAGAACAACGTAGAGCCTTGATTATCCTTTGATTTCTTCTCTCCCGTCTGCATGTTTCGCAAATCTTCCTTTTTCACGATCATGAACTTGATCATATTTAGGCCAAGGCCAGCCACCGAACCTGGTCTCATGGTACTCTTCAAACGCCTGATTAATTTCCTCCTTGGTATTCATTACAAACGGTCCATATTGAATGACGGGTTCCCCAATAGGTTTTCCTTGCAAAAGCAAAATGCTAATTGCCTCATCACCAGCTGTCAAAACAACCTCAGTATCTGCAACTAATTCTACTGCACTATATTTTGGTATTTCAGTGCCGTTTAGTAACAAATTATTTCCTTCGTAGAAATAAATAGTCCTATTAATACCTTGTGAAGTTTTCGGCAAATACCATTTTGCTCCCGGATCCATTTTTATATTCCAAACCGCCACTTCGTGTGCTGGGTCTGCTGCCCATGAATCCGGAGGTGGTGCAACGGCGTGGGTATCATTTAATTTCCCTGCAATTACCTCAACACGGGTCAATTTACCAGCGCTGTCGATATGTTTGTAATTGGGGATTGCATCTTGCCACATCATTTTAAAATGAGGCTTAACGAGTTTGCTTTTTTTCGGTAGATTCAACCAAATTTGAAATAATTCCATAGGATTCTCTTCATCTTTGCTCAACAACGGAAACATCTCAGCATGTTGAACACCTTTTCCGGCGGTCATCCACTGAACGTCTCCATCCCCATATCTGCCTGAAGCACCCATTGAGTCTGAATGATCGACCATTCCTTTTCTTACCACCGTAATCGTCTCAAAGCCTTTGTGAGGATGCCCGGGAAATCCAGGTACAGTTTTGCCATGGTACATTCGAAAGCCATCTTTGATAATGAAATCATCACCAAGATGCCTGTCTTTCAGGAATTGCAATTCTGGCCCCATGGCATCATTCCCCCTTGGAAATTTATCCTCATGGTGTACACAAAATAAAAAAGGATCTGCTGTTTCCCATTGAAAGCCCAAAGGCTTAATGCTGATAATCGGATTCATAGATTTTAATTTTTGGGAGCTTGTAAGCTTCATAGAAGCAGCAAAATTGCTTATAGGAGTTAGTACTGAAGCAGACAACCCCAACGATAACCTTGATATAAAATCTCTTCTTCGTAGTTTTTTTTCCATAAATGATTTCTTAAAAGCATGTAGTGAATAACAATTCATATGTTAAAACTGTTCGCATTTCCCAAAAATAAATTCGCGATAATCCGCATCATTCGTTTAATTCGTGGCCGAAAAAAGGCTGCTCCGGAACCCGAAGCAGCCTTGCTAGTAATACTTAATTTTTAATTATTCCTTAATCCAACGCTGTATTTCATATTGAACACCATCTACCTTCAAGACGACAAAGTACAATCCTGAAATAATATCTATTGTTTCTGTATTAAACGAGTTGTCGCCTGCATAGCCTATTCCCGCATCATATTGTTTAATTACTCGTCCTTGAAGATCAACAATATCAAATGATACTTTTGCTTCGGACTCGAGCGTGTAGAACAGATTAAACTGCGAACCCGGGTTTGGAGATATTACCAATGATTGTGAAGTCGGACAACCAATTGTTCCAAAGACTTTGGTATCGCTCCATGAAGACCAGACACTATTGGTACACAATGCGCGAACCTGCCAAATATAACGAGTACAATTGCTAAGACCAGCAACTGGAAGTGAATTTGGTTTTATACTATCCACTACAGTCCATGCTCCATTGAGATTATTGACTTTTTTGTACCTAACTTGGAAATGAATTCCTGACCCTAACCACGTCAATAGTACTCCATTAGCAGAAACAGCATTGTTCAAATTATATGGTCTGACACAAATAGAAGTTGTTGGACAGCCTTTGGTTACTACACCTTTAGTTTTACTCCATGCACTGGAAGAAGTAGCAGAACAATTTGATTTAACTCTGAACACGTACTCCTTACATTTAGTAAGACCGGTAGCGGTAAAAGTAGTGCCTGTTACACTTGCAGAGATCCAAACACTTGTCGAACTCACAGGTGACATGGTATATTCAACAGTATATACAACTGTAGTAGAATTAACACTTGCCCAGTTGATTGTTGCCTTTGTGCTATCAGAATAAACATTACCAATCACAGGAGCACTACATGGAACTACAACTACACATCCTTTTGTTTTAGTATCTCTGATTGAACTCCATGCACTTGAAGAAGTCGTTGAGCAATTCGCTTTGACACGGAACAAATAGCCCGTACACTTTTGCAGACCTGTAATGGTTATACTGGTACTGTTTGTATTTACTGCAGTCCAAACAAGTGGGCTACTTTGCTGCGAAATCGCATATTCTACAGTATAAGAAGAAGCCCCAATAGTTCCGGCATTTGACCAGGTAAGTGTAGCTTTGGTGCTGTCAGGAGTGACAGTTCCAATAACAGGTGTTGTACATGGAACGATCACGACACAGCCCTTTGTTTTGATATCTCTAATGGAACTCCACGGGCTCGAAGAAGTAGGTGAACAATTAGTTTTGACTCGGAATAAATATCCGGTACACATTTGCAAACCTGTCACTGTAAAGGTGTTGGTAGTTGTATTAACGGAAGTCCAGACACTTGTATTGGTAACCGGCGATGCAGTATATTCCAATGTGTAGCTACCACTTATTCCTGAATTTGAAATTGTCCACATCACAGTTACTTTAGAACTGTCTGCAGCAATCGTACTAATAACTGGAGCATTACAAGGAACTGCACATCCTTTGGTTTTAATTTCCCTCGTACTGCTAAAAGCACTGGATTGAGTACTTGAACAATTGGCCTTCACTCTGAAGATATAGTAAGCACAAGTTTGTAATCCACTTACAGTTGCGTTCAAAGCGCTTGTTGTCACACTGCTCCATACGCTGCTTGCCGTTTGCGGGTGTGCAGTGTATTCAAGTGTGTAGATAACCCCCGGCGTTGTATTCGTGCTTGTCCAATAAGCAGTTGCTTTTGTACTATCAGCAACAATGTTAGTAATGGAAGGCACAGTACATGGTACAACAACAGCGCATCCTTTGGTTTTGCTGTCTTTCACTGAACTATAAGCACTTGACAAAGTCGGTGAGCAATTGGCCTTCACTCTGAAAAGATAACCGGTACACATTTGCAGACCAGTGATAGTTGTACTTGTTGATGTGCTGCTAACAGAAGTCCAAACGCTATTGTTAGTCAATGGAGAAGGCGTATACTCAACAGAGTAACTTGCCGCTGCCCCAATAGTACCTGCCGATGACCAATTGATTGTTGCTTTTGTGCTATCAGTCGTTATTGTACCGATGGCAGGAGTTGCACAAGTAATTGTTACGGGACAACCCTTAGTTTTAGATTCTTTGACAGTACTCCATGGACTCGAAAGTGCGCTGGAACAGTTTGATTTAACTCTGTACAGATAAACTTTGCATGTTTGTAGCCCTGTGACTGTGACATTGGTGTTACTTGTGTTAACTGAAGTCCACACACTGGTATTTGTCATTGGGGATGGTGTGTACTGCAAAGTGTAGTTACCCACAGCAGGTGGAGCAGTAGTTGCACCCCAGCTTACTGTAGCTTTTGTGCTATCAGAAACCACAGTTGAAATTACAGGAGCATTACAAACAGCAGCATTAGAACATCCAAGAGTCTTAACGTCCTTATAAGAACTAAATGAACTGACCGTATTGCCGGCACAGTAGGCTTTCATCCTGAAAATGTAAACCTTACAGCGATCTAAACCGTTTACTACAAAGCTCAATCCTGGTGTAGTAATGGTAACGCTTGTCCAATTGCTCTGATTGGTTTGAGGAGCAGCAGTATACTCCAGAACATAAGCGACAGGAATAGTCGTAATCGTATTGCTTACCCAATTAACTATAACTTTATTACTATCAGGAACAATAGTAGTAATGCTGGGAGCCACACACAATGATGGTGATTGCGCACCTGCGTTGTAACTTAAGTTTCCGAGAAACAGTATAAACAATATACGTAAAAATTTCGCTTGCATTTTAAATAATGATTTTGGTGAATAAAATATTTTCTTTACTTTAAAGTTGTAGATTAATAACGAAAAATTTGTTGAGTACATCAAATCATATACTGAAGTCAATACATCGTAGAAAATGGTTGCATCAGGACAAAGGAATTTATGTAAAAACGAAACAAAGATACAGATTTTGATGCTAAAATCAATATTTTTGTGCATATATTTTGAGCGAAACTTAATTTTAATACTTTTATAAAAAAAACATGCCACTGATTTACAGGAACCGGCTTGCTGATAAAGCAGAACTAGGTATTTGGAAAATTACAGAAACGGATGACTGTTTTAAAAAACAACTCAGACTGAACAACAATGAAATACTTGAGCTAGACCAGTTGTCTCCCAAAAAAAAGACAGAATGGCTGGCCTCCCGTTGTTTATTACATTTCTTACTGGGTCAAACTGATCGAATTTCAACCGAACGGGACCAAATGGGTAAACCCTATCTGACCAATTCGGAAAAGTATATTTCTTTAAGTCACTCAGCCGATTTAGCAGCCGTGATTATTTCAAATAAGGCGTCCGGAATTGACATTCAGCACTACACGCCTAAAATCGAAAGGATCGCAACAAAATTCATGAGCGAACCGGATTTTCAAAATCTTAGTGAAACAAATCGGCAGCAACACTTGACAGTTTACTGGGGCGCCAAAGAAAGTCTCTACAAAGCATATGGGAAAAGACTACTCGATTTTAAAGAACATATACTTATTTCCAAACTAAATTATACCGAAAGTGGCGGCATGGGTTTGGGGAAAGTGAAAAAAGATAGTTTCGAATCCAGCTACCGGATCTACTTCTTCTGCGAAAAAGATTTTTCGCTGACTTATTGCCTGGAAGAATGATACGTAAAAACAGTAAGCATGACAAAACACATTGTACTCGGAAAAACAGGCGAAGAACTCGCCGCTCAATTCCTGATTCTAAAAGGTTATGAAATTGTGGACCGCAATTGGCGCTACAAAAGAGCAGAACTGGATATTGTCGCCAAAAAAGACGAAAAGTTAATTTTCATCGAAGTCAAAACGAGATCCAGCGATTATTTTGGGAGTCCAGAACAGTTTGTCCACTTTCGCAAACGACAACTCCTTTCTCGTGCAGCAGGAGCGTATATTTTATCCCACAATCACGATTGGCTGATCAGATATGATATTATAGCCATCCTCTATAACGAAGATGGCACTTATTCCCTAACCCATTTCGAAGATGCCTTTTTCTAAGTATTAAGAAGATAATTATATATATAATATAAAAAAGCAATCTAATACCGACGATAAACATCAAGTTCAAATGATTAATAACTAAAGTTTCGGAGAAGATAAGCATTTGATTATCAACGAAATA
>JBMOJB010000072.1:0-16484 GCA_049316985.1 Saprospiraceae bacterium | reverse complement strand
CCAAAATATCATCAAAATATTAAATTGACGAAGTCAAGCATTTACTCCGAAGGAGTCCAAAATATCATCAAATTTTCAAATCATCAAATTTTCAAATTGACCATCTGTTCTCTGCTCTGAAAATTCCAAAACCCTTTCAATCAACATAACGCCCAAAAAAATGTGTTTTACGCTTGAATTTCTATCTAAGCCGAAGGAAAAATATGTGGAGCGCTATAAAAAGCTTCTTCCGGCAGAAAAAAAACCGGACATATTGCCCGCTCAATTGCCCTTGTTTTACCTGGTCAGCGGTTTTTCCCATCCGGAATTACCTGTTGTGCGGCATGACGGTATTCATATGCATCGCTGGGGTTTGATTCCATTTTGGACCAAAGATGAGGGGTTCGCCATGAGTATACAAGACAAGACGCTGAATGCTGTTGGAGAGACTGTCTTCGAAAAACCTTCCTTCCGGAATTGCATCACGAAGCAACGTTGCATTTTAGGGGTTGAAGGCTTTTACGAATGGAGGGATTACAACAAAACCAAATATCCATATCTCGTAAAATGCAAATCCCAGGAAATCTTTTCACTGGGCTGTATTTACGACAATTGGGTGGATAAGCTTAGCGGTGAAACCGTGCATACGTTTAGCATTCTGACTACTCCTGCCAATCCCTTGATGGAAAAAATACACAATTCAAAGTTGCGGATGCCGCTGATCCTGGATAAAAAAGACGAAGCAAAATGGCTGGACCCAACATTGAATCACGAACAGATTCAATCTTTGATAAAACCCTTCGACGACTCTGATATGTATGCTTATACGATCGACAAAAAAGCTGGAAATGCCAGATTGGATCGAAATATCCCTGAAATCATACTTCCGGTTGACTATGCGGAACTAGATGAAATTCGGTAGTTTCTATTCGCGTTCATTTGCCCAATTGGCGTTATTCGCGGCCTTTTTATAGCCGCGAATAACACGAATAGAGCTAATCTCCACGAATTAATTCGCTTCGTAGAGGCCTTAAATAGCCGTTTTATTCAATTCAATTAATCGCAATTTATCCAACAACAACATGATCATGTAAGTGACATCTATTTCATGCCACCTTACACCCCCAAAATTAGCCCTGCCACCAAATTTGTGGTGGTTGTTGTGGTAGCCTTCGCCCATCATCAACCAATCAAATCGGAATAGATTTCTTGAAGTGTCACTCACTTTGAAATTGACATAACCGTACTTGTGCGCAAACCAATTGATAATGACACCATGAATAGGGGCCATTAGGTATGCCACCGGCAAAAGCAACCATTGCCACCAGGCCGTAGCAAAAAAGTAAAAGAAAGTTGTATAAGCCGCTGCCCAGGCAAATCGCGAAAACCAGGAACTGGCAAATGCATCAAACGACTTCCAGGTTGGAATGTTCTTCATGAATTTTTCATCTACTACTAACTTTTTTCTCAGTATGTCGCTGTAGATATTTTTCGTTCTCCACATCATTGAAAAAATTCCTGGATCAAATTTTGGCGAATGTGGATCGTTTTCGGTATCAGCAAAAGCATGATGCATCCTGTGCATTACTCCGTACGCATAAGCGCTCAGGTAATTGGAACCCTGTGTAATCCAGGTCAAAATAAAACACAATCGTTCTCCAAATTTCGACATCTTGAAACTTTGGTGAGCTGCATATCTGTGCAAAAAGAAACTTTGGAAAAATAATCCCGAATACCACAGAACAATAATTAATAGAATGATCTCCATTTACTGAAAGGTTGATTTTAAAATAATTGGTGTTGAAAAGGTGCTGTTTTTACAATTTTTCACGGCTGTTAGGTGTAAGTGCTTGCCCAAAAAACTCACTTTTCGAATTTACATGCAAAGAAACAAACAGAACATTTAATATTATAATTAGTTGAGCGGAAAAGTGAAAAGGTGCTTGTATATATGCTCTAAATTTTTTGCAGCATTTTTTTGTCTGCAAAATATTCAGACTAATAGCAAGATTTCTTTGGAGAAGGTAGCCGATTTAAGATTAATTACTACTTTTGAAATTCATCCACATTTTATTTTTATTCTGATGCGACTTTAATCAGTTCTCAATAAAACCAGCTTATGTCTTCAAAAAAAAGCTTACCCACTCCCATGACCATTTTGATGATTGTGATTGTACTGGCAGCGATTAGTACCTGGCTGCTGCCTGCAGGTCAATACAACAAATTATCGGCAGAGAACAACAGCGTTTTTGTATTGAAAACGCCGGATGCATCGGTGAATCTTCCATTTACGCAACGAACATTGGATAGTCTCTCAATTAAAATTCCACTCGAAAAATTCAGTAATGGAGACATCCGCAAAGCCATTTCTGTACCCAATAGCTATTCTGTTACTGAACGAAAAGGGCAAGGGTTCTTTGCAATCCTTCAAGCACCCATTAAAGGGATTATGGACAGTATTGATATTGTTTTGTTTACCCTGATCATTGGTGGATTTATGTTTGTTTTCAATGAGACCGGTGCCATCGTTAAAGGTGTCGAATCGCTATCCTTCCATATGAAAGATCGAATGCCTGTATTGATTAGTCTACTTGTCTTTATTTTTTCATTCTTAGGTGCATCCTATGGAATGATGGAAGAAGCGTTGGTTTTCTATCCGGTTCTGGTTCCACTGTTTGTTGCGGCAGGTTTTGACCTGCTTGTTCCGGTAGCGATTATTTATGGAGGTACGTCTGTAGGGTGGATGTCCAGTTTTAGTAATCCTTTTTCCACGATTATAGCATCCAACGCAGCGGGAATCAATTGGATGGATGGTTTATATGAACGCATTTTGCTTTTCACAATTGCGACCTCAATTATGGCTTGGTATATTGTGCGCTATGCGGTAAAAGTGCACAAATCTCCTCAGCTTTCTTTGGTTTTACAGATAGATGGAGAAGTGCATTCTCCTTATGATGTGGTTATTGATCAGATAAATTCCGCACCAAAACTGGAGCGAAAGACGATACTGCTTCTGCTGATTTATGGGCTTACTTTCGTGAGTATGATCATAGGCATTGTATTTTACAATTGGTGGACACTCGAAATGTCAGAGTTGTTTCTTGGAGCGGCTATTTTGGTCGCTTTGGTAACAGGGATTAAAGAAAGTGTATTTGTTGAAGAATTTATAAAAGGAGCAGCCAGCCTTTTGTCAGTTGCGTTTATTATCGGTGTTGCCCGAGGGGTAACAATTGTACTTAATGAAGGCAATGTAAGCGATTCCATCCTTTACTATGCTTCTCAAATGGTGCAACATTTTCCACCCGCAGTTTTTATAGTTTTGATACTGTTGTTCTTTATTGTTTTTTCTCTCTTTATAAGCTCTTCTTCCGGAATGGCGGTATTAACGATGCCAATCATCGGAGCTTTGGCTATTATTATCAATATTCCGGGTCGTGAAATCGTAAATGGTTATGTTTTCGGAATGACTATTATGTCATTGCTTTCACCTACCGGAATGCTTTTGCCTTCACTGGCTTTGGTCAATGTCAGCTTAAAAGCATGGATGAAATTCATTATGCCCATGGTGCTAGTGCTTTTAGTGATTAGTATCATTTTTCTGATAGTGGGTATTTATATATAGAGCAGACCTCACAGTTTTTATTTAATTTGTTGCCCGGAGCTCGTTCAGATCCTCCGCTTGTCATAGCTTTTTTCAAGAAAGGCAAATGATATTTCTCATTGACATTTTTGTTGCAGAAATGATCATTTGACTTGATTTTGCGTTATATTTACTACAAAAAAAACCATTTAGAAAATATGAATGTAACTGAAAAATTTAGATACACTTTCGAGCCGGAACTACTGAAGGAACTGGAATCAAAAGGGAAATACAAAAAAATCAAAGAAGGTGAGATTATTCTTAATATCGGACAGTTGGTAAAAGTGATGCCGATCATTGTCTCTGGGACGGTGAAGATTTCCAGGATAGACGATGATGGACGCGAGTTGCTGCTCTATTATGTCAATCCCAATGAAGGTTGTGCGATGACTTTTACCTGCTGTATGCAACAATTTCCAAGTGAAATAAAAGCCGTGGCCGAAGAAGATGTTGAACTAATTGCAATACCTATTGCAGTGATGGACGAATGGTTGGTGAAATATCCGACCTGGAAAAGTTTTGTCATGAAAACGATTCACAACCGATTTAATGAATTACTGAAAACCATTGATCAGATTGCTTTTCAAAAACTGGATGAAAGATTGGTGCATTACCTGAAAGAAAAATCAAAGGCGACCGGTTCTACTTTGATCAATCTGTCGCATGAACAGATCGCACAGGAATTAGCCACTTCAAGGGTGGTGATATCAAGATTATTGAAAAAATTGGAACACGATAAAAAAGTGCTGCTTTATCGCAATCAAATCAAATTACTCAAGGATTTGTAACAAAAGTAGCTGATAACTGATTCCTGAGCCTGTATCTTTGCATCATAATTAATCACTAAAATAATTCGACAATGAAACCAAACATGGGAAGTGCTGACAAAATACTGAGAATAACAGTCGCAGCCATCATCGCAATTTTGTATTTTACAAATATGATTTCAGGAACCGTAGCCATTGTACTATTGGTGTTAGCTCTAGTTTTCGTTCTGACCAGTTTCATTAGCTTCTGTCCCTTGTATTATCCGTTTGGTATCTCAACAAGAAAAAAAGAGGATTAATTAAATCGTATTGGGAATAAAATTTATTATTTAAAAACAAAAACTATAAAATGTCTGGTAACAACAAAACAATCGTAGATGTTAGAACTCCGGGAGAGTTCATGGGTGGCCACGTGGCTGGAAGTATCAATATTCCGCTTCAGGAAATCCAGCAAAGATTGGATGAAGTAAAATCATTGAAGCAGCCAATTGTTCTTTGCTGCGCCTCCGGGAATCGCAGTGGACAAGCCACCATGTTTCTGAAAAGTGTCGGCGTCGATTGTGAAAACGGCGGCAGTTGGATGAATGTCAATTTTTCTTCAAACCGTTAAAACTTCTTTAATGCTTAATTTTTTAAAAAACTTATTGGGTTTTGGCCCAAAAACAGATTACAAAGCACTATTACAGGATGGTGCACAAATCATCGATGTACGTACCAAAGCTGAATACCAATCCGGACATATCAAAGGGTCAGTAAATATTCCTCTGCAAGTATTGAGCGGTAATCTTTCGAAAATCAAAAAAGACAAACCGGTAATTACTTGCTGCGCTTCAGGAATGAGAAGTTCCTCTGCTAAAAGTCTGTTGCAATCAAGCGGATATTCAGAAGTATATAATGGTGGCGGCTGGATGAGTCTGCAACACGAACTAAATTAAATATGAATCAGACATTAATGCAAAGGATCAGTACGAACTGGACTTTTACCCGTTTTTTTTATTTATTGATGGGAATGGTCATGTTTTATCAGGCATTCTACGATCGCCAATGGCCAATTGCGGCTTTTGGATTGTACTTCTCCTCGATGGGCCTATTCGCATTCGGCTGCGCCGGTGGCAATTGCTACGCTGATAACTCCACGACCGACAACAAAATTGTGGACAATACGGGAATTGATACAATTGATTTCGAAGAAATTAAATCTAAATAACATGGAAAAGGCAAAAACTTTTAATGACTATTTGAATGCAGAGCAACCTGTCTTGGTTGATTTTTCAGCAGAGTGGTGTGGCCCCTGCAAAATGATGAAGCCCATACTCGATGAGCTGAAAGATAAAATCGGAGACAAAGCTGCGATCCTAAAAATTGATGTGGATAAAAATCCTAAGATGGCAGCAGCCTACAAGATTCAGGGCGTGCCAACTTTAATCCTTTTCAAAAATAAAGAGGTCAAATGGCGGCAGTCGGGTGTCGTTTCAGCACATCAACTCGAACAAATTATTTCTAATCACCTGTAAAATTTAAATATCATGAGTGCAACGCACTATTATAACGTTTCCCTTTCTTTTGATCACGATAGGAAAGGTACCCTTAGTTCTGAAGTACTAAATCACACACTTGAAGTAGCTACGCCACCAGAATTTACCAAAGGAATGCCGGGTATCTGGTCGCCTGAGCACTTGCTGGTAGCGGCCGTCAACAGTTGTTTGATGACTACTTTTCTGGCAATTGCCGAAAACTCCAAACTTGAATTTGTAGACTTCAAATCAGAAGCCAAAGGCAAACTGGAAGTCGTAGATGGAAAATATATGATTTCTGAAATCGAATTAAATCCCATATTGACTATTGACAATGAAGCACAAAAAGAGAAAGCAGAGCGCGTTCTGGTAAAATCAGAGGCCGCTTGTCTGATTTCTAACTCTGTGAAATCGAAAATTATTTTTAACCCAACAGTAACTGTTCAAACATCTGTTCATGCCTAAGCAATTTTTGACCTACTTCGTACTGACCTTATCAATCATGGTATTTCAATCTTGTTCAAATGGGCAGTCAACGTCCATAAAGACCAATTTATCTGCCACAGAATTTGCTGAGAAGTTAAAAGTGATGCCTGCCGCACCAATTTTAGATGTGAGGTCACCGGATGAGTTTTCAAGCGGACATCTGGCAAATGCCTTGAATTACAATTGGAACGCTGCTGATTTTGATCAGAATATTTCAGGCCTGGATAAGTCTAAACCGGTATTCGTGTATTGTCTTAGCGGCGGACGAAGCGGATCGGCTGCAGCCAAAATGAGAAGTACAGGATTTAAAGAAGTTTACGAATTGTCAGGCGGTATCCTGAAATGGCGGGCAGCAAATTTACCGGAAACAACAGGGGCTGCTGCTGTATCGTCCGGGATGAGTACTGCTCAATTTGAAGAATTAATCAGTTCCGATAAAATTGTCCTGGTTGACTTTTATGCAGATTGGTGTGCACCCTGCAAAAAAATGAAACCTTACCTCGATGAAATTGCAAATGACATGAAGGAAAAAGTAAAAGTAGTCAGGATAAATGCTGATGAAAATATAGCCTTGTGTAAGTCCATGCAGATCGACGAACTACCCATACTCATGACTTTTAAAAACAAGCAACAGGTATGGAAAAACAAAGGTTTTATCGAAAAAGAAGCCGTTTTGAAACAACTGAAGTAAATAATATTTGACTATACTAAAGCGCTCGCAAATAAGGAAAACCTTTTTTGCGGGCGTTTTTTGTCGTATTCAACATAAGCTGCTAAAAATAAACGCTTCTATTTTTTAAGTTCTTGGCAAAATACTAACTTTGTAAAAATAGCATCGAACCATTTGTTAATTTCAATTCAACCAAAATGAGGATTTCAATGAGAATATTTACAATATTACTACTGATAGGACTTTTTGCATCTTGTAGAAGCAAAGAAGTAGCAACAAAATCAAGTGCTGCAAAGACTTTTAATCAATTGAAATGGCTTTCCGGAACGTGGTTCAATGAATCAGACAAAGGTGTCTTATATGAAATCTGGGAACGAAACGGATCATCAGAATATGCGGGCAGAAGTTTTTTTATAAGTGGCAAGGATACTTTGTTTTCAGAATCCATCAGAATTGTAAAAAAAGACGAATACCTTCTGTATATTCCGGTAGTTAGAGACCAGAACGATGGCAACCCCGTACAGTTTCGCTTGATAGACAGCCCTAAAAAAACCTGGATCTTTGAAAACAAACAACACGATTTCCCGCAAAGGATCATATACATGAATCCGGCCCCTGATTCGCTTGTAGCCAGAATCGAAGGTGTACAGGAAGGCCGGTTTAGTGCCGAGGATTTTATTATGATAAGAAAAAAATGAATATATCCAGACAATCTGTCAAATGTAAGCTCGAGCCCGGTAAACCACAAACTTTATGGATAGTACCTTAATCAAGTATTTCACATCATGTATTACACTCAATTCAATAGAAATTGAGACTCTGAAGCAGTCATTTACTCTAAAGAAGGTACCCAAAAAGACATTTTTGTTAAGAGAAGGAGAGGTCTGTCAGTCAGAAGCATTTGTAGTAAAGGGTTGTCTGAAAAGCTATTTTATCGATCAGAATGGATTTGAAGTGATTTTAACCTTCGCCGTTGAAAATTGGTGGGTCAGCGACATCGCTTCTTTTCAGGACCAGAAACCCAGCAAGATGTTTATTGAGACACTGGAAGATTGCGAATTGCTACTCTTGACTCCCAGTTCAAAAGAAGAATTACTCAATAAACTACCCAAGCTTGAACGGGTTTTCAGGATTATGGTACAACGGCATCTAGCTGGTTATCAGGAAAGATTATTTAGCAATATTGCACTCAGCGCTCCGGAACGCTACACTATTTTTTTACAAAAATATCCGGACATCTCTCAGCGCGTTCCCCAACACCTCATTGCCTCTTATCTCGGCATATCTCCGGAATTCTTAAGTAAAATTCGTTCGAAAAGAAAAATTTCGTAATGGCGTACCTAGTGGTCGCCCTGCTGTGCGATGTAAAATTATTCTATCTATAATTTATAGATTTCGCACATTTTATTTTTTCTTAATCTAGTTCAATGCTTTTGCACTTAGGATGCACTTATTTTTGCATTATTATTTAATCATTTATTTCTTTCAAAAATGAATAGAAAAGATTTTATCAAAAAAGGTTTGCTGGGAACCGCGATTTTCGCGACTTCAGGCAGTTTGGCTAATGCCACTAAAAACGACATTGATGAACTCAAAGAGTTGGAAATAATCGGATTTAATCACATATCCAATACAGAGTCAAAAATTATGGCCAATACAGTTTTGCACAAAGCAGATAGCAGGGGACACGCCAATCACGGCTGGCTGGATTCTCACCACACTTTCAGTTTCGCCAATTATTACAACCCCGAAAGAATGCATTTTGGTGTGCTACGCGTACTCAACGATGACAGGGTAGATCCCGGAATGGGATTCGGCACCCATCCGCATGACAATATGGAAATCATCAGCATCCCGCTCGAAGGCGATCTTGAACATCGCGACAGTATGGGCAATGTCGCAACCATACGCCACGGTGATATACAAGTGATGAGTGCCGGTACTGGCATTCAGCATTCAGAATTCAATAGAAACAAAGATGGGTTGGTTAAATTTCTGCAGATCTGGGTCTTTCCCAAAAAGAAAGGAGTGACACCACGTTACGATCAAATCACACTGAATAGCAAAGATCGGCACAACAAATTGCAGCAGATTCTTTCTCCAAATCCTAACGACGAAGGAGTTTGGATTCACCAGGATGCCTGGTTTCACATGGGAAAATTCGATAAGGATTTCGCAGTGGACTACAATTTTAAGAAAAGTGGCAACGGAGTTTATGCATTCGTTTTGAAAGGTGATTTCAAAATCAACGGACAAGATTTGCAACAACGTGATGGAATGGGTATCTGGGATACAGACCAGATCAATCTTATTGCAAAAACTAAAGACGCAGAAATATTGTTAATGGAAGTGCCGATGGCAATTTAAATGATCAGTGATTAATGATCAATGATCAATACTTATCAATGATCAATACTTATGATTGATCATTAATCATTGATCATTAAAAAAGAAAAACTATGTTAAAAATAATTGCTTTTGGAGCCAGTTACAGCAAAGAATCGATCAATCGTCGGTTTGCGACATATGCGGCGGCTCAGTTTGAAGGAGCAAAAGTCGAATTGCTGGATTTGAATCATTATCAACTTCCGCTATTCACTGTTGATCTGGAGAAAGAAATCGGACATCCGGAAGCAGCTCATGAATTTGTTGCTAAGTTGCAAGAGGCGGATTTATTGGTGATTTCCATGTCTGAACACAATGGATCCTATACAGCAGCTTTTAAGAATTTATTTGACTGGGCGTCCAGAGTAGAGGTTAAAATGTTCGCTAACGCGAAAATGTTGTTGCTTTCCACAGCGCCCGGACCTCATGGCGGACTGAGCGTACTCGATACAGCTAAGCAACGATTTCCTCGACATGGTGCTGAAATATGCGCCAGTTTTTCGTTGCCACGCTTCCGCGATAATTTTGATCCCGAACTCGGCATCACCGACGAATCTTTCAAAACAGCTTTTAAAATGGCCATTGCAGCGACAAAGGAATCGATAGAAACAATGATCAATGATTAATGATCAATGCCTTCCTTCTGGCAGCTAAGTTCATTGTTTACTTATTGGCCAAAAGAATTAGATATTATTGTAATAATTTCATTTAACTGCCTTTGGCAGATATTAAATATTGATCATTGATCATTAATCATTGATCTTTTTATTTTTCAACTTTCAATTTTCAATTATGTCAAAGACGACCTGGGTAATAGACCCATCGCACAGCGAAGTAACTTTTAAAGTAAAGCACCTGATGATCACCAACGTTACCGGTAAATTCGGTACATTTTCTGGAACAGCAACTACAGATGGAGATGATTTTTCAACAGTTAGCGCAGAGTTTTCTGCTCAGATTGACAGCATCACAACCAATGATGTGCAAAGAGACGGACACTTGCAAAGTGGCGATTTCTTCGATGCTGCAGCTTTTCCGGAACTGAAATTTATAACCAAATCGGTATCCAAAGCAGATTCTGACGGAGAATTTCAAATCAATGGAGACTTGACTATCACAGGAATCACTAAAAATGTCAACCTGAATGGTGAATTCGGAGGTATCGGTAAAGATCCTTGGGGAAATATCAAAGCAGGTATTTCAGTCAATGGAAAAATCAACCGCGAAGATTTCGGTCTTACCTGGAATGCAGCATTGGAAACCGGTGGTGTGTTGGTAAGTCAGGAAGTAAAAATTAGTTGTGAGATACAGCTGTTGAAACAGAATTAATAATTAGGAATTAGGAATTACGAATTACGAATTACGAATTACGAACCTGTCTGCCTTCGGCAGATTAAGAATTAAGAATTAAGAACTTGTCTGCCTTCGGCAGTATTAAATGTGATGTTGCCACGAAGTAGCGAAAATTGTTTTCGTTCTTACGTGGCATTTTTTATTAATTCGAAAAGTGAAACTTCTAATATGTACTTTTTAATTGTCAATTGTCAATTGTCAATTGACAATCACTTCCTTTTCACTCACCGAACATGCCGAAAAATAACCCAACGCGCCACTGATATTGTTGACAGGATTCGATGGGGTAGTGCCCCCGCCCGGGCCATTGCCTGAACTCGCATTTAAACTGTAGAAGTATTCGTACACTGCATTGTCGATGCATTGCATTTGGATTTGGAGGGTATCGCCACGAAGTATTTCATTTCCAAAGCTGAATAAGGGTTGAACCGTTTGCTTGCCGTCGCTGAGATTATCGTTGCGAACGAGGATCGAAAGATCACGTTTTCCATTGACACTTTGTTCGAAGCGATAGAAGTTTTTAACTCCCGCAGGGTCATTGTAAAGCGGTACAGCGGTAAATCTGGCAGAAGTATCTGCACCGGGACCGCCTCCACCGAAACCACCATTTTTGATGAAATCGATCTCAAGTAAAGTAACCAGTTCTGGCATAGTGCTTTGCGAAGAGAATACCTTACCGTCATGCTGTATGCTCAGGAAGTACGTTCTGCCTGGTATTCCTTTCAGCGTTTTCGATTCATAAATACCGGCTGCTATTTCGCTCAGGTTCTCTGTATTTCCAAGATTGTCTTTAATGTTTACAATAGCACCCGAAACAGTCGGGAAATCATTGCTTTCGCTGAAATTTACCGATCTGCTTATTTTGACACGACAACTTTGTATTTCATTTGTGATTTCAGCTTCTATTACATATTGCGGATCTGCACTGTTAAGGTCGATATCTATGACTTTGGTGCAGGATGTAATGGCTAGAATACTGAGGATTCCTAAAAAACTATTTCTCATTTTTATTTCTCTTTAATATTAACAAAATTTGTATGTTGAATATCTCAACAACTCAACCACTTAACAACTTAACAACTCAACAAATTTGAATGTCCCAGAACTATACAAAGCCAAAACCTACCATTTGAAATTATAAGTTACACTGGGAATCATTTTAAACAATGCCGTCTGTACGGCTTGCGTTTTCGAAGGATCATCCGGATTGTCTTCAAAAGTGATTGTGTAAGCATTCTCACGGGCATACGCATTGTATACACTGAAATTCCATGAACCCTGGTACCGGCCTTTTCGCTTGCTTTCGTAAGTTGCACCCACATCGAGCCGATGATAAGCGGGCATTCGATAACCATTCCTTTCCGTATATACATAAACTGTATTTCCACCTATGCCGTATTTTCCACTGGGAAATGTAATCGCATTGCCGGTATAATATACCCAGTTGGCCGAAAGGTTCCATTTCGGTGTCAGTTGGTACATTCCGACGATGCTCAGATCATGCAAACGGTCTTGTTTTGCTTTGTACCAGTTGTTGTCACTAATGCCTTCAATCTTGCGCTCGGTACGCGCCAGGGTATAACTTACCCAGCCGGTCAGTTTACCTGTTTTTTTCTTGATGAAAAATTCTGCTCCGTATGCGCGACCTTTTCCATACAATAACTCACTTTCCACATCCGGAGCGGTGTTGATATCTGCACCATTGCGGAAGTCTACCTGGTTTTGCATGTATTTGTAATAGGTTTCGAAACTGAATTCAAACTTATTATCGAAGAAATTACGAAAATAACCCACGCTGATCTGATCAGCAATCTCCGGCTTGATGTTAAAACTATTGCCTACCCATTGGTCAGTTGGACTGCTGCTGGTCGAGTTGCTGAGTAAGTGCAGATGTTGTGTATTGCGGGAGTAAGCGGCTTTTAAACTGCTTTTTTCATCGATGGTATAACTGCTGCTTACACGGGGCTCGAGGTTAAGGTAAGTCTTGCCAATTTCACCTGACCCAAGTTCTTTGGTTTCTTTTATGATGTTTTTATCATAGACATTGAAGGTTCCGCTTCCAATAATGCTGTATGCAGAAAGCCGAAGTCCATAGTCAATATTGATTTTTGAATTTAACTTAAAGGAGTTGTTTGCATAGATCGCATTTTCCCAGCCATATCTGGTGTCTTTTTGCTGCGTAGTAGCTACCTCCGAATTGCTGCTGGTAAAACGACTTGGAATAATGGTATGATAGATCGAATTCACACCAAATCGCCAGTTATTTCTGGTGTTTGGAAACCATTGAAATTCCTGTTTGAAATTCCAGTCCTTTATCTCTGAACTAATATTGAATTGGTTGCCACCGCCACTAATCTGTATTTCGTAGTTGTAATCACTGTATATCACTGAGGTATTGGAAAATAATTTGTTGTTGATCAGGTGATTCCAGCGGACGGTTGCCGTTTTATTCCCCCAATCGAGACCAAACTGATCGCCAAGACCCAAAACATCCCTACCCAAGTATCCAGAAACAAAAATTCTGTCTTTTTCTCCGATATGATAGTTCATTTTGGCATTCAAATCATAGAAATACAGTGAATTATCCTTGAATTGGTCTGAAAGTTTTAAAAACATATCAGCGTAAGTTCTTCTGCCGGCAATGAGGAAAGAGCTTTTTTCTTTTTGAATCGGACCTTCCACACTCAATCTGCTGGAGATTAATCCCAGACCACCCGTTACATGATAAGTTTTGTCATTGCCTTCATTCATTTTCAGGTCCAATACCGATGCCAGTCTGCCGCCATATTGAGCCGGCGCATTGCCTTTGTAAAGGGTGGCGTCTTTGATGGCATCGCTGTTGAAAGTAGAGAAAAAGCCAAGTAGGTGAGAAGCGTTGTAGACCGGAGCTTCATCCAGTAAAATCAGATTCTGATCCGCAGAGCCACCTCGTACATAAAAACCGGAATTGCCTTCTCCCGCTGATTTTACACCCGGCAGAAGTTGAATAGTTTTCAGGATATCGCGTTCGCCAAACAGCACAGGAATACTGCGAACGTCTTTCATCTCTATTTTTTCAACACCCATCTGTGCACGGGTAACATTATCATTTTTTCTGGTTGCTGAAACAATGATTTCTTGTATCTCAATTCCTTGCGACAACAATATATCTATCTTCGTATCCTTGTCCAGTTTAATTTTTTGGTTGAAATCTTGGTAGCCTGCATAGGAACTGTTCACCGTATAAATACCTTCAGGTAAGGTAATTGAAAAGAAACCGTATTCATTGCTGGCGCGACCTGCGTTTGGGAGTTCGAGTATGCGCACAGATGCTCCGATCAGTTCTTCACCGGAGGCATTATCTTTTACTTTACCACTGATCGTATATTTTTGCTGTGCTTGCAGTGACAGGCTAACAAAAGTTAGCAATAGCAATAACGTGTTCTTAAGCATTTGCTTGTTTGAGTTTGCCTAAAGAACAGAGGAATGTAAAATATGTTGTATCAGGTAGGGGAATTATCGGCGAAATGCAGATATTCAATGATTAAATATCAATTATCAAATCATATCTGCCGTTAGGCAGAAGCAATAATAATTTTCAACTTTCAACTTTCAACTTTCAATTTTCAATTACCCACACAATTCAACATAGTGTCAAAATTATATTTCAGGGATGGGATGCAAATTCAAGGTTGGGATAAATGTAAAATCTTTCAAATTATAGGTAAATAATGGAATTTCATAAACAATTGCTGTTGCTGCAATGATTGCATCGGGAATTGTCAAACCATGACTAAGTTTATAATTTTCAATTAGTAAAATAGACTTCGTCGAGATTGCCCGATTGAGGTGGATTACATCATAAAATACTATTTTATGCTGCATCTGTAAAAGTTCTTTTTTGTTTTTCATGCCTTGAAACAATTCCATTACCGTGATAGGGCTAAGCGCAATTTCTGCTATTCCGATTTTATTTAGCTGATCAATAGTGTCAATTCTGCCATTAAATGCGCTTATAAATATATTTGTATCACAAAGTACCATTAGGATAGTTTAATCTCTTTTCCAAGATGTTTTTCTTATTTCATCGATAGAACGCGGGTTATCTTTCCAGATGCCAAATAAATCACTTGGATCGATACTTTTATCGCCTGTGGTAATATAGGATTCTGCATTCTTTGTAGAATCTTGGATACTAATAATATTTACATCAGCAGATTTTAGGAGCTTCAGCAATTGCTCCAGCTCCAGCTTTCCACAAGTTTCTATTGTTATAATCATTTTTAATAATTTAACTCAAAATAAAGCAATTTTTGTTGTAATTCAAAATTAGAGAGAATTTCAATACGTTAATTTGGAGTTAAAGGGCTAATGATCAATTAACAATACCTGCCTACCGGCAGACAGGCATTTTCAATTGTCAACTGTCAATTGTCAATTGTCAAATACTCCTGTTTCTTCAAAGAATACAGCAGGATTCGGACAAATGTCCATGTAGTAAGCAGATTCCAGTTCGGTAGCTACACCCGGAAAGTCACCGTCCATACCCAGCATATCCAGGATAAGTTGAAAATGCAAGTGTGGAGGCCAGCCGCCGTTTTCTTCGCGCGGACCCAATTTGGCGAAACAGGTTCCTTTTTCTATTTTTTTACCTTTCTCTAACTTATCGAGGGATTTGGTACTCAAGTGTCCGTATAAGGTATAAAAAATCGCGCCCGCCAGTTTGTGTTCGAGGATGATTGTGCCACCATAGTCCAATTCTTTGTTGTTGTCATGGAAACTATGCACGATGCCATCTAATGGACAAAACACCTTACTTTGCACTTCTGTCCACACATCTATTCCCAGGTGTATGCAGCGACATTTGCTCGGATCATCACTATATAATGTACTGCTGCGGTAGATTGGTCTGTTCTCGCCATAGCCGCCGATTCCGACTTTCGCATCATTGTCCACCAAAGATTCATGAATATGATCGGCCAGACCTTCAAAACTTTCGACATCTATTACTTCGAATTCGGTGTTGTAAATGCTCAGATCGATTTCACAATAATCTTCCGGTTTGAATTTGGTTCCCATGACCGGAAATAGTTTCGCTTTGTTTTCTCTCAGTACACTCAGAATAGGATTCTGCATTAAAGTAAAAATATAAAATTAACTAAAAAATAAATTATAATACTTGAAATAAAATATCGAAAAGATGCTCAATAATTCTTCTGTTAAGAATATGGCAATTAATCGATCAATTTTATTTTCATAATTATCAATTTCGCAACAATAGATAAATAATATTGCGAATAATGTAAATGTTGAACAATTTCAATAAAAAATTGCTAAATTATTTGCACTTCTGCTGAAAGTGGCCGTATATTTGCATTATCAATTGCAGCACAAACGAGTGCTGACTATCACACAAACAAGGGTGCAAATGTAAATCATTAATTAATACAAATCCATTTTGCGCCCAAAAAATGAATTAGCAAATTACCAGCGGTTACGAAGTTCTCAATTCCTAATTCTTAATTTCTAATTAACAAAAAAAATTGTGAGGTGTTGAAACTGGCAGCCATACCCTCCTGTCTCGGGGGTGAGGATCAAGAAATAAACGTAGCATAGAGCCGTTCCGTTTCGGCGGAACGACCGGGGTCGACCACCAACTTTGTACTATGGCTAATCTCCTCGTGAAGGTTCGAATCCTTCCCTTACAGCAA
>JBMOJB010000071.1:0-16939 GCA_049316985.1 Saprospiraceae bacterium | reverse complement strand
AGTTTTTTACCCCCTTTTTTAGAAGAATATTTATGACTTTTTCAGTGCCCTCCACGAATGAGAACTGCTTTTGTATTATACATCTTACTAAGAATAAAAATTACTTCTGAAGAACGATACGTTTAGTACTGAATTTAGCGCCATCAGTGATGTGAACCATATAGATTCCTTCACTCATTGTACCAAGTTCAAATGTGGAGTTACCAGATAAAACATTGTTCATATTGCGATTTATCACTGTTTGACCCAATGCATTTACAATTTTCACATTCATTTTGTTCAAAGTCTGCTCAAAATTGTAAGTCAAAGTAACCTGACCATTTGTTGGATTAGGATAAAGTTCCAAAGCCTTGTCAAATGTAAAGTCATTTGTTGAAACAGCACATGAAACACAAACACCAAAACAAACTTCAGGAACTACAACATCTGAAGTAACATTTAACAGACGATTAGTTGAGCCGGCTTTGTTACAAGAAGCACCTGCTGCGATAATTTCATCAGCTCCCCAAGCTTTTCCATTTACAAATTTATATTCCTGTTCACCTGCCGTCATCCCAACAGTAACTTCATATACTTTTGATGTTCCAACTTGTTTCATTTCAGTCTTCGCGGGATCCCAACCT
This sequence comes from Saprospiraceae bacterium, assembly GCA_049316985.1. Classification (GTDB taxonomy): domain Bacteria; phylum Bacteroidota; class Bacteroidia; order Chitinophagales; family Saprospiraceae; genus CANHEE01. Next base: position 16,316 of record JBMOJB010000071.1, on the reverse strand, counting down.
TGGAATGCACCAGCAACATGAATACCATCAGGAGAAGCGGTAACTTTACTTGGCAAACCTACAGTCAACTTAACTGCAAACTGATCACAAGCGAAACATTTGTTGTAGCAGAATGTACCCACTTTCATATCAGCAGCACCAACAGTAAATGCACGATTGTCACCTGAATAGCAACCTTTACCACTCATTTTCTCTTCTTTACCATTCCATCCATCGTCATTGATGAATTTGAATTCATAGTTTTTACCAATTGGAAGGTCTAAAGTAAGTTCCCATACAGTACCGGCTCCTTTAACTAATTTAGTAGCTCCCGGAGTCCAGTCAGATGGATATCCAGCGTCTTTCTGGAAACTACCGGCAATACAAACACCTTTAGCCGGATCAACAGTTTCGTTCTTCATATCAACAGAGAAAGTAACCTTAACTGAAGGTAATTTGCAAACCTCTGTGCTACCTAATTTCATAGATACATATGCACGAGGAACAAAATAACCAACGATTGAATCCAAATAGCGGCGCGCTTTAGCAGGGCTGGCATCAGGAACCGAAGATAATGCTACTTTGTGAATTGACAATCCACCTGCAGCAGGATTTGGGTGAGGAATAGTATCATATTTCTTGATATCCCAGAAAGCCCATGGATCAGAATCATTTACATTTGGCTTACCCATTCCATCAATAGTTCCATAAACAGGAAACAAACCTTCGTAACCGCTGTTTTTTGCAGTTGCAGCAGCTCCATAAGGATCGTACTGAGGCTTAAATTTACAATCCGTAAATGACTTATTGGTGCCCAATTCTTTAGCTCTCTTTTGAACTTCAAATGAACCTTGTACCTCAACAACTGGAAGCGGATTAGGTGGAACAGGAACATATAAAATAGAAGACTTATAAGGTGCATTTGGATCGTAAGGAACCTGGAATGACACCAAAGGAGGAGTATTTGCATCCATCCATGAAATATCACCCAAAGCACCACCGATGTTAACACTGAAATGGTGTTTAGAGGTGTGATTTACCCAGTTAGGGAAACAAAGCGTATCACCTGTTGGGGGAACACCGGAACCTCCCGGTGGTACTCGACCTAATAATTTTGCTTCACGGTCACCATTAATAATCAAACCACCTTGAGCAGGAGGTAATTGCTGAATTACCATTGGAAAACCATTAGATCCAATGAATTTATTAGCAGGAGATGTTGTAGTAATTACCTTAAGGTAATTGTCCATTGTAGCAGTTGCCAAAGTAATATAACCACCAGTTCCAGCTCCAATCAGCATGATTTTATTGGTATCAACACCAAAATCATTAGCTTTTTCTTTGAAGTAGCGGATACAAGTATTTGCATCTTGTAATCCACGATAAGCTCCATTAATCAAACCATTGATACGAGCTTCTTGTGTAGAAGCCAATGGATTCCAACCCAAACGGTAATCAGCTGATGCAGTAACATAACCCATTTTAGCCAAACGAGTACAAACCTCTATAGCAGTAGAGTCAATTCTTAAACCAGAATAACTACCATTTTGTGGACTTGGCAAGAAATTGCCGGAGTGGAAAAAAATCGCTAATGGACGCTTAGTTTCTGTATCTCCCTTAGGAGTGTAAACATCAGCGACCAAAGGTTCAGCAAGCGTGCGCCCAATAGAGGGTACAGCCAAAACCGTGTAGTTCTTTCCATAAATTGTTGTTGTCTTGTTTACTTCTGAAAATTGTGGTGATAAGTAACGTTGAGCGTTCAATCCCACACTCATCATAGTGAAGGCAGTCAACAATAAAAGTAAATGCTTTTTCATCATGAAAAATTTTAATTGAGTTAATAAAAATATATTTAAATTAAATTTTTACGAAATCGTAGATCACCGTAAAATAAGCCAATCTACCAATTCTTGGTCCGCCATAGGTTTGAAATTGCAATTTGTTCAAAACATTTGAGGCGCCTAGCTTGAAAGTAGTATTGATCTTCGGAACACGATAATTTACTTGCGCATCCAATAAATCATAAGTAGGAATAAAACCCGTAAACTGAGGAGAACCTTCAAAAGTAAAACCTTCTATCCACTTATAATTGACAAGAAATCCAAATTTATTATTATTCTTTCCCATATCTCTACCGGAAATACTGATATTAAATTTGTGTCTTGGGGTATTAAATGCAGGAATTATCGGGTCGTCCACTAATTCCTTATTTAACTTATTCCAGCTGTAATTACCTGAAAGCATATAGTATTTCTTAAAGTAATAGTTCGCTCCAGCAGAAAAACCTTGTGTAGTGACCCTATTTGTTGAATTGGCAGCATATCTATATGCCTGCACTCCGATAGGGAAACCTGTAACTTGGTCAAAGTTAGATTTAACACCGATATTAAAACCAAGAAAATCGTCATAAACGCTAAAATAATAGCTTGCGTCCACAAATACTTTTTCAAACAAAGTAGTCCTGTACCCTACTTCCAAACTTTTAACCTTTTCCGGCTTAATTGCAGGGATATTAAAATATGACAGTTGTTTTTTGTCAAAATTACTATCCAGATAATCTCTGAATGATTTTATGGTAATTAAATTATCAACTCCATTAACGTTACCAGCTAAAATAGCTCTGCCAACGTTCAAGAATAAATATTGATCAGTAAGTGTAGGGTTGCGTATTGCTGATGAAAAAGATAATCTGAAATAATTGGTTTTATCAGGCTGGTAAACGATGGAAGCGGCAGGTGAAAACAAGTAAGGAAAATTGAGGTTTTTATCCATGCGCAGTGTTGCGTTAGTCTTGATGCGGTTATTCATCAATTTTTTCTCAATTCCTGCGTAAATTCCGTACTCTGTGTTCAAGATTTTACGTCCAGCTGTATCATAAAAAATAGTTCCTTCGGAATTTGGTCGGTATTGACGAAAACTTCCTCCGACCGTTATTTCATCTGTCCACGACGGATTAAATTTATATTCACCCTGAACATGGTACAATGCAGAACGATCAAAAAACCGGGTGCCTGCTTCCGATGCTACCAATCTCTTATTTGATTTTCTCAGAGTAATTTCATCAAAAACTTCTTTGAATCTTGCAGTCCCGGGCTCAAGAAATCCAATACCTTTTGATTGTGATGGTGCAACTGTTACCGTATCAGCATAAATTCTGGACAACTTGTGCCATTCCGTCAATAGGGGCTGATTGTCTTTGATCCATTGATTGGCTTTGTCTTTATCAATTTCAACCATGAAAGTACTCGGATTAAACACATCCTTTGGATATCCTAGTTCGTTCATTTTTTTCTTTCCATAGTTGGTTCTCCAGTAGTAGACATAATCGTTATTCCATGCTTCATTACTTTTATTTCTTTCCAATAGCAGTAGCGAAGTGAAATAAGGATCAAAAGAACGACCTGCGTCCTCTTGCGTGTTGTAAGCGCGAATAAAAAATTTGTCTTTTTTCCGGAATTCCAGTCGATTTTGGAAAAATACGATATCACGCAAACTAAAACGGTTGTCTCCCTGGTATACCGTTGTTCCATTTCCGAGATTAAAATTGTATATCAATTCAGGAGAATCATCTTTAAGTGAGGGTTTCAATCTAAAATGCACCGCTGCACTGGTTTTTAAATTCTTAGTATTGTAATCTACCAGATCCTTCTCCTTGTAACCGGTTCGGTGATATTGTCCTAAACCAACATAAGGTGAAAAAAGTGGTGCTGTTGATTGATCAAAAGTAGGACTATACTCATCTCCGTAGATATTTACCGCATCAAATCCTCCGGGATTAGTTTTATTTACTTCTGAGTCTGTTATGGGATCATAATTATCAGCTTCCCAATCATACGCGCGCATGTAGGAAAAATTGAATTTATAGGCCATAAAATCGTTTCCTGTTTTGTTCTTTACCGTATTCGCATAGCGAATTGCACCCTCGAACAAGTTGCGTTCTCCCCCTTTTAAACTCACGCTCAAGCCTTTGTTATAAAATGGATTTTTCGTCTTCATGCTTATCACCCCATTGAATGCATTGGGACCATAAAAGGCAGAACTTGCTCCAACAATCAAATCAACTTTGTTGACATCCAATTCGCTTGCACCAAGAAAATTACCTAAAGAAAAGTTGAGCCCGGGTGATTGATTGTCTACGCCGTCAATAATCTGAAGGGATCGAACAGGACTAGTTGAATTGAAGCCTCTGGTATTAATAATCGTGAAACCCAGACTGGCAGTTGTTAAATCAACCCCCTTTTGAGATCCAAGTGCGTCATAAAAGTTATTCGAAGCCGCCTGTTTTATGGCAAGTGCATCCAGCGATTCCACCGTTAATGGAGATTCTTTTTGTTTATCGCTAATACGCTGACCTTTTATTTCGACTTCACTCATTATAAAATTCTCCTCAACCAATCGCAAAATTACTCTTTCCTTTGCATTGGTGACAATAACCTCTTTAGTCGTGTACCCAATATAGGAAATAACAAGCGTCAATGGCAAGGTCCTTGATGTTTTTAGTTCGAATTCACCATCATAATCAGAAAGAACACCTTCATTTGTTGTGCCTTTTATTAAAATATTTGCGCCAATTAATGTTTCAGAAGTTTTATCATCCAAAGTTTTGCCATGAATAATTACCTGCGCAGAAACGCTCTTCGAAAAACAAATAAAAAGTAAAAACAAAGTAAAAAATCTGTTCATCCGCATATTATTATATCTGATATGTGTTTTAATGTTGACGTTTTCGCACAAAAAAGAATACTAACAAAGCTAAATAATTAGTTATCAAAATATTATCATTGCGAAATATGAAATAGCCCTACTATATTCGTGGTAAAGATAATGTTTATATTGATTTATTTTAGCTTTTTCCAATAATATTTCGACCATCTGAGGACGCTAGAAGTTTTATTGTCATTTGAAGAAATTTGTGCAATTAAATATTTTGAATCAACGAGTGCACTTACTGAATAATTTCATCTTTTTCTAAAAAATACACCCCATACGCTTCCAATTCTTTTAAGACCGGATCATAAATCTGTTGAACTGTTGGAATATTTACACCTTTAATATCCATTTTTCCCTCCATCAGCAACTTAACAAAAATACCTACCGGCAGTCCTACGGTCTTTGCCATGGCAGTATTTTGTGCATCTTCACCTTTCAGAATCATTGTCGATGTTAATTTATGCAATCTTCTGTTTAGTTTGTATTCAAATTCGTGCTGCATAATGACCATATCCTTATCATCTTCACCAAGTGTCATTTTTTCGACCATCAATTGCTCCAAAATAAGCGCAGGAGAAGCTTTGGTCAAAGTAATTTTTTTCTTGCTAAACAAACCCAACCATTCCAGCTTTTTCATGATTTCCGAATCAGCCGTTGTTCCTACCAGATTCGCAATTCTATCGCGAACAGTTCCTCCCGACTTCTTCCAAACGTAGGCTTCCATCAATTCGTGATAAGTCATCGAATCAGAATCAACTATCGGATAAGAATTGTCAGTCAGTCCAATTTTCCGAACAGCATTCCAAGCTTCACAAAAACCTTTATGCCTCAAAGTGCCTCTGATAATATTGGGTGTATTTTCTATTCCATAGGCTTCGCGATATAAGAGCGAATCTCGATTGGGATACATTTCCAATTCTCCAAAATTCTGTATTTGCACCACTTCATGCGAAGTAAATAAGCGATTGTACGGAATGTATTTGTGTTTATCCGCTTCAAGGTACTGCGCAGTCCCCTGACCTGCTAAAACGACATTCCTTGGATTCCACGAAATTTTATAGTTCCAGGGATTGTCGTCTGATTCCGGAGCGACTAAACCACCGGTATAGGAGCGAAAGGCAACTATCTTTCCTCCTTTTGCTTTAATTTCATTAATTTTCTGAACAGCGCTCATGTGGTCAATACCGGGATCCAGTCCCATTTCTCCCATGAAAATAAGATTCAGATTTTTTACTTCATCGCTTAGTCCATACATCTCTTTGGTTACATAAGATGCAGTTACGAGATGTTTACGGAGCTTGATACAATCCTGCGCTACATCCATGTGCAAAAAAACCGGTAGCAATGAAATTACAACATCGTGCCTGGAAATCAATTCCCGACGGTCATTTTGTTTTGAAACATCCAACCAAACTGCTCTTCCGTGGGAATGTTTACCTACTTTTTGTTGAGCAAGTGCTGTATCTGAATCTGCAACGGTAACATTCCAATCATATTTGGCTGCGTTAACAAGCAGATAATGGATTAATGCAGTTGCAGAACGTCCTGCACCAATGAGCAATATATTTTTCATAAATTTAAGCACTTAAAACTCCAAAGTCAAAGCTTATAAAAATTACAAGATTTACTTTAAAAACTTCTCTAATTCCTGTTCCAAATTTGCTCTTGGATTTACAGAAATAATTTTACCATCCTTGTCGATTAAAAATGTTTGTGGTATAGACTGCACGCCATATTGCACCGCCGGAGCTGCATCCCACTGTTGTAAATCAGACACATGATTTTCCCAAGGTAGGCCATCTTGTTTGATTGCGTCCGTCCAATTTCGTTTGGCGTCAACTAAAGCTTTCTCGACGGATGCCGGCTCCATTCTTGATCTATTTTGCAAACTGATTCCATCCAAAGATACACTAAACACGGTGAACCCCTTTGATTTGTACTTATTGTATGCTTTCACGACATTAGGATTTTCCATTCTACATGGTCTGCACCAGGATGCCCAAAAATCTAAAAGCACCAATTTGCCTCGAAGATCGCTCAGTTTACGAACCACTCCCTTTGGATCAGGCAGGGCAATATCAGGTGCCATAGATCCTATATTTACACCACCCGAGCCCATTATTTCTCGTTCCAATTGTGCAATTCCTTGGGTATAATGTATTGAATAGTTGGTATTTGGTGCCTCACGATCAAGCTTTTCTTTTACTTTTTTGAGAAAAACAAGACTTGAAGCGTCAGGTGTTGGTAAAGTCTGAAAAGAAATAATTGCAGCACAAATTGCAGTCGGAGCTTCCAATACCATTTTTTCGATATCGGTTGTGGGCATTGTTGGATTTAACACAAAAGACTTCATACTTTTCGTATAGTACTCGCAGGTTTTGCTACCTTCGATTTTTGCTTCAAACTTTTCAATTGTATTAAAATCACCTTCTATGCTTACATCGCTTTCTTTTCCGTCAAAAATCAAAAAAATAGGTTTTATTCCAATTTTGATTCGGTAAAGACCCGGATCTAATTTTTCTTTTAAGTCAATTTTAAAATTTCCACCGGAATCTATGTCTGCTTTTCCTTTTGCAATAGAATTTCCATTCAGTAGAAGCATCTCCATTTCAGCTTTCATATTGGCCGCATTGGCAATCTTACCATTCAATTGAATACCCTCTCGCTGACATTGAATAAACAACAAGGGGCTTAAAGTGAATAAGAGTATTTTTGCAAGTTTCATAGGTTTGTTTCTTTAGTATTTGTAATGATATCATCACTTTTTTTGAGTGTATTTAGCATTTGTTCTTTCATCACGGAGATACTTGCTTTTTGTTCTTCTAAAATCATTTTCATCTGTGGCTCCGGCAGACTGTCCAAATTTTCCGGAAATTTTTCCATCCATTCAAACATCGAATCACTCACTCTTCCCAATTCAGTGGCCATCGCCTGATAACTACTTTTCTGATTTTTGTCTTTACTGGCTTTGGCCATATCAATCATCTTCTGTTGTAGTTCATTTAACCTGCCCATTTTGGGCATGATTTCATCGTGAATGGCCATTACTTCATCTAAAAGCGCTTGGTTTGCAGGGGATTTCATTGCCACACCTTCCCCTTGATGTCCTTCATGTGCAGTAGTGTCATGGCAAGAAGCATCCGAAGATTCTTGCTTATTTTTCATCCAAAAAAAAATAGATCCAAGCAATACTGCCGTTAACAATAGATAAATTATCTTCTTATTCATTCAATATAAATTTTTAAAACCGAAAGCAAAGAAACGAAAAATTGAGATTTACAGCGATAAATCTGCTAAATAAGTAAGAAATAGTTTATTTTCTTACCAGAAACCATCTTCCTTATTTTCCATTATTGAGGGCCTAAAGCGCATGAACATCTTTTTTTTGTAAAATTACTCCTTAAAATTGCCATCATTTTGTTTCCTGCAGGAAATTTTCCGTTCTTTTGCAATACAATAGGTTTACTTATGAAAGTATTATTTTACTTCTTGTTGTTGACAATATCTTTAAATCTGCAGCAATTGCATGCACAGAATCCTATAAATGACGATTGTAATACCGCAATTGCATTGGGTACGGCACCTATCTGCACTCCCCTAGTGTATTCAAATGATGGAGCAAAACCTACAATCAATGTCGTAAGTAAAAATTCTTTCTGTAGCGCAGATGGAAATAATGACAGCGACGTTTGGTTTACTTTTGTTACTTCTTCACCTAGTGATTATTCCATCACTGTCAAATCTACAGGTCCAAAGGGAATTATATTTCCAATTTTGGGAATATATCGGGGAGATTGTCTACCGGGAGGTTTAGTCAAAATTTGTTCTGACACTTCCTTTGTACTTGAAAATATTATTTCTGTAAATGCCTTCGGATTAAGTAAGAATGAAACTTATTTTATCAGAGTTTCCGATGAAAAAGGTGCCGGTGATTTTCAAATTTGTGTCAGCGAATATCAGCCTGCTACAATTGCAGATTCCCCGTCAAAAGCCTGCAATGGCGTATTATATGACAGCGGCGGACCGGACAAAGATTACAAAGACAATGAAAATATTGTGTACACAATATGCCCTTCCGAACCACACCAATGCATAAAATTTACATTGGTAGATTACAATCTGGAAATAGGTGATAGCTTAAAGTTTTATAACGGACCCGATACTACTGCACCACTAATACGAAAAATAATTGGGGAAGATTTTAACTCCGGGTTTAATTCCGGTGGCTCCGGTTTTGATGTTTATGCAACGTCGAATTGTATGACCCTTCAATTCATTTCTGATAAAGCAGGCGTGTACGAAGGTTTTTCAGGTAAATGGATTTGCTCGCAAGAACAATGCCCGGCCTTTAAGCCTGTCGACTTCGATTTATCCCCATCAAATAAATCGGTTGAAGCAGCGGTGGCAAGACCAGGAACTTTGGTTAACCTAAAAAATATTAACTGCGGAACCGGCAAATTTAATTACGGCACTTTCAATGCCACAGATAATTCAGATCTTGGACTTGGCACTGGTATCGTTTTGTCATCAGGTGATATCAGAAAAATCAACCAAAGTGCCCATCTATTGGCAAGTACTTCATTAAAATTAAAGGGAGACAACGACTTGGATTCTCTATCGATATTGGAAGGAGGGAGCAAATCCAAGGATGCCTGTGTCGTTGAATTTGATGTTTTTGCAAATACAGACGAGATAAATTTTGAATACATTTTCGGATCCGAGGAATACCCGGAATTTATTAGCGACCCCACCTTTTACGACATTTTTGCGCTTCTGATTGATGGGCCCGGCATTATTGGTGACCCCAAAATCAGTCCGAAAAAAAATCTTGCTATTCTACCGGATGGTACACCGATAAGCATTGGACAAGTTAATTCAAGCAGCAATTATCAGTATTATCGGAATAATTTTGATGGAAAAGAGATTGTTTACAACGGACTTACGATTGGAAAGAATGGATATCGAAAAACACTTAGCGCCCAAAGTAAGGTAATACCTTGTAATACTTATCACCTCAAGCTAGCCATCGCTGACAGAGGAGATGAAAATTTTGACTCCGGTGTATTTATTGGTGATATCAAAGGATCTGCACCGGAGATAAGTTTTAACTCCGCAATCGGACTGGAAACATTAATTGAAAATTGTTCCGGTTTGGGTGAATATATTGTTTTTAGACTTAATCGAGCTTCAAATACTGCTTTGAGTTATCAAGTCAGTTTTGGTGGAACAGCAACAAGAAATACTGATTATCAAGCAAATATACCAAATGTTATCACATTTCCTCCCGGGGAAATAGAATTGAGTTTTCCGATTCAAGCGCTGAATGACAACCTGTTGGAGAACCAGGAATACTTAGAAATTACGCTCTCACGAGATTTTGGTTGCGGCCTTGCTCCACTTGTCACTTACAAAGTATTTATTCAGGACAATCTAACACTTTCATTAAATTTTCCTGACACGCTGAATATCTGTAAAAACACAATTGGCGCAAAAGGAATTCTTTTAAGTGCGTCGGGGGCAAATAGGTATCACTGGCAGACTGATTCGGCGTTCAGCACTCCTTTCAAAGCGAAGACATTTATTAATCCATCCAAAGATGGTTGGTTTAGCATTACAGGTAGCGTTAATGCTTGTACAGTCACGGACTCTTTTTACGTACATATTGTAAAACCTGAACTTCAAATTGACACCATATCGTCCTTAAGTATTTGTGAGGGCGGTACAATTGAGTTGCGCGCAGTAAATAATTTTGGAAGCCAATTCCTCGAATGGTCACCTACAAATTTATTTTCCAGTCCGAATGCAGAAAAAGTAAGTTTCAAACCGAAGTTCTCAGGACAAATAACGGTAAAAGCAAATATCGGAACTTGTGTTGTGGCAGATACCATTGAAATACAAGTTCGTCGTATCAATATGCCGGTCGTTGATAAGTTAATCGAAGCCTGTTACAAGGAAAAAATAAAATTGGCATCCTTTACTTTCGCACCGGATTCAAAATTTTCCTGGACTCCCGCAGGTCCATCAGACCCCTCTAGCAACGATGTATTTATTCAAGCAACCCAATCCGAAAAGTATATTTTAAAAGGAGAATCCAACAATTGCGTGCTGTATGATACTATACAGGTACAATTAGTGGGAAAAATAGATATTCAAGGTGCGGATACCTTAAAAATTTGCAAAGGAAGCAGAAAAAGAATTAATGCTGATATTGGAAAGAACAACTCCGCCTCAGCTTCAAATTTTATATGGCAAAGCAGTGCAGTATCCATTCTTCAAACAGATTCCTTACAAACAGAAATTATAGCGATTAAAAGTGGTTGGATTTACGCTCATATCAATACTGCAAAATGCACACTTACTGATTCAATTTATGTTATAGTGGATTCAATACCCGATAATATGAATCTGATTGTAGTTCCGGCAAAACCTTTCTATTGTCAGGGAGACACAATCCTTTTGTATTCAGGTTCTATGCCCTTGCCCCTTTATCCTAAGGCGACATTCGAATGGATGAATCCAATATTGGGTGCAGCAAGCCCTACTAATAAGGCAAATCTGAAGTTCATTGCGGAAAAATCATCACTTTACATCAGAAAAATCAATAATGTATCCTGTTCCAGGATCGATACATTTAGCATCTTGGTTTTACCCAAGCTTCCCGAATTAGAACTTAAGGTTGATACCACTTGTATAGGCCAGATTGCAAATTTAATTGTTACAAACAGTTCAGCTTATGATAAGTTTGAATGGAAACCGGCTGCTCCACTTTCTTGTTCCGATTGTTCGAATCCACGCACAACACAAGCCGGAACTTATACCGTAACTGGCAGTAAACAAGGTTTTTGTCCGTCAATAAAATCAGCAGAAGCTTTTTTCAAGGGCACCCGATTAAGTATTTCCGCTGTTAAATCTGTGTTTTGTCATGCTGAAAAAGTAGAGGCTCAGCTCAATGCAGTCGGTAGTTCTACTGTTTCTTGGTCACCTTCAATAGGATTGAGTTGTACCAACTGCACAAATCCGCTTGCTACTGCCACAGGAAAATTTACGGTTAGCACAGAAAAAGATGGTTGCAAAACATCAGCTTCCATTGATATCGAAAGGGTGATTGATACTGTTTCCATCGAATCTAAACTTACTATTTGTGACCAGTTGAGTACTAAAGTAATTATTCCAAATGATTCACTGTTCAATATGTATTCCTTTAGTCCTGCAATTGAAAAAAATGGCAACATGCTTATCTTCAATACTTCAGGCCGATATACACTTAGTGCAAAAACTATAAAAGGAAATTGTCCTGTTAATCAAACAATACTCGTATCCAAAGGAAACAATCCGAAGATAAGTATCCAAGCTAATCCCGGAATTATATCTTTGAACCAACAAGCCATCAAACTTAAAGCCAGCGGGGAAAACCTAGACATGGGCACGATTCTGTGGCAAGATAATTCAGGGGGTGACACATATACGGTAACTCCCAATTCAGCAACTTCTGTTATTACTATCAAAGGATTAAGTACAGATGGATGTTTGGGCACCGATACTATTACAATCTATACGGTAAGCATACCAACTATATTTACTCCTGATATCCAAGGAGAAAATTCCCTTTTAAAAATACTGAATATTCCTCCTGCAAGTATAGCAACATTCAATTCTATCGCGATATTTGACAGATGGGGTAATCTGGTATTTGAAAGCAATAATGCTGATGCTCAGTGGAACGGAAACCAATACGCCTCAGATGTTTATATCTATTATCTTGTTTTTGAACTAAATGGTACTGCAAAAAAGATTCTTCTCAAAGGAGAAGTTACCTTGGTAAGATGAAGAGATGGCATAGATGATCCGAATAAGAAATCGTACCTGAGATGTGGAAGGGATTTTAAAGATTCTCAACCATTTACCATTGTCAAACTACAGCAGGTATTATAATTTGTCATTCATAAAAAAAATCTTTTGACGGATAATTTCAATAGAAAAATCAATTACTTAAGGCTTGCAGTAACAGATCGCTGCAATCTGAGATGTACTTATTGTATGCCTGAAGAGGGATTGAACTGGCTTAAAAAAGACGGAATTCTTAGCTTTGAAGAGATGTTCAGAATATCCAACTTACTAGTTAACGCAGGAGTAGATAAAATCAGAATAACAGGTGGTGAACCTTTTATCAGAAAAGATATTGATAAATTTATTGGAAAATTGGCGTCAATTGACAAATTAAAGGACATAGCGATCACTACCAACGGCACGCTTACCGCTCCTTATATTTCCCAATTTAAGAAATGGAAAATAAACAGCTGCAACCTTAGTCTCGATGCGCTTGATAGCGACATTTTCTTTGGCATTACAAAGCGAAATGACCTCGACAAAGTACTTGATACGATAGATTTGCTCTTGACGGAAGGAATAGCAATAAAAATTAACTGCGTAGTAATGGAAAACATCAATACCAGTGAAATTCCGAAAATGGTTGCAATGACAAAGGATTTACCGATAAGTGTGCGCTTTATTGAAGAAATGCCATTTAATGGTGACCAAAAAAGTTATTCCGGCATCCAATGGAACTACACAAAAATACTTGATACCATAAAAATCGCTTACCCGGAAATTCGAAAGTCATTTGATCCACCGAATTCAACAGCGTATCACTATCAAATACCGGGTCATAGCGGGAATATTGGTATCATCGCTGCATATAGTAGGTCTTTTTGTGGCACTTGCAATAGAATACGATTAAGACCGGATGGCGGATTTCAGACTTGTCTGTACGGCGAACCCGTCTTAAATGTTAAAAACATGATGAGAGCGGGATTAACTGACTTCGAAATTTTGGAATTCATAAACAACACGCTTAACTACCGCGCAAAGGACGGTTGGGAAGCGGAAAAAAGAAACCAATTCAATCAATATTCAAGTATGGCCACAATCGGAGGTTAAAGATTGTATAGGTCAGGTGGAATAATATTTCTAAAGTGCCCATTCAACTTTGCCCTTTCCTGTAATTTATGCATTTCCCGCACGATAGGTAGTAGACTTTCAAGATGTTTGTACATATAGACTTGTCTGTCGCTTTCAGTTTTGAGAATAAGAAACTCAAACTCTTGCTCAATATTAAAGCCAACCAGATGACCTAATTTAAATGTGCTGAAATGATCATCAATTTCAGGAATAGCTTTTTTTATTTCAAGTACTGAAAATAGCTCGTTTACTAATTCTATAATTTTGACATTGGAAAAGTAATCCGATTGCAGTTCAGTTGGGAGCATGGTAACATCACCGGCACCATACAATTTTAAGTCTAATTTGGGGTAAAATTCTTCCAGTTTAAATACCCTCATTCCAAGGGTTTTGATGTCCATCTCTCCGTTTGCATACACTTTCTCAATATTCAGCAGCTTCATTTCTGTTCCAAAATGCATCAATTTTTTATCTAAAAAAGGAAGAATGCCAAAAGTTTGGTTTGTCTTTTCACATTCTGAAATTAATTGTTTGTAACGTGGTTCAAAAATATGCAGATTAACCTGTTCAAAAGGAAAAGCTACAATTCCTAAAGGGAATAAGGGCAAATGCGTAGTCATGTACTTCTTAACATAAATAGTTGTTTTTGGTTTAAAGTTTAAGACAATAAACAACAAAGCGATTCGCACCAATTTTCGATGCGAATCGCTTTATTGTTTCAATTCAATCCATTTACACTATTTTCCTTTATTAATGATTAACTTTTTTGAGCAACTTGATTTTCCACTAAAAATATTCACGATATAGATGCCATCATCAAGTACTGAAACATCAAGAGGAATATTACTTAAATCATCAACCATTACTTCCTTTCTGACCAATGTTCTACCAGTTAAATCAAATATGGAAATCTGAGTATTGACTAAAATCGGTTCATTAGTAGTTATAAATATTTCATTGGAAGCTGGATTGGGTACAATAGAATAGTCAAAAGTATCATCTTTCAGTGCATCAATTTCAGCATCATCGGTAGTACTTCTGAAATTAGAGGCACTAATTTCCGGAAGTAAACTGTAACAATTACTAGCAGAAAAAGCACCACCATATCCAAAAACTTTCACAAAATAAGTGGCGCCGGTAGCTCCTGTATTGAATTTTACTACTTCGGTAGTAGTTCCGGCTTTAGCGGAAGAACTGATCCTTTTCAGGTTAGAATTGTACAATTCCAGATCGTAATCAGCGGATAAATTTGATAAAGTCACTTTAATCTTTTTTTGACTTGCGGTAGTAGTAATTTTAAACCAGTCAATGTCAGCGGTTGTCGAAATCGCTGCACTAATTGTAGTGCCGGGAGATAAAGTAAATGCTGTTGCCGAGGTATTGTTACTTTCATAAATATCTGTACAAACTGTACCTACTGACGAAGTATTGAATGAAGCTGCATTAGAATAGGCACTCAACGTTCCTGCACAATTAGACGCCACCCGGTAATTATAAGTCGTGGAAGCAATCAATCCTGTCAACACCTGACTTGTGCCGTTTACACTCAATGTTGTCCAGGTAGTAGCACTTGAAGTCTTATATTGCAAGGAATAAGCCGTAGCCCCACTGGCAACACTCCAGCTCAAAGTTGCACTAGTTGATGTAATTGCAGCAGAACTTAATCCCCCCGGTCCAGAACAAGTTCCGGTACTGGTAGGAGGCTGACAACCATCAGAATTAACCAAACTTGCACGAATCGCTCCAGTTGCAAATAATGCTTGCATCCTTTCCTTTTGACCTGTTGAAAACATATACATACAGGCATCATTGGTGTAATCCATATAATTCATGGTCATTTCGGCATGCAAAGTACCTCCACAGCTGTTGTTTTTGGGAAATACCGGACATCCGCCATTATCGGTCGTGTGAATAGGAGTGTCGGCAACTTGGTCATTGCCGCAGTTGGCATCACCCCAGATATGGTATAAATTAAAATAATGTCCAATTTCATGAGTTAAAGTGCGACCAAGATTATAGGGTGCGCTAGCTGATCCACTCAATCCGGTATATCGATAGTCAATCACCACCCCATCAGTAGATGTTGGTCCTCCGGGGAATTGTGCATACCCCAATATTCCGCTTCCTATTGAACAAACCCAAATATTGAGATATTTCGAACTATTCCAAGCTGGATAAGCACTTTTCACCGCATTATTGGTTCCCCAATCTGTGGTTCTGGATGATTGATAGCGAACAATTCCATTTGTTGCGGTGCCCGATGGAGTTCTTTGGGCCAGACAAAAATTAATTTCACTGTCTGCAACCAAAGCAGAAAAAAGTGATGGCGTGGAAGAAGCATCAGCATTTAGTTTTCTAAAATCTTTATTTATAACATCTAATTGCGACTGAATTTGAGCGTCAGAAATATTTTCAGCAGTTTTACCGGTTCTCCAAACTATATGAAAAACTACCGGTATAGTAACTACAGCCCGACTTTTTGATTGCATGCTATTTGAAACGTAGTCCGCAGTCTGCCGTTCTATTTTTTCCCGATTTTGAAGCATCTCGGGGTGTTCGATTAGCATTTGTTGTAAAACCTCATTGGAAGCACAGTTTCGCTGTGCGTTAAGGGTGAAAGTGTTAAATAATAACACCCAACTAAAAACATATAAAACAATTCTTTTCAT
>JBMOJB010000070.1:0-17058 GCA_049316985.1 Saprospiraceae bacterium | reverse complement strand
CTTATCTTTTTTGGTGCAAAGATAAGCTTCTCCCCATAAAATTAATCTGAGCCGAGAAAACTGCATTTAAGTGGCTCGCTTTGCAGCCTGTTACTATCACACAGGTAAAAAAAGGAACAACTATCGACAGAAATGCTCAGATAAATATGGCAGGAATGGGTCAGACCCTGTTGCAAATTCGCGCTAAGTAAAGAGTCCTTGTGCTTTATTGATGAAATCACTTATCTGCTTGCAACAGGAACATATTGTGCAAATTTCCGTTCCAAGTGCAGTATTATCTCAACAAGAAAAATGAAATGCAATATACTACATTAAGTACGATACAAGCAGCAATTTCTACTGGCAACATCACTCATCGAATGCTGGTCGAACAATACCTGCAAAAAATCGAAGATAAGCGTGCGCTCAATATTTATATCGAAGTTTTTAAAGCAGAAGCGCTTGACAAAGCGGATGAACTCGATCAAAAAATGAGCAACGATCCTGCAAAGCTTGGAAAACTGGCCGGTCTGGTAATATCGATCAAAGACGTTATTTGTTATGAAGGCCACCAGGTGACTGCTGCTTCAAAAATACTGGAAGGATTCACGTCGCTTTTTACTGCTACTGCGCTACAGCGTTTGATTGACGAAGATGTCATCATCATCGGAAGGGTGAATTGCGATCAGTTTGCAATGGGCAGCACCAATGAGAATTCTGTTTATGGCCCCACCAGAAATGCTGCTAACCCGGAAAAAGTGCCTGGAGGATCTTCGGGTGCATCAGCTGTGTCGGTACAAGCGCATACCTGTCTGGCATCCTTGGGTTCAGACACAGGTGGCTCTGTCAGACAACCTGCAGCTTTTTGCGGTGTGATTGGTTTTAAACCTACCTACGGCAGAATATCCAGACATGGTTTGCTGGCATACGGTTCTTCTTTTGATCAGATCGGCACGCTCACACACAGTGTGGAGGACGCAGCCTTGCTGCTGGAATTGATGGCCGGAGCAGATGAATATGATTCAACGGTCAGTAGCAGTCCGGTTCCAAAATACAGTCATTTTGATACCACTAAGACCACATACAAGATAGCTACTTTCGGAAATGCGATTGATCACGAAGGAATAGATCCCGAAATCAAATCGCAAACGATGGGTCTGATCCATGATTTACGCCAAAAAGGACATCAGGTGGATTTGCTTGATTTCGAACTATTGGATTTCCTTATTCCTGCCTATTATGTATTGACTACTGCGGAAGCCAGTTCTAATTTGTCCCGCTACGATGGTATTCGCTTTGGACACAGAAGTAAAGATGCTACCAACTTGTACGAAACCTATACCAAATCCCGCAGCGAAGGTTTTTCCACTGAAGTAAAAAGAAGGATCATGCTGGGAACATTTGTGCTTAGTGCCGGATATTACGATGCCTATTACAGCAAAGCCCAGAAAGTCAGGAGATTACTGGCAGAAAAAACCGCCGAAATCTTCAGCAGCTACGATTTTATCTTATTACCCGCTTCGCCTACTCCACCCTGGAACATTGGCGAGTCATTGCAAGATCCAGTTGCCATGTATTTAGCCGATATATTTACGGTTTACGCCAACATGGCCGGTATTCCTGCGATCGCATTGCCTTTGGGTACGGATTCAAATGGTTTGCCCATCGGCGTACAATTTATGGCCGACAAATTCAAAGAAGCGGACCTGTTGAACTTTGCAAAGATGATGTGTTGAGCTGTCCTATATAGAAATCGCAGCGTTTATTGTACATTTTCAGCGTGAACTTGGATTGAACATATTTGGTGTTAAAACAAATTTTCTCGACAGTTCAGAGAGGTTTTAGATACACATTTCTTTGCTATAATATTTTACTGCTTAAATTACCGTAAACCAAATCGCACAAAAAAGGCAAATATTTTCTATATTCAAATTGTAATCTGGAACTGATAGACTTGATCAAATAAGCCTGTGAATTAAATCCAAATAGCTCCAAAAACAAACCGCTTGACACCAGATCTGGTACAAGCGGTTTGCGTATTTTATTCATAATCCTCCTAATTCTTTTGGACAATAAATTTTACCGTTCTAAAGGATCTGTTGGGAGCAGTTGTTAAAAAATAAATGCCATTTTCGAGATTTATTGGAATCTCTGCCTCTGTCTGCCCTGTTGTCAATCTAAGGTCTTGTTGCCAAACCTCTCGACCAGTGATATCCAGTATCTTCAATTGAAGATTTTGATCTTCAAAAGAACTTATATCAATGTGTAACAGATCTTTGGCGGGGTTTGGATACAAGCGCAAATTTGAAGTTGTGTTGATACTAGTGCCTGTAGTAGGAGCGCTTATTGTGGAAGTCGCCAAATAGTGAAAATAACCATTGCATTGCAAAAAACTTGATTGGTCGAAAATGCCCACATTGCAACCGGTGCCTTTCCATATTCCTATCCCATAAGTTGTTGCTGCTTCCGTTTGATAGGTAGTACTTTTTAGCTTCATATAATCTACTTCTAAATCGTAATTGGGTGAACCACCGTCATTTATAAAATTCACACGTACCCATTGAGGTTGGACTGTAACAGTTGCATTAAATGTATAATTTGCAAAAGTTGTGGCTAAATTGGTAAATGTTTTACTTTGCAAAATAGTCGTTCCACTTACTGAAGAATTGCTCATTACATCTACTCGCATACTCGCTCCAGCAGAATTGGCACTTCTCGCTCTTACTACTATCGGCGTGATAAATGTATAAATTGCACTGGAAACGCCAGATGTACAGGTAGCGTTGTAAGCAATCGCTTTTATGGTTTGGGTGTTGGCAACCACAATGGGAGCACTATATACCGTTCCTATCACTGCAGTGGGCGTTGTATTATCTATAGTATAGCGTATGTTGCTGCCGATGGTCGATGACAAAACAATATTTTGAGCGACAGTGTAAGTTCCTGATGGAACAGAAAAAACAGGTGCAGTCGCTGCACTATTCAAAGTTATTGTTTTAGTAATTGTAGACGAGCAGCCGTTTGCACTGAATGTATAGGATATGGTTGCTGTACCTGCACTTAAACCTGTTATCAGAGCGGAAGCAGCATTTATAGTTGCAACATTAGTCGGGCTGATGGACCATGTACCACCACCTACAGTGGAGCCGGCGGTTGTTGTTGATCCAACACACAAACTGGCTGCGGAACTTATTGTTCCAGCACTTGGCATTGCGTTGATTACAACTGAACCAGTTGTAATAGCTGAACATCCATTGGCACTGACCGAATAGGAAATGGTTGCTGTGCCTGCACTTAAACCTGTTATCAGACCGGAAACAGCATTTATGCTTGCGACAATAGTCGGGTTGATGGACCATGTACCACCACCAACAGTAGAGCTGGCGGTAGTCGTCGACCCAACACATAGACTGGCAGTAGAACTTATTGTTCCGGCACTTGGCATTGCGTTGATTACAACTGAACCAGTTGTAATAGCTGAACATCCATTGGCACTGACCGAATAGGAAATGGTTGCTGTGCCTGCACTTAAACCTGTTATCAGACCGGAAGCAGCATTTATGCTCGCTACACTAGCCGGGCTGATAGACCATGTGCCACCACCTACAGTGGCGTTGGCAGTAGTCGTCGATCCAACACACAAACTGGCTGCTGAACTTATTATTCCGGCACTTGGCATTGCGTTGATCACTACTGAACCAGTTGTAGTAGCTGAACATCCATTGGCACTAACTGCATAGGAAATCGTAGCCGATCCTGCACTTAAACCAGTTATCAGACCGGAAGCAGCATTTATGCTCGCTACACTGGTCGGGTTGATGGACCATGTACCACCACCAACAGTGGAGTTAGCGGTCGTCGACGAACCAACACATAGACTGGCTGCAGAACTTATTGTTCCGGCACTTGGCATTGCGTTGATTACTACTGAACCAGTTGCAGTAGCTGAACATCCGTTGGCGCTAACTGCATAGGAAATCGTTGCCGTCCCTGCACCCACGCCATTGATGAGACCGGAACTAGCATTTATGCTCGCTACACTAGTCGGGTTGATCGACCATGTACCACCACCAACAGTAGAGCTGGCAGTAGTCGTCGAACCAACACACAAACCAGCAACAGAACTTATCGTACCGGCACTGGGCATTGCGTTGATCACTACAGAACGAGTAGCAGTAGCGGAACATCCGTTGGCACTAACTGTATAAGAAATAGTTGCCGTTCCTGCAATTAAACCTGTTATCAGTCCGGAACTAGCATTTATGCTTGCAACATTAGTCGGGCTGATGGACCATGTACCACCACCAACAGTAGAGCTGGCAGTAATCGTCGACCCAACACATAGACTGGCTGCGTTACTTATTGTACCGGCACTTGGCAAGGCGTTGATCACTACCGAACCAGTCGTAGTAGCAGAGCATACGTTGGCATTGACAACATAGGAAATGGTAGCCGTCCCCGTGCTTAGGCCATTAATGAGACCGGAACTAGCATTTATGTTTGCAACACTAGTCGGGCTGATGGACCATGTGCCACCACCTACAGTGGAGCTGGCAGTGGTCGTCGCTCCTACACACAAACTGGCCGCTGAACTTATTGTTCCGGCACTGGGCATTGCGTTGATCACTACTGAAGCAGTAGCAGTAGCTGAACATCCATTGGCACTTACCGAATAGGAAATGGTTGCTGTGCCTGCAATTAAACCTGTTATCAGTCCGGAAGCCGCATTTATGCTTGCTACATTAGTCGGGCTGATGGACCATATACCACCACCAACGGTAGAACTGGCAATAGTTGTCGATCCAACACATAGACTAGCAGCTGAACTTATTGTGCCTGGATTAGGTGGTGTACATCCGCCAACTCGTTCATAGGCACCTGCGTCAGTAATGCCCCCTTGAGGTCGAACGATGCCATCATAATCCTTTGCAGCTGAATTGGAGTTGAGGCCAATATTGATGGCAGGACTTGCAGCACCTAGGTGAAAATCTGCTGTTACGGGATTAGTTCCTGCAAGAACAAATTTTGCATCGGCACCAATCACATTGGCCGATCCACTCGATGCAAAGAATATCTTATTGGCATAATTATTCATCACATTCGAATTAGTGATGCTATTACCTACGCCAATACCATAATTTGAAGATGGAAGACTTGGGTCAGAAATCGCAATATTATTTACAAGCATAATATTATTGCCATAACCAGCTTCACAAGAAACGCCGATATCGCCGGAAGGATAGTCATTTGAACCTGATGGATAGTTGGCTGTTACCCAGCAATTGTAATAGCACGTATTATTTCTGACCGTTACATTGTCGCTGTCATATACACGAATACCCGAGCCTCCGTTCTTAAAACAGACATTATTTTCTATTAAACAGGGTACTTTATAAGGAGTACCGGATGAATTTTGCGTAAAATTCCAATCGTCAATGATGATTCCGTTACCGTCTGTTGGGGGAGAAGGCTGGCCCATCACATTAGTATAAAACTGATTGCAATAATTGTTATACACCCTGTTGCCTCGAATGATATGACCGTAGCCATTTGACAATCTGTTGGCACTGACCACTCTTGGATGATAGAAATTAATTCCGCTGCCATTGCCTGCATTTCGGATTGAATTGTCGTAAACCTCATTGTTTTCGACAATAATATTGCTACCATCACCACCTATGCCGCCCAAACCAAAATTATGCACCTTGCAATTTCGAATCGTAACGAACTCACTTGGATAATTTACTACAATACCGCTATAAATATTGGTTGAACCAACTGCATTGAAAATATCAAAACCATCGATAGTAATACCCTTGCTATTGACAATGTTAAAACTATTGAATTGCGATGATAGCTGGAGCTTTGCACCCCATTTGTTGATGGATTTCAGGAAAAAACGATTGTTATTGCTACCTGAAATACCGTCAATTTTCAATCCGTAACCGTAACCATCCTCTAAATATAAACCATCATTCACGAAAAGTGTATCGCCCGGCAACATTGGTACGCCCTGACCTGTTGGGCCGGCTCCCCAATTGCAATAACCATATAGTGCGTCATTGACTGATTTCCATGCACCTGTCGGAGTGTTCGATAGTCCGTTGTTAGTGTTATTACCGTCAGTTCGAACGAAGTAGTTAGTAGCATTAACGGAATTGCAAATAAAGATAAAAGAGAAAAGCATTGCTAATCGAAGTAGTAAAATTGGTTTGTTGAAACTTTTCATAAACGGTTATTTAGTAGGTAAACAAAAATAAGTTCAATGAAATATTCCACCGAGAAAGTAGTTATTTCCCGACAAACCTAATACAAGTACTAATGGTCGGCTTGTAAATTTTGGACAAAATATTCTGAAGCCAAATAAACTTGAGGTGCAAAGCCTGAAAACTCCTTGAACTCCTTACTAAAATGAGCTTGGTCGTAATATCCCATTTCATAATAATTAAATTGGCTGAGTCTGAAATTTGGCTGGTGCATAGCTGCAAAAACTTTTTGAAATCTAAGCAATCTGCTGATTTTCTTCGGTGAAAGTCCCAGTATCTGCTGAAAATGACGATCGAAAGTACGCTGTGTAGTGTTCATTTTTTTTACCAAAATGGGAATAGCATTAGATTCAGTGCATAAATGCATTAGTTGTTCTTGTGCAAGTTGGTAAAATCGCCATTTGTCCAATAAATGTTCGTTAATGTGTCTAAAAAAAAACTCCTCTGTAATTTTAATGCGCTCGGCGCTATTCGTCGCATCAATAATTCTATTGGTTAAATCCAATCCTTTTTGTCCAAAAATGTCCGGTAAACTCACAGAAATATTAGCTATCTCGTGTAAGCAAATGGGTAAAAAAACAGATAAGCCACTTGGTTTGAACCTGATACCAAAGAGTTGATTCGTACTTTTATGTAAAAAATGAATAGGAGATGTGTTGATGCCAATTAATGTGGTCGAATTAATTCTCTCTGTATTTCGATGATAATCCTCCGATAAGTTGATAATGATATTTGGATAAAGTTGAGCAACGAACAATTCATCGTACAGCGGTTCATGCATTTGCTCAAACGTTGACTCCCAGTAGGAATCAATGAAAGCGCTAAGCAGTGGATGAACTTTATGTAATATGTACATGATTGTCAGTAAGTTAATAGAAAACCCAACAGGCAGTTTAACTTTCTTAATTCTGAAATATTAATTGCAGCTTTTATATGGTACTTTCGGCAAATATAATAAGGATTTTTACTGCTCAAAAAAAAATAGAGATAGTTTTCTTCATATTACCTCGCTAATGATTTCAATACTACCTAAGTGACATCCGCAGAATACAAATTTTTGGTATCACTTTGAAATTAGCCAAGAAGGTACGCGTTACCTTTTTGCTTCCCGGTTAAATTCTCATAACTTTATTGCCTCTATCAGTATGAAACATAATTTTCTGCAAAAGTATTTGCTGCATAAATTTATTGTAGACGACAATTTTAAAATCTCTACTGTACTAATCCACCCTACCGTAAATTAGGAATTGATCATTGATCATTAATCAGTGACTAAAATTTCGGTGTTGACAACTTGAGGAGCATATTCACGTAAGATGTTTGCAATATTATATAAACTTTCAATGCGACGGCAAAAATCCTTGGCGGTCTTTGCGTAATCTTTGCAGTCTTTGCGTGAAATGAAAGGCACCGTACCTTCGGCACTCAATTTTTAGGGCGCGTATGGTGGATGGATTGAAATCCATCCTTACAAAATAAGTCGAACCTCCGGTTCTTTAAAATTTAGTTATCCGTTTTATGGGTTACCCAAATTACAGTATCCACCGAAACTTCAGTCATTGATCATTAATCATTTTTAATTTTCAACTTTCAACTTTCAATTTAAAAGTCCATGTAACCCTAACCTCAGCGACCACTTCACCACTTTTATTGGTTGCAATGGATTTAGCGATGATAGTTTGCGCTTCACCTGTGCGCACTGCGGTTTGGATACAATTAAGTATTGCAATACCATCGGAACTGGTAAAGATGCAAACCCCTTTGGCTTTCTTGATAAAATCTGCTTCGACGTGACTGACAAGCATGGATATTTTCCCTTTAAATCCTTTTAAGATAGCTGCCGCAATTACGCCTGAAGAAAATTCTCCAGCTGCCAACAATGCTGTAAAGTATATGGATTGAAATGGATTTTTTGACCACCACGAATAGGGTAACCTCACTTCCGCTTGTTCTAGAGATAGACTTTTTAACCCGATTCCTACAAACCATGCCGCAGGCAGATTGTTAAAAAGGTAAAGTTTAAGGAGAAATGGATTAGTAAGTTTGCTAATCGCTTGGTTAGCTTTATTTTGATCAAAATTCATATTCATCGTTTATTATATCAGAAAAAAAGAAGGCGAACACCTTGGCGTCGCCCTCAAAATATATGTTGAATCGCGGCAATTATTGTCCGCGACATCAAAAGTTGCGCCTCTATGAAAGAAGCACAATACAAAATTAAGGATTTGTAATCAATTATTCAATTTCTTGTTAAAACGAATTCAAATTCCACACAATATCATAATTTGCAATAATTTTGCATCTTATGAACCTAATAAAATATAATTTAGGTTAGTGTCCCTTTTGCTTTTATAAACAATTTTTCATGCTCAGACATTCCATTCTTTTCACTTTTTTACTTTTTTATTTTAGTTGTTCATTAACTGCACAGGTAAAAATTTTATTTGACGCCACCAAAGCAGAAAGTGCAGCTAATGCCGACTGGGTAATCGATGCAGACAAATACAACGTTGGTTTTGGTACGGGTGTAGCTACTATCGGAGGATCGGGCACCGAAGCCAATCCGCAAAGATTTCCTACTCCTGCGCAAAGTGGCATTACTACTTCTACACCTGAAAATTACTGGTCGGGTGGTTTGTCTGCCTGGGCAATTGAATGTGTAAAAAAAGGCTATTTAGTTGAAACGTTGCCGATCGGAGGAAAAATCACTTTTGCCGATTCTGGCAATAGTCAGGATTTGAGCAATTATCAGATACTCGTACTATGCGAACCCAATATCGCCTTTACCCTTGCAGAAAAAACTGCTATCATCAGATTCATCGAGAACGGTGGAGGTCTGTTTTTGGTGGGCAATCACGACATGTCTGACCGCAATTTTGATGGAATTGATAGTCCGGCGATTTTGAATGATTTGATGAACAACAATTCCATCCAATCGAATCCATTTGGCTTTAATTACAATATGGCTAATATTTCTCAGACAAGTACCAATGTGATCTCCACAACCAATCATCCGATTTTGAATGGATCGTTTGGAAATGTGACCAAGATCAAAACTTCCGCAGGAAATACAATTACGATCAATCCTGTAGTTAATCCGAAAACAGAAGGCTTATTTTATAAAAATGGTACTCAAAAATTGAAGAACGAGGTCCTCGCCACTGCATCACAATATGCTAAAGGAAGAGTTTTTGCGATTGCTGATAGTTCTTTGCCTGACGATGGAACCGGCGATACTGGTGATACCCTATATGACGGATGGCTCGGCGATGCAGAGGGCAATCACCGAAAACTAATCATGAACGCGACAGTTTGGCTGGCAAGTACGCCTATTGATTCCATCAAAGCTACCGTTAAATCTACGATACACAACAGCTGTTCTGACTCTAAAAATGGCTCCGTTGAACTTAGTGTAACAGGAGGAAATAAAATCTATGCTTACCTCTGGTCTAATGGTGCTACGACCAATCCGGCCGGCTCATTGAGTGCCGGATCGTACAATGTTACAATTTCATCTACGGGCGCGCCTACCCTTTTTTTGAAATCTATAGTTGTGACTGCACCTGCAGCGCTTTCAGTTGCGGTTGGCCCGCATTTGACATTAACTTGCAAAACCCCTGAAGTCACCTTAGCGCCAAATGCATCAGGAGGAACGCCACCATATGTCTTTCTTTGGAGCTCAGGCGCTGCGAAAATAAAATCTCCCGGCACCTACAGTGTCTCTGTTAGCGACAATAATGCTTGTCAAACAACGGCGCAAACAACAGTCAAGCAAGACATTAATCTGCCGGTCGTTTTGGTGCAATACAGCAATATTACTTGTCTAAACCCCAGATCACAATTAGGCGCAAGTTCAGCCAGCCAAAATTTAAGGTATGAGTGGAAAGGACCTAATAATTTTATCAGCAATAAAAAAGATACAGCAGTAAACATACCCGGCATCTACACCTTATCGGTTAAAGACACTTTAAACGGCTGTGGGTTTGAAAAAACGGTTTCCATTATTGAAAATAGCGGAAATCTTCCTTTGGAAGTAAAACTGCTTGACAAGCGCAATGCGAGTGATATCCCAAGTGGTTTCATTAGCATTGAAGTAAGTAATGGGACACCGCCTTATCAATATCAATGGAAAAATGAAGCAGGAAAAATTGTCGGCACCAATTCCGCCTCGATAACCAATATTGACAATGGCACCTTTACTTGTGAAATTACTGATGCCAATGGTTGTAAAATCTCGATTTCACAAGAGATAGATAAAATTCTAAATACAATTGATCCAGCAATCAAATACCTGTTTCAGGTGATGCCTAATCCAGTTGCTGATTACCTTTCCGTTGACGCGGGGGAAACGTTTCTATTGGATGTGATTTCACTGGAGGGAAAAATAATTACAAGCGGTAAAACCAACGAAAGATTGGATATCGAGGGCTTTCCTTCGGGTCTTTATTTGATAAAAATATATTCACCTATACCCGCCACTCGATTTTTTATTAAAATCTAAGCCATTTTCATTTTTTTATTTATTACAATTTTTTTAAATAATATTTGCAATAATCAATTAAATATCCTTTATTGCGCCTGATTAACAAAATAACTATTGTTATATGGCTAAGCGTGTCAAGCTCCAATTAGAGTACATTTTCAGATCTTCACCCACAATTCTTTTCCAGTTTCTCACGATGCCTGCTTGCCTCGTCAGATGGTTTTGCGATGAGGCGGATGAGCAAGATGAATTCTTTTATTTTGGCTGGAATGGTTCTGTTCAAGCTGCAGCCATACTCGATTTTATAGAAGAAGAACGACTGAGATTGCGGTGGGAAGATGCTGAACCGGATGAATATTTAGAATATAAAATCTATAAAAGTCCTATTACCGACGAGACAGTAATGGAAATTACAGATTTCTGTGACGAAACTGAAATAAAAGACCAAACCAAACTTTGGGACAGTACTGTAAAAAGCCTCAAAAGTGCAATGGGTTCCTGATTGGACCGCACTCAATCTTATGAAAATTTGTGTCTTTCCCGGATCATTTGATCCAATAACCCGAGGTCATGTTGATCTGGTAAAACGCGCTTTACCGCTATTTGATAAAATTGTTATAGCGACCGGAATCAACACATCCAAACAAAGTCTAATTCCACTTGATAAGAGATTGCAATGGATCGATCGTTGCTTTCAGGGAGAAAGCAAAGTAAGCACCAATTCCTATCAAGGATTGACTGTGGATTTTTGCCAAAGCATTGAAGCAGGATTTCTATTAAGGGGCTTGAGGAATGCCTCAGATTTTGATTATGAAAAAACCATCTCTCAGATGAATCATATTATCGGCAAAGGAATAGAGACTGTTTTTCTGATCAGCCAGCCGGAATTCTCACACATCAGCTCAACTATTGTCAGGGAAATCATTAAAGGCGGAGCAGATGTCTCCCCTTTTGTACCGGAGGAAATTCAAGCGGAAATTTACGATTTCTTTCGCAATCAGGGCTCAAATAAATAAGCCATACTGATTACATTGCATTAAAAGGGATAATCCAATCCAAAAGTAAGGTTCCATTTTTTGAAAGTAGGACTCTTAAAATTCCAGTAGCTTCCGGTCGCGTCCGGATAAGGATAACGCAAACGATACGCCAAGTCAATCCTTATGACAGAATAATCAAAATCTATCCGCAAACCGGTACCGGCAGCAATCGCGATTTGTTTATAGAAATCACCGCGCAAATTACCGTTGTCATTGCTGGCATTTTTATATAGTGCCCATACATTTCCGGCATCTAAAAATAAAGCCGACTTGAATATCCACCAGATTCCAAAGCGATACTCGGCATTCATTTCCATTTTGATGTCCCCTGTAGAATAATAAGTACTGCCACTGGCTGGTATCTCCCTGCCGCCCGGACCAAGCTCACGAGGTTGCCAGCCGCGCATACTGGTAGGACCTCCTACAAAATATTGTTTGACATAAGGCACGACTGTATTCTTATACCCGTATGGCAAGGCTCCACCAATATTTGTATGCAAATGAATCGAGTGATTTCTACCCAGGTTCCGACCCATTGCCAGATCCAGCTCAGAGCGAAAAAACCGGGAGTAATCTGAATTAAAAAAGATAAAAGCTGAATTGGTATTGCTGACAACGTCGTAAAGTTTGTTTACAGCAAAAATTTCAAGTCCGGATTGTTCAAATCGAAATCTGAATTTGCGAGACCAACCCGTACTCCTGGACGAGATAAATTTGGAACTAAAATTAAAATCTTTAAAAAAAACAGAAGTTACAAACTGCTGACCAAAAAGACGTTTTAAAAATTCATTATCGGAAATCGGAGGCGCTAGTTTCAAAGGAGAAAGAAACTCAAGCGACAACTGATTAATGCTCAGCAGTGATGTTGGAGAAAGCGGAATCCCATATCCAAAATTGGCATTTATCTGCAAGTATTGAATGGGTTGAGAAAGTATGTATTTGAACCCACCGGTGAATTTTGTTGAAGCCCGCTCTTTCAAATTAATGTAGTCAACATCAGAAAGGATTTTGAATTGGCCACTTCGGTTGTTTTTCGTTTTAAAGAGTTTGATATTATTTAATGTTTTCCAAAACAATAATGGATCGTTGAATTTTGGAATAGCAAAATCCTGCTGCAATGAAGTTTCGTAAAAATTCGTAGAATTATCCGAATCAAATAGCCCCTGTACGCCGAATTCCAGACTGGTATTCGACTTTTCTGCTTTACCAAAGACATTATTGTTTCGCAAATTTACACTTGCTGAAATTCCAACATTGGTACCCAAACCAATTGTACCACCTTGAGTGGTGTTCAACTCAAAATTGGAGGTAAATGACCGCTTATCGTATTGTACCAAAGTAATCAGGACATCTACTTCCTGTTTGTTTTGTTGTGAAAATTCAGTTTTGATATTGATCAGTCGAAAAGCACCAAGGTTTTCAAATTTTCTGTAAGTGGCATCAATATTACTTTGCCTGAATTCACGCTGTGGTTGTATGGCAATGCAATTCCGTAAAGTCCTGATCTGAATAGGAAATATTCCAAATGGTGCAGAGAAAAGTATTTCCTGAAAACTGGTATCCACATTTTGTACGCCAATATTGTCGGTTGAATAATTGGCCAGCACCTTAATCTTTCCAATGTGATATTTCTGATGTAAAGGGCTGTCATTTGGTGTGAGCGCAACCATTCTGACGATGGCTTTATTGGATGTGGTATCAGCATCAAGCGGTGCAAAATAATTTCCATTAAAATTTGCGTATCCAAAATCACGGATGACTCGCGTTAATCTGCCTACTTCTTTTCTGTAAGTGGCAGCTTCAACCGGCGTACCTACTTTGAAGAAGGATTCATCCTTGACGCCATTCATTATTTTCTGAATATTTTCATCTTTGGAAAGAAAGAAAATAGAATCGATTACATAAGGTTTGTTCAATGTTATCGAATAAGATACCTGTACTTTGTGATTCTTTATTTTCTTGTCAAAAGTCACTTTTGCTTTATAATAGCTCTTATTTTGAAGCATATACAGCATAGATTGTGCCGTCCGATCAGAAAGATCGTTGCTCCAGATGGTAGGTTGCTCGCCGAATCTTCGTTGCAAGCGGCCTTTTGTTTTGTAGTAGAACCAACGTTTTTGGTAGGAAGTCGGTCTTTGTTTGAAAAGAGATTCGAGATCGTCTTTCAGTGCATTTTTATCAGGAAAATCACCGCTAATCTGTATTTTATTTTTTGATAAAAAAGCATCACCAACATCCAGATATTTCTTAGTATTGCAACTGCTAAGGAAAAGCAACAAAATCGATAAGCCGGAAAAAGTGGGAATATATTTTGAAATAGCTTTAGCCCTGATCATCAAAAGCAATTTTATCGCGCTATTCCAAATTCCTTCACCCCAAATCATACTACAAATGTTGTCGAATAATAAAATTAAGTACTTAAATACGCTTCAAGTTAAAAAATCAAGGCAAAAGTATAAAAATTTTATCGCAGAAGGCGATAAAATAGGTAGCGAAATCATAAATAATTCTTCCCTGGTGCTTGAAGAGATTTTTACCACCAGAGAATGGCTCCAAAATCATAAGCACGAAATTGAGCAGTACAAGGATTGTATCACAGAAGTTACCGACGCGGAACTCAAAAAAATATCTGCATTAAGCACACCCAATCAAGTATTGATTGTAGCTAAACAGCAAGAATTTGAAATCGATCCTGAATTACTGAAAAAAGAACTGGTTTTGTACCTCGATGGTATTCAGGATCCCGGAAATATGGGCACGTTGCTCCGTATCGCGGATTGGTTTGGAATTCCCTATGTATTTTGTTCGGATACTTGTGTTGATGTGTACAACCCGAAAGTAATACAAGCAACTATGGGCGCTTTTTTAAGGGTAAAAACAAAAGAAGTGTCGTTGACAGAAATCATTACAGAAAATATTCCCGTGTACGGTGCGTTATTGGATGGTGAAAATATCTTCGATCAGAATTTGAGCAATCATGGAATAATTGTCATTGGCAATGAAGGAAATGGCATCAGTTCTGAAAATCTTGAAAAAATAAATCATCCGATTAGGATACCTGCATTTGCAAAAGGTGCCGAATCTTTGAATGCAGCCGTCGCTACTGGAATTATTTGTGCGTTGTTCAGAAATCAAAAGCAATAAGATGAAAAACACAACTTTTTTATTTACGCTGCTATTTTTCGGTGTTTTTTTATTAGCCATTCCGGAGGCCAAAGCGTGCGCGGAGAAACACGATGAAATCATTGTGTTTAAGCCCTCCAATGATACCATGCATGTTTCTTACGAAAAGTATTTACCTATTGCCAAGGAAATCATTACGAAGCATCTGCGAAAAGCCAGATTGTATAGCAACCTTGCATTGGGTATGATTCCTTTGAATATCATTACATTTGGACTTGCCTATCTTGCAGGAGTCGTATTTACAATTATTGCCGGCATAGAAGTCTACCGCATCAGAAAGCTACAAAACAAATTTCCCCAATTAGAAGATGATCCTCAAATTGCCTCAAAAATTCGAAACTGCTACATTAGATTTTGTTTGTCGATCCTCAGTTTCCTGGGATTTGTGATTGGAGTCCTATTGTTGATAAGTTTCCTGTTTTTTTTCCCAACTAACTTTTTGCTGGTGTTTTTTGTTTGTGCACTGGGTATGGGTTTGTTTTTATTGATGGATTGGTTGGTTTTTCGCACCAAATCATACTTGCGTTAACGCACCGCAAATTGGACCCTCTCGCCCATTTTGCTTTCGTCAAATTGTCCATCATGATACACCAGGTGTCCACTAACGATTGTACTAGTCACCTTTCCTTTAAAGGTATGTCCTTCGAAAGGAGACCAGTTGCATTTGTACAACAGGTTGTCCTTTTGAATGGTTTGTGATTCATTCAGATCTACGATTGCCAGATCGGCGAAAAATCCCTCATCGATAAAGCCTCTTTCTTTGATTTGGAAACAGATAGCCGGCGCATGGCACATTTTCTCTACGATGCGTTCCAAACTTATTTTCCCCTGCTGATAGAACTCCAGCATAGCTTGAAGCGCATGTTGAACCAATGGCAGTCCTGATGGTGAATTGGGATAAGCCATCTGTTTTTCTTCCCAGGTATGTGGAGCATGATCGGTGGCGATAATATCAAGCCGGTCATCCAGTAAAGCTTCCCACAAGGCTGCCTGATTGTATTCTCCTTTGATGGACGGATTACATTTGATCAAATTTCCAAGTCTAGCATAGTCATTGCTGTTGAAATACAAATGATGAACACAAACTTCAGAAGTAATCCGCTTATCTTTAAGTGGTATTTGATTGTTGAATAATGCCAGTTCAATTTGTGTGGTCAAATGCAAAATATGCAATCTGGTATTGTATTTTTTCGCTAGTCCGACTGCCATCGATGAAGAAAGATAGCAGGCTTCTTCATCACGGATCAAAGGATGGTGCTCCGGTTTTATATTTTCGCCGTATTTGCTGTAAAACCAATCGTAATTTTTTCGAACGTTATGTTCGTCCTCACAGTGGGTCGCAATCAGCATCGGGCATTTTGAAAATAAATTTTCAAGTGTTTTTTCATTATCTACCAGCATGTTACCGGTACTTGAACCCATGAATACTTTGATACCACAAACATTTTCGGGATCAGTCTTTAGTACTTCCTCAATATTGTCATTGCTGGCTCCCATGAAAAAGGAATAATTGGACAAGGAACTGCGACGGGCGATCTCATATTTATCAGCCAGTAATTCCTGTGTAAGCGCAGAAGGTTTCGTATTGGGCATCTCCATAAAAGTAGTGACACCACCCGCTACCGCTGCTTTCGCTTCCGTGGCGATAGTGGCTTTATGTGTGAGGCCAGGTTCGCGAAAATGAACTTGATCATCAATTATTCCGGGAATGATATATTTTCCTGCTGCATCTATTTCGACATCAGCAGTTTCGCTGATTAGTGCAGCTACCCGCTCTATCCTGCCGTTCTTAATGAAAATATCTCCTGCAAATATCTTCCCCCGATTGACAATTTGCCCATTTTTGATCAATATTGACTTCATACTTTTTTTTGCAAATGTAAGGAACGCCAGGGCAATTCGAAGGCCTTGAATTGTCTTTTGTTTGTAAAGTAATTCAGGATCGCTAGTTGTTGAGTTGTTTGGGGGTTTGGGGGTTTGAGGGTTTGAGGGTTTGAGGGTTTGAGGGTTTGAGGGTTTGGAGGTTTGAGAATTTGACAGTTTTTAAGGTAAAAAAAGTTCGTAATTCGTAATTCGTAATTCGTAATTCGTAATTCGTAATTCGTAATTC
>JBMOJB010000069.1:0-17414 GCA_049316985.1 Saprospiraceae bacterium | reverse complement strand
ATGCCGCCGTTGAAGCCTTTTGCAATATTTCTTTTGAGCCTGATATTGATGACTCCAGCATTGCCCGATGCATCGTATTTTGCCGGAGGGTTGGTCATCACTTCGATTGTCTCGATGCTCGATGCGGGAATCGAACGCAGGTAGCTGGCCAGTTCAGCTTCGGAAAGATAAGAGGGACGATCATCGATCAATACGAGTATGCCACTTTTTCCCCTCAGCGAAATGTTTCCATCGTAATCCACACTGACTAAAGGTGCTTTTTCCAGCACTTCCAGGGCCGTCAGTCCTACATTGCTGATCAGAGCGGCGGGATTCACGACGATTCGATCCAGTTTCTTCACAGCAAAAGGAATTCTTGCCGTTACGCTGATTTCCTGGAGTTCAGCGGCTGATTCTTTGAGTGTGATAGGTGGTATAGTTAAAGTTTCTTCACTGAAAGTAAACAGTTCTGAGGTATACTTTTGATACCCGAGGTATTGTACCACTATTCTGGCGCTAAGGACTTTAACCTGTTCGAATTCGAATTTACCATCGACATCTGAGAAAGTTGCTTTGATGGTTTCGTCGCTTTTATCAGCAATAAGCAGCACCGTTGCACCGGCAAGCGCACCTTCTTTTAATGAAGCGACAGAGCCGCTTATTTTGGTAATGGTTTGAGATTGGGTGGTCGAATATAGGACACAGCAACAACAGAGAAAGAAGTACTTCATTTCATTTCGTTTTTTAGTAAGTAAAGCGAAGTAATGCAGAATAAAGTTGGTTGGTCATTTATTTCGACGAAATAAAGGTTTGGTTGGATGAGTCACGGCGCTATGCCTTTGTTTGTTGGTGCTTTTTACTTACTTTTTTATGATAATTCTGACACTGACTATCTCTTTATTTTGTATGTCTTTGAAGACAATATGGCCTCTTTAAGTATTTGTTAATTTTTGGTTTCAAAACAAGGCGAAAGATCAGTTTTTGGCAAATTTGCAGGTAAGCACCGGATTTTTTTTTACCTTTATCAAAATGATTCAAAAAATGACTGCAAACGAACAACTCCTCAGCACTTTTTATACTGCTTTTCAAAACAGAGATTTCAAAAAAATGCAGGATTGCTACGCCGACGATGCGGTATTCAGCGACGAAGTTTTTGTCAACCTAAGTGCCACACAGGTGCGTGCGATGTGGGAGATGTTTTGCGTCAGTGGAAATGATGTTAAAATTGTATTTGGCAGCGTGCAGGCCAACGAAAACCGGGGTAGCGCTGAATGGACAGCCACCTACAATTTTTCTAAAACCAAGAGGTCGGTCATCAATCACATCAAGGCCGATTTCGTGTTTGAAAACGGAAAAATTGTGCAGCACCACGATCATTTTAATTTTCACGAATGGTCTTCGCAGGCATTGGGCATGACTGGTGTATTGCTGGGCTGGACGCCCTTCCTGCGAAACAAAGTACAGAAATCTGCCATGAAATCGCTGATGGATTTTATGGAAAAGCGTAAAAAGTAGTTTAACAAATGAAAGACTTATGCAACGATTTTATGCTTTTCCACACATATACTTTTTAGATTTGTCAAAATTAAATTTCTCATCAAACAATGAAAATTAAATCTACAATTACCACATTAGATCAGATTCTGGAAAAAAAATATGGTCGTAAAGGAATGCCAGAAAGGAATGATTGGGAAGTTCAGTTTGAAGCATTTCGATTGGGAGTTTTGCTTCAAGAAGCAAGAACAAAATTGGGTATGACCCAACAAGAATTGGCGGATAAATGTGGTACCAATAAATCATACATTTCTCGAATTGAAAACGATGCTTCTGACATTCGACTTTCTACCCTTATGAAGATTATTCAACAAGGATTGGGTGGTCATTTAAAGTTGATAATTGAGTTGTAGAAATGTAGCCATTAGTTACAGTTTTTCAACACTGATCCTTAACTCAGATTGAGCCATCTTTCTTGAGAAGAGAACTGAAATATCTGGCTTTAGTGGACGGTAATAGCAATCTGTAATGATACGTTTCTCTCAATATCAAACGTAAGTCTAATGGGGACATGCCTTAAGATGTCACTGCTCGAAATTCGTGTTTAATTTTGCCCATCTATATTCCTTTCTCCATAAGCGGTACAAAAATACAATCAGCGACAAAATCATCAGGGCATATATTACAAACAATGGTCTGCCAACCAGCTCCCGAAAAGAATTGTAAATAGCGACGTTGTAGAATTGGCAAAGGTTGTGTGTAGTCGCTAAAATGCTTCCTGAAATTACTACCCGAATCATGACATATCCGAAGTGCGCGAGCAGTATTTTTTTGTCGTTTGGCGTGCGGTAAAATACCTGATAAAAGCGTCCCTTCTGGATGAAATACAGTTCAGAGACAAAATCCATCAGGTTATTGGCAATGGATATTGTTTTTTTTGGGCGATAACTAAAAGTATAGTAGTAAAATGCAAATAAGATAAAACCATTAAGCAGCACATTGGCAACTATTAAACCATACCATCCAATGCCAAAATAGACAGATAAGGGATTGGTTTCCCCGAGGTATCCATCGGGTTGAAAGTACCAAAGACTGGTGGAATAAAAATCGGATGCCCTTCCAAAAATTAAGAGAAAAGCAAAAAAGTAGAATCTAAATTTCATCCTAGTGGATTTTTCGGAAACACAAAATAATGATCAGGTTTTTGAAGTCCCGGCAAGTTTCATATGCTTTTATGCTCCATTATAAGACTTTAGATGGCCCGCATTTTATTACCTTTCGCTTCATGCGTAACTTCTGCCAGACCTAACTTTTCCATCAAAGGTGGTACATACATACCGAAACGACCGCGAAATCCCTTCTTTAAGCCATACCATCCGCCGACTGGGTTGCTTTCTGACCGTCCCCAGGCTTCCACAGTTCCTTCCTTGGCGGGCTTCTGCTCATCGGCACTGCCCAAGTCCATCCAGTCACCATGTGCTTTTAGCATATTGTGTAAATCCTCCAGACAACGAAAATCATAAAGCAGTGTAGTCTTTCCCACTACACAAACAATCACGTCTTTTCCATCTTTTTGGTCTTTGTACATTTCATAATCCGATGACAAAGGCGGTGTTTTCAGTTTCCACGGACTTTCTTTGGTTCCCAATTCTTTTTCCATTTATTTTCAGATTTTGTTTGTAGCAAATACAGAGATGTGATTCGAGAATACTTTAAGTGCAGTGAAAAAGTCGACAAAAAATAATGTTGAATTAATATTGAGAAATTATCTAGCCCGATATCTTCCTCATCAACAACTCCAGCGGACCTTTTTGGAATTTCTTTGACCACAACCAGGCCAGAAATAGGCTCAGCGCAAAAAATATACCTGCGAAAGCCAGGATATATGCTG
Source organism: Saprospiraceae bacterium (assembly GCA_049316985.1). Taxonomy (GTDB): domain Bacteria; phylum Bacteroidota; class Bacteroidia; order Chitinophagales; family Saprospiraceae; genus CANHEE01. The sequence goes on along the minus strand of JBMOJB010000069.1, from coordinate 14,050 downwards.
GTTGTATGGCTGTTTCAGTTGTTAAAAAGCCGGAATAGGATCTATCGAATAAAAGTCCGAATAAGAGCATGCCGACGGTGATGTGGAATACATAGAAGGATAAAGTCATTTGACCCACTTTTGCCAATAAATGAAGCATATTGCTGTTTGAAAATCGATTTCCAATATACATACAAATGGAAATCACCGTGAAAGCCCATCCGATTGTAATCATGAGATACGGAATATTGACGGGAAAATAATCTTCCATCAAATGCAACCAGTATTTTCTGTAAAAGGCTTGCCGTTCGGGATTGTCAAAATCCGCTCTGATGAATAAGCGCAGGCTTTTAAAAACGAGCAGCATCAACGAACCTGTAAGGAACATTTTTCTTTGTATTCTGATATCATGCCAATCGATCTTAGCCAGATACATGCCGATTGCAAAATAAGCAAACCAAGGAAAAATCGAATTCCAACCGTTGTACAAAGTATTTCTTAAAAAACCAACAGGCGTCCAGAAATCAAGATAGCGGGTGGTCTGCAGATCCCAGCTCGTTGTGATGGGTATGAAAAACTGTAGGATATAGTACACGAGGACCGCCAAAACAGCCACCAACAAATAATTCCTGCGGGGGATGAAAAGGATAAAAGCCGCAATGTGCATGTAGCCGCCATAAAAATGTAGAATATCGCCCGGCCACCAGGAGTAAAGCGCTACTCCCATCGCAAAGAGAAACCAGGACCGCTTTATTATTATATCCTTGATGCGTTTTTTATCTGTGTCACTGGCGTTTTCCTTGTTCGTAAGCAAGATAACGCCCATTCCTGCGCAAATGACGAATATAGAAGTGGAGTTTCCTATAAAAAGGTTGTTGAACATTCCCATCGTCGACTTATCGGCAAAAGAGCCAAAGCAGAAAGTGAAGTTTACGATATACATTCCAAAAATCGCATAGGCGCGCGCGAGGTCAAAGCCGATGATTCTTTTGTTCATTTTTTGATGGTTGGGTTGAAGGTATTCAACCCTTACTGGTTTTGCGTTTGGGGTTGAAGATGTTCAACCCTTACTGTTACTGGTTTCGATTTCGATTATTTTGTTTCCGGCTTTCCCAAGATAGTGAGTTATTATTTTTTCATATACTTTGTATCCCTCGTCCACATTAGTAAAGATGATGAGGCCTTGTTTTGTCTTTGGAAGGATGAAAAATATCGTTTGTGCACCTTTGTCTGACCCGCCGTGTGAAAGTGCGATATCACCATTTTTCAGGTAGTATATTTCAAAACCAAGTCCAAAATGCTTTCCTTTTTTAGTGTCCACCTGATTTTTAATCATATCTTCATAGATGGTTTTACTCAGACCATCGGCATTCATCACACTGCATAAGAATTTTCCGTAGTCCTCAACTGTAGTGAGCAAATCATCAGCTGCGCTCGCGCTTTTGGTTTTGACAATCGGGTAGGGTATGCTTTTGTTGTCGTACCCGATTGCGTATCTGTTGCTATCTGTTTTAGCATCCCAGAAAAATTGGGTGTCATTCATTTGCAAGGGATCAAAAATAAGTTGCTTTGCCAACTGGTCAAGTGATTTGTGGAACTTATTTTCAACAGCCTTGCGCAGATATTCAAATCCTTCGCCCGAATACTGGTATTTGGTTCCCGGTTCGAATTCAAAATGCAGTTTTTCGTCTGCATTGTTCCAGCGCCAGTTGGCAAAACCACTTTGCTGGCTGAGGATATGTCTGCTGCTTAGTTTTTTGCTATATGGATCTTGGGCTACATCCGGGTCGGTCCAGTATTTGCAAATGGGTTCATCGAGATTCCACTTCCCCTGACTTGCGAGCTTGAGCACTACTATTGCTGTAATTGGTTTGGTTAGAGATGCGACGTTGAAAATGGTATTGTAGGGTGCAGATACACCTTTTTGCAGCGCTCCGTACACTTTAACTTTTTGCAGTTTCCCATCGTTGATAACACCTACTCCAAGAGTGGGGATGTGATTTTCTGATAGCCATTTTTCAATTTCCTGCTCATGGTCAAAAATCGAAATTGCACTAAGATCGACATCGCTGTTCTTGTGATCATAGCTCAGACTTCGCTTTAATTTCCAGACTCCTTTTTCTAGTATCCATACATGAGTGAATCGCGCGGAACTGGCGAATGTTTCTTTTTTGCCTGCATTGGTCTCATAAAAACGGTGCAAGCCGGATTGAATAGCGCCGTAAAGCGTTTTGTTTTTATACAAGGGGAATATTTCGGTACTTTCGGTAATCAGTTCCCTGCGGGACTGGTAGGATTCGGGAGATTTGCAGAGACCGGTTCTCAATTTTTGAAGAAATTCAGTTTTAAGACAAATACTGTCTTTGTCATGATAGAATTCAAAATCGTCAGAAAGCAGTTGCTCAAACTGCCGAATGTCGCAGGTATTGAATCCGATATTGAACAACAGGCTGTCATGCGAAAGAATGACATTTTCCAGTGCGGCTTTCGAAGTTGTTTGAGAAAATGTATAAAAGTATAAGCATAAACTTACAAAGGAAAGTACAATTTTTTTCATTCGGTTTTATTTTACAATGCCGTATTTTCTGCTCCATTTAGAGATCAAAGGCGCAATTATGAGGGTGGGAAGCAACCAAGCGACAACGTTGGGTAGAATATGGTTGTTTACCACTAAAAAAGCAGTAGCTGAAGCGATATAAGCACCGCACATCCGCTGAATATGAGATGTCATCCAGTAGTTTTTGATTTTCGATTTGCCGGTGAAATTGTTGTAGTCCTGCAGCACAAAAGTCATGCTGATAAATCCAAAAACAAACATCACAACTCCAAAATTATTGGAATTGATCAAAAGATATACCCCAAAGCCAATGAATCCAAATCCAAAAATCAGCATCATCGCAGTAATCAGCCAGTCCATTATTTCAACATCTGTAACCTGTTTCTTTTGGAGATACCGCTTACCACTCAGCAACATATAACTCGTAAAGATGCCTATTATGAACAAAAAATATTTGGTATGCATCATTGACATTACTAAGGCGATAATAGCTGAAATCAACATACTGTAGAAAAAAATATTTCCCAGCAATTTGTGTTGCTGATCTCCTTTTTTGGTCGCTAATATATAGCTGCCAAGCAGCAAACTAGTTCCGCCGGTGAGAATGTGAGAATAGAGTAGTATTGTGAAAAGTTCCATTATATTTAATTACGAATTACGAATTAGGAATTACGAATAGTGAATTAAGAATTACGAACCTGCCTGCCTTTGGCAGGTTACGAACTTGACTACCTTTGGTAGTTTACAAACCTGTCTGCCTTTGGCAGGTTACGAATTTTGGTTTTTTACTAGTTTAATTTTTTTACAAATAAACTTAAATTTACTAGTATAATCCATGTCAGAAAAAGCAGAAATGTGGCTTTCTGGACTATTGGCAGCCAATGAAGGAAAAAACCACTTTCGTAAATTCCATAATTGACCAGCATAAGGAAAATACAAGAAATTCCAAAACTGAAAAGCAAGAGATAGCCATTATTGTAAAGGCCTTTTATTAAGGCTAAAATTGCTATTAATCCCAAAGCTCCGGAAACATGGATGACGACATCGTGCAGTGATGTATATAAAAACAAAATTCCAACCATAGAACCAATGCCACAGAAACGAATCAAAGAACTGTATATCCAGTCAGTAAATAATCCTGAAATTTGATACCAAAATACGGATAAAGAAATACACAATATTGCTACAGCGAGCAGCGCAATCGGTCGGGCCGGATTTGCAGCACCATTTTTTGCTGTATCGCCTGTAAGATCGCACCAGTAATTGTTCATCCAGTCAAATCGTACACTAGAATGATCAAAGTTCGAACCACCCGGATAATAGCAGGTTGCTATTAAGTACAAGATGATGAATATCAAGATGCCTGCTATTGGTGACAGCAAAATAATTGGTGACCTTTGCTTGTTAAAGTTTTTTAGCATCTCCAAATCTACTCAAACCGCTGATAATTTCTAATTTTTGATGACAAATTTTCAACTTTCAATTCCTGCTTGCCGGCAGGCAGGTTCAATTAGCTGTATAATTCACTGGTTTGTTTGGAAAAACCTTTATTTTCAGAAAATTTCACATTTTCAATGACTTCATCTTCGTGCAGATCAGCGTTGATGATTCGAAGTTCTTTTCGAATTTGAGACCTCAATTTGTCTTCGTAGAGGGCGTCGGTAGAAAACAGTTTTACCAGGACGGGGATCAACTCTATCAGCAAGAAAAGCAAAGTGATGCCTAATGAAATTTTCATTACATCGGGATCCTGTTTCAGGCTTTCGAGTGCTTTGAAGCGTTCGAGTAATCCGAGTTTTTCTGTATTTGTGGGATATTTGTTTTCGATTCCTTCGATTTCAGCTGCAATTTGCTGATCTATCCGCAGACTCTCCTCATTCAGAAATTTTGTCACGATTCCATTTCCAAGTATGCCGGTCTGACCTTTCCCGGCAACTTCGGCTTCTGCTTTCGCTCTCTGATTGAGTTGCAAGGTTCGAAGCTCTTTTAATCGAGCAGAACTTTCTATCTCTAAACGGGCGGATTCTTTGGACAGTTTTGTTTCAAAAAGCTTCAATTCAATCGGTATGCTGATGGTAAAAGCAATACCAACTGCCAGTAAAATCCTGAAAATACTACTGATGTAGTAAGTGAATGCATTTTGTGCGGTTTTCAAAGATCCGCTGACAATCAATCGGTCGAGATTGAAAATGAGCAATCCCCAAATCAAACCGAGAAATATACAGAGCGGTTCCTGAATAAATACCCAGCTGATGGCATAGCCAAAACTAAGACTTGCCAGAATGCCGGTCAATAGCACCGCAAGACCTATTCCTACGTATTTGTTGATATCGGGTTGTATGTTCAACTCGTCAAGATGATTAACATCACCGCCTGCGCATCTGATGAAAAAATGTTCTACCTTGTTAATCTTCATCTGCTAAATTTTTGGGATTGTTTCTGATAAATAATATTTACTAACACAAACATAGTACTCGGTTATGCAAAGTAGCGCATAAAACGCCAATATCAGATGAGTAATTGCATCTTTTTGTATAAGATTTTATGCTTTTGGTGTGGTAATTAGACGAAAGTCGCTTTTGGAGCTACAAAAATCAAGAAGTGCATGTACTGAAAAGCGAAGTAGCAGCAAGAATCAAGTGATAAAATAGTCTGGGATCATATAGTTTTCGATTGGATTCCCTATTGGAGCAAATAGTAGTTATTCATTTCAGCATCCGCTTTCTGATTCTACTGAGTGATTCCGGTTTGACGCCGATATAGCTGGCGATCTGGTATTGTGGAACGCGTTGAAAGATATTAGGCCGGGTATTCAGCAAGTGCAGGTATCGTTGCTCAGGAGAATCAGTCAGGTAGGAAGTCATGAATTTCATTTGCTCGGCAAAAACCGTTTCCATAACTATCCTTGAAATAGTTTCGAATCGGGGGAAGGATTTGAACATCTGCTGCGCGGCTGATTAATTTCCAACGATGAGTTCACAATCTTCGACACAAATCAGATTGCGATTTTTCGGACTATCACTGCTAAAATTATTGAGTGATATGATCCACTGATCTTCGGTGAATAGTCCACTGGTTTTTTCTTCGCCATCGAGCAGGATGTATTCTCTAACACATCCTGCGAAAATAAAGTAGGTATCGACCGAAAGTTGTCCTTCTTTTAACAAAAATGTACCTTTTGGGAAAAACTTAGGAACAGCACTTTCTGCCAGTGCACTTTTTTCTGCCAAAGACAAGGGTGTGATTTTCGAAAAGTAATTGACCAGTTTATTTTCCATTGTAAGTCTGCTTGTTTAGTTGGTTTGCTTTGCCAGATCGATTTCGAAAAGACAACAATTGGGCTCTTTTTGATAATGTTCGGGTAAAGTAGTGGTATCGCTCAGCAGAAACATGCCAAGGAATTCAAAACCAGCCGACGTGTACAATTCAATTAATCTGGTATTGTTTCCCAAGGTATCCAAACGAACGTATTGTTTTCCTTTGGCCCTTGCGTAGGTTTTGGCCCAATCGACGATGTGATCGATATAGCGATTGCCGCGCATGAGAGGATTGTTGCAAATGCGATGAATGAAAATGGAATCATTTTGATCCTTTTCTTCCCAGATTTCCTTGTCTTCAAAAGTAATTGCCCAATTACAAACCATTACATTATCAATCAGCATTTTCCACTGACGGTTTTCATCGATTTCGTTTTCGATCAAAGCGTGTTCAAATTCGGGCCAGACTACCATGTTTCTTTCTGTTTGCAAGGCTCTAGCATGATCATACAACTCAAGAATGACTCCAAGATCAAAGGTGTTACAATTACTTATTTCCATAATAATTATTTTGTAGGGCTGTTTACTATCTATTCGTTTGATCAAAAATTCTATTGAAATAAATTAAAGCAAAATAGCGCATAGTTCTTGACAAATCAACATTTTGATGCTTTTTTACCTGATATGGTCAGGTGAAAAAAAATACAATATAGTCCAAAAAATAAAAAAATCATTCTGATTGATATATTTCAGCGATATTGCAGGGTATTATTGAGAAAAGATTGGATCGGCCACCGGAAATATTATACGGTTGACTTTCCAAATCAGATTTTCAAATTCTTCCATTTTTTAATTTATTTTCATGAAGCTGTTCAGTCGAAATGCCCGTTCTTTATTCTTCTTCACATTATTGCTTTCATTTGCTTTTGCTTGCAAGAAAGAACATGTTCACATTTTTACGGATCCTATTATCTCATGGGAAAACCCGGCAGCAATTACATTCGGAACTTTGTTGAGTAAAACACAGCTAAATGCAAGTGCCAATGTCGCTGGAACATTTATATATACGCCAGCTTTAGATACTAAACTTTTTGAAGGCAGTGAACAAGAATTGAAAGTGGAATTTACACCGGATAACACAGCAGATTATAATAAAGTCAGCAAATCTGTGAAGATTTCCGTCTTACCTGATGGTACTAGTAATGCAGTATTTAATACTGCTCTGGTTTATGGTACAGTGCGGGATAACGATGGAAATAATGTCAAAACAATCACGATCGGAACTCAAACCTGGACGGCGGAGAATTTGCGATCTACCCGATTCAGAAATGGTGATCCAATTCCTCAAATATCGGGAAATACAGAATGGAAACAAATGAGCTCTGCAGCCTGCTGCACTTATGATAATACTACCGATAAAAACAAAATCGCCACCAATGGCAGGTTATACAACTGGTTTGCGGTAAGTGATGTCCGCAATATGGCTCCACCGGGTTGGCACGTGGCTACTGATGCTGAGTACGCTTTACTTTCTACAGTATTGGCTGGCGACAAAAAAAGTGGCGGAGCTTTGAAAGAAACAGGTCCTACACATTGGACTAATCCGAATACCGGTGCAACGAATAGCAGTGGATTCACCGCTTTGCCTGGCGGACGCCGTGAGTTTGGCGATGGGACGTTTATCAACAACGGGTATAATGGCTTCTACTGGACCAGCTCAGCCTATAACCCAGATTATTCCTGGTATCGTTTCTTCAATTACAACGACACAGAAATGGTAAGGGCGAATTTTCACAAACAGTACGGATTTGCAGTTCGCTGTGTGAAGGACTGAGGTAATTGACAATTGACAATTAACAATTAACAATTTGTAACTGAAGTTTCGGAGCATAATTTAATTTGAAAATGACCCGTAAAGGCAACTAAAATTTTAAGAACCAGAGGTTCGGCATATTTTGTATGGATGGATTTGAATCCATCCAATATTTTAGCCCCCCAATTTGAGTGCCGTAGGTACGGTACATTTCATTTCACGCAAAGACCGCTAAGATTACGCAAAGAGCGCCAAGGATTATTGCAGTCGTATTGAAAGTTTATGTAATATTGTAAATATCTGACGTGAAAATGCTGCTCAAATTGTCAACACCAAAACTTTAGTTTGTAAATCGATTTAAGTAAGTTTTAGCTTACTGGCAATACGATTGTAAATTTCGTTCCTTCTCCCTCTTTGCTTTCTACGTTCAACTGACCTCCATGAGCCTTTATGATGTCGTAGGCAAGGGAAAGTCCAAGACCAGTGCCTTGACCGGTTGGCTTGGTAGTGAAAAAAGGCTGGAAGATTTTGTCTTTTATTCTGTCAGGAATTCCCTCGCCATTGTCGCTGATAGCAATGTTTACAGTTTTATTTTGACTATTGAAAGTAGTCCTTAGCGATACCATCGGTTGGTAGCTTGTTTCTCCTTTATTATTTTTTTCATTTACTGCGAAAAAGGCATTGGTGATAATATTTAGCAGCACCCGACCAATATCCTGGGTGACGATTTCAACTTTGGGTAGATCGGCTTGTAGATTGGCTTCCATTCCGGCATTGAAGGATTTTTCTTTTGCACGCAGGCCATGATAAGACAGCCGCAGGTATTCATCTGCCAATGCATTGATATCTGTAAGTGCTCTGACACCTGTACTGCTGCGCGTATGCTCGAGCATGCTTTTGACGATGCTGCTGGCGCGTTTACCATGGTGATTGATCTTCTGCTGGTTTTGTGAAAGATCTTCTGCGAGTTCATCGATAAGTGTCCAGTTTTTCTCCGGTTTTTTGATTTCTTCTTGCAGTTCTTTAGCCAGTTCGACACTTAGTTCGCTGAAATTATTGACAAAATTCAATGGATTCTGAATTTCATGTGCGATACCTGCGGTCAATTCACCAAGAGAAGCCATTTTTTCGGATTGTACAAGCTGCGCTTGCGTGGATTTTAAATCCAGGTATGCTTTTTCAATTTCTTTTGCTTGTTCGAGCTCTTTTTGTTGTATGCGTTCTCGTTCTTTTCTGACGATGTAGTTTTGTTGGTATTTAAAGAGAAGGTATCCGCCACTTATTAAAGCTATAGTATAGAGCAAATATGCCCACCAGGTTTTCCACCAGGGAGGACTAACACTGATTTGAATATTTTTTTCGGAACTTCTTCCATCAACGTTGAACACTTTAGCCCGAAAATTGTATTTGCCGGCGGGAATATTGTAAAACGTCGCTGAATGATCTAATCCTAAATCGTGCCAGTTGTGATCATAGTTTTCGAGCATATATAGGTACTTTTGATTTTCAGGGTCTATATAGTTGGCAGCAAAAAAATCAAAAGAAAAAGTGTTCTGGTCGTGACTGAGTTTTATTTCACTGGTTTCCCAGATGGGTGTGCTTAGTATTCCTTCGGGTTCTGAGCTGATATTTTTATCATTGATTTTGAAATTTACAATATTTAGTACTGGAGTATGGCTAATATCGCTTATTTCTTGAGGAAAAAAAGAATAAAAGCCATTATCAATACCCAAATAGAGTTTCCCGTCGCTATCTTTGTAATTATCATTGTATTCAAATCCGCAGGTATATACGCCATCTTTTTTGTTAAAGTTTTTTACAATCTGCCTTTCAGGGCTAATTTTTACAATCGAATTTTTAGTCGATATCCAAAGATTTTTAAAATTATCTTCAAGAATATTCATCACACCATTAATGGGTACTTCTGAATGTTCATCAGCAAAAACGGTAAATTTATCCTTTTCGATGTCATAATAAAACAAAGCATCAGCTCCTCCCGCCCAAACTGTACCTTTGGAATCTACCAGGATGAAATTAATTGCATTTTCATTGATATATCTCGTGAATTTCCCGCTCGAAGGATCCAGCTTAAAAACGCCGCTACTTGTGGCGAGCCAGAAATGATGTTGTTTGTCCTCGCCAATTCCTGTGACATTGTAATTTCGATTGGCGGCTTTTTCGCCGTCGTCAATTTTGTAATTGATAAACGTTCCGTTTTTTCTATCCAGCATCGAAACACCGAGTCCCGAGGTAACCCAGATGTTCTTTTGATGATCGAAAATCAACAAGTTTAATGTATTTAATAGCAGACTATTTGGATTTTTTGGGTCATTTTTAAAATGAGTAAAAATTTCGGTTTTAGGGTTAAATTTATCCAGGCCATCGAAAGTGCCGAGCCAAAGGTTTCCTTCTTCATCAGAGAGAATTGAATTGATTACATTATTGGCGAGGCTTTTCTTGTTTTTGGGGTTATTTAACCAACGCTTTTCCTTTTTCGTAATGAGATCTTTTCGGATAAGTCCTTTTGCTGAACCAAACCAAAGAATATTGGTTTTGGGTTCACGATAGAAAGCGAAAGCTCCATCTTTTTCATTTAATGAATAAAAGGGAATCTTCGTTTTATTGAAATTGATGTTGTGCAAGCGGCCATTATTAGAGCAGACCCAAAAAACGTTGTCATTGGTACTTGTAACCGCATAAGGCATAAACGAATCATATCCGGTGATGGTATCCTGCGCTGAAACCATTGCTTTTTCATCGTAAATGAACCCAAAGTGCTCAGATCGCAGATTGTTTTCATCAAACCTGATCAGACCGGATCCACTCATGCCAATCCACAAAGCACCGGTTTTATCTTCTGAAATAAGGGAAATTATTCTGACTAGCCGGTCATTTTTTTTAGCTTTACGAAGCGGCCCTTTATCTCGTAAATCAAAGTGGTATCTTGTAAACGAACCGGAATTCCTATCCATCAAATATAAAGCGGGCTGCTCAGTAGCAATCCAGAATCTTCCCCTACTGTCTTCGTAGATTTTTGTGATACCATTATTCTCGTTTTTAATGTCGCCTCCCTCTACATAAAAGCGCATAAACTTTCCGGTATTTCTGTCAAAGCGATGCAGTGCACCACTTGCGAATTGTTGTGGATCAACTGACATCCAAAAAGGACGGTTCGCACACCCGACCCAAAGTTGACCTTTTTTATCCTCAAAAATGCAGCGTACTTTATTGTTAATCAAGCTGGTATTGTCACCTGCGATGCTTGCGTAATGAGTGAATTTGCCGGTTTTTCTGTCGAGGAGTTCTACTCCAGCATAAGTGCCCACCCAAAGATTGCCCAGATGGTCTTCAGTAATTGCGCTGATTGAGTCACTACTTATGCTTGCTGGATCAGATGAATTGTGTGTGAATTTACTGAAAGTGCTTGTTTCGGGGTCAAATCTTTGAAGACCTTTACCGGCTGTTCCAACCCAGATGATGTTTTCCCGGTCAATGTGCAGGCAAACGGCGAGGTTACTGCCAATTGAATTGCTGTTGTTGGGATCGACGGTATATGACTTGAGTTTTATTCCGTCGTATCTTTGCAGACCTTTTCCCACATTTGCAATCCAGAGGATGCCAAACTTATCGGTTTTAATATCAAATGGTCCGCCGAGAACATTTTTTATTACGGTATTAAATTGAATTTTCTGGGCGCACAATTTGTGTTGAGCGAAAATAAAAAATGATAGAAAGATAAGTGTGCAGAAATTACGCATTTTTAGTATATTTTTCGCTAGTTGATAATTGAATGGTGAAAGTCGTTCCTTCTCCCGCTTTGCTTTCTACAGTCAACTGACCTCCATGAGCCTTAATAATGTCATACGCAAGCGAAAGTCCAAGACCTGTGCCTTGTCCGGTGGGTTTCGTTGTGAAGAAAGGCTGGAAGATTTTGTCTTTTATCTTCTCGGGAATACCTTCGCCATTGTCGCTGATTGCAATGCTCACTGTATTGTTTTCACCGTTATATTTGGTGCTTAGTGTCACAATCGGGTGGTAACCGACTTCTCCTTTTTTACTTTTTTCATTTACTGCGAAAAAAGCGTTGGTAATGATATTCAACAGCACCCTGCCTAAATCCTGGGTAACAATTTCGACTTTGGGAAGATCGGCTTGAAGATTTGTTTCCATACCGGCATTGAAGGAATTGTCTTTTGCTCGAAGACCATGATAGGACAGGCGCAGGTATTCATCAGCCAGCGCATTGATATCAGTTAGCTCTTTTAGCCCTGTGCTACTACGGGAATGTTCCAGCATACCTTTTACAATGCTGCTGGCTCGTTTGCCGTGGTGATTGATCTTTTGTTGGTTTTGCGACAAATCTGCTGCAAGTTCATCAATTACTGCCCAGTTTTTCTCCGATTTTTTGATTTCTTCCCGCAATTCGGCAGCCAGTTCGACACTTAATTCGCTGAAATTATTGACAAAATTCAGCGGATTCTGGATTTCATGTGCGATTCCGGCGGTCAATTCTCCTAAAGACGCCATTTTTTCCGATTGAACTAATTGCGCCTGGGTAGATTTTAGTTCGGAAAGTGTTTTTTCAAGTACCAGATTCGCTTTCTTTTTCGAACTGAATTTATTGTAGATACCTGCAACTATCAAAAGCAGCAGGGCAACGATACCCAATGAAAAATTCCGCGACAGAGACGATATCTTATTTTGATTTTCAAGATCAGCAATCGCCAGTTCATTATTTTTCATTAGTTCCTCAGTCTCGAAACTATAGGTACGATATCTTTCCTGATCAGCAAATAAGATGTCTTTCATTTTGACATAGATTGCATAAGTTTCGGCAGCTTTTTTGTCATTACCTGTTTTTTGGTATAACTCTGCAATCATTTTATAATCTCTTATAATATCCAATCGGTTGTTTTTTAGCCTTTCTATATCTTTGAAGAGAAATTCAATGGCTTCATTGTGCTTATTTTGCTGAATTCGTATTAAGGCGAAATAATAATCTGTAGCACTTGTGCCACTAGGTGCATTTACGGGAATATTGTATGTCTTTATCAATTGCTTGCACTTAAGTAATAAGTCTTCAGCCTCTTTAAAATCTCCTTTTTGTATTTTGTACAAAGCCTCAGTTATATGAACCATAGATTGCAGTTCATGGTCACTATTTATACTGGTATCCTGCTTTGCTTCCTGGATGTAAGAAATAGCATTTTCAGGTTCATTATTATCCAGGTATATTTTTGCGATAGTCAATGCATTAAATGCGGTCGATAAATTAGCTTTCTTGCGCCCTGCTAATGCTTCAACTGAATATTTTAAGCATTTTTCTTTTTCCCCTTTTAGCAAGTAGTAATAACCGAGGACGCCAACATTGTTTAGCCAACTATCCTTTTCCTTTGTACTATCAATAAATGAAATAGATTTTTTCATGTTATAAATAGCGAGATCTGTTAGTCCAGTAACTCGATAAAATCCACCCAATACATAGTAGCATTCTTTAATACACAGTCTTTCGTTGATTGTTTTGTAATAATTCAGCTTCTGTGTGTAATATTGAAATCCTTCTTCTAACCGAATTGAGTTCCTGAAAGGAATTCTCATTGCATTTAGCAACAATACTTTGTACTCCATTGCAATTGAGGATTTATCCTTGTCCCAGATTTCAATTTGTTGTTTTCCAAGGTCTATCATTTTATCAGGGTCAGATATCGATAAGCTACTCAGTATTGCATATTTTATGTCGTAACAAAGTGTGGGAATGTTTGTCTTATAGGCATCATTTGCTGCGGTTTCAATTTGTTTTATTTGTTTTTCATCCAAACTGGCATTCAAAACTAGTGTTAGCGCTTTTGTAAATTCAAGGGTATCTACATTATTTCCTGAAGAGCTGTTTTTTAGCAATTGCACAATGGAGTCAACTTTGCTTTGTTGCGCGAGTAGCTTTCCTGAAGAAATCAACAACGTAAAAGCGGTAAAAGAAATAAGCAATTTTTTACAGTTGAACATCATGTCAAAATTTTAGTTAAATCATCGAAATGATCAATTTCTGAGGTATTTGTTGTACCACGCGATATACCTTTCAAAGCGGTCTTTTTCAAATCTTGGATTCGTCAAGCCATGAAACTGACCGGGATAAATGATCAATTCGGTTGGAATATTCAGGGTTTTCAATGCCTGGTACATTTGCTCACTTCCAATGACCGGTACATTAAAGTCTTTTTCGCCGACCATAAATAAGGTTGGCGTTTTAATTTGCTCAGCTTTAAAAAATGGGTAGGATAGCTGCACATATTTCTCGAGATTCTTCCAGGGAAGCCCAAGTTCGTTGTCGTATTGAAGAATGTATTGGTCGGTGCCATAACCCGATATAAACAAGCCCTGACCGGCACCACTAATGGCTGCCTTGAATCGCGTATCGCTTGCAATTACATAATCAGTGAGTATTCC
>JBMOJB010000068.1:0-18194 GCA_049316985.1 Saprospiraceae bacterium | reverse complement strand
GTAAGTAGGGTATTTTGAGGCTGATATTTTTTCGCTAAAGTCTGCACTGCCTTGAAATAGAAGTAGAAGAAGGATGCAACCCGCGGCGCTCCAGTTCAACCATTTGTCACTTGCAACAATTGAAAAACTATAAAATACTATCCAGATGCTTTGTTCTGCAGTATAATTTGGGTGGCGGACATATTTCCATAGTCCACTGCTTACAAAACCCTCTTTGAATGTACCTTCAAGTGGTTTGCCATCTTTGATTAGACGGTATTTTTCCGATTGAAAATCCCACTGCTGTTGATCTGCGACATATTCTATAACAATGAGACTCAACATTATTACAGCAAGTAAATAATCAGCAGGTCCAAGTTCTTTATCTGAACCTACTGCCATCAATGCGGGAAGAGTAAAAAGCAAAATCAATGTATTTTGATATAGGGAAATAAAGAAAAGGTTAAATGCTGCCGATTTCAACTTGTTATTAAACATCGGTTCATTGCGCAACACCTGCCAACGATAATCCTCTTCCCCCGACCAGAATTTCCAAGTATAGGCGCCACGACGACTAAAATTATAGGTCAATCTGATCGCCCAAATAGCTACCAAAACAGCCATCAGCGTGACACGCGGCTGCCATTCACTCGCATAAGCAAAATACCCGGCGTAGAAAATCGGTACTATACTCCATAGTTTATCGACCTGGCTATTGTTAGCAGTTATTTCACCAACAACAAAGCAGTACAAGGCAACACAAAGCATTCCTATTGAAACATTCGTTAGCATATTACGCTGAAGTGTTGAAAGCGGTTCGTCAGCGTACAAAGCAACCAAAGGAATAATTATTACTGTAAGTATCAACAGAATTATTGTTTTTAGCATATATTTGGATTTAAAATATGTTAATGAATATTAGTGCCATAAAAGTAGTATAATTCTAAAAATTAGAAAATGTAATTGTCCAATTATTGCAGCAATATGGGTGAAAAAGTCATACACAATAAGTTAAGTTATTACAGGTACGAATTTTTATTGGCAGCTTTGCTGCTGTTGATTTTTGATAAAATTTTTTTTCCTGATAATACGGTTTATCTAAAATACGTTTGGCCATTTAATATGGTGATTATTTCGGTTGCTTGTTTCGGTATTTTCATCGAACACAACAAGAATGTCAAAAAGGTGAGAAATTTTCTAAGCCTGATAAGCATTCTGATGCCATTTGGCTTTATGTTCTTTTCTGCTGAACTGCTCTTTATCCAATTCTTGTGCGTTTTCTTTATCGTTTATTATTCCTTTATCTTTGCAGAAGTAATGTATCAGATTACCAGTTCGGTAGAAGTCAGGATTAATGTAATTATTGGTTCATTTTGCGGATACATGCTTTTGAGCATGATAGCTCTTTTCACATATCTTGCAATTGAGCTGAATTTCCCCAAGTCATTTCATGGCATCAGTTACGATAATATCTCGCTGGTTTACAATGAAATGTCCTATTTTAGTTTTATTACTTTGACCAGCATTGGCTTTGGCGACATATATCCAATTACGGATATGTCTAGATTGGTCACTGCTTTTTTTGGCATGGCCGGGCAGTTTTATATGGTGGCTGTTGTTGGAATCATTATTTCAAGATTTTCATCTGTAAACGTGTAATAAATATAAGATTGCGGAAGATATTTGAATTGGATATTAACTATATATTGGGGCTAATAATCGCAAATTTAAACATTGTTTTATAACAAAATAAAACCGCGAATTTCTGAAAAACCAATCAGATCGCGGTCATTAATTCTTAATTCTTAATTCTTAATTCTTAATTCTTAACTCTTTTTTACATACGTATTCAAATGTCTTTCTTTCATTTCGGGATAGATATCGGCAATAGTAACCAAAATTCCAGTTTCCTCGACCTCTCCAAATTCATGATTAATAGCGGTGCCAAATGTTTTCATTGTATCTGAAAGGTTCATGTAGATATTTACAAGCGGTGGTATATTTTCACCACGTTGTCTTACATTTTGCACCAATGTTTTGAAAGCTTCTTTGTAGTGAGGCTCAGAAAACAATAATTTCATTTCCGTCGTAACTTCAAAATTCAAAGGAGAAAAAGGGCGCATCAGCATTTCATGATCAGGGAAATATTTTTGGAGGAAATACAGAATTAGATTTCTGGCTTCTTTCTGAAAGCTTGGATACATCGTGAATTTTCCAAAAAGATATTTGATATCCGGGTTGTCTACGACGATGGCACCGAGTCCATCCCAGGTATTATCCAAAGAAAAAATGCCTTTTCGCGAGTTTCCTGGCTGGTATTTTGGCTGAACAAAAGAACGTCCGAGTTCAATGGTATAGGGGAGATAATCGTCAATGAATCTTTGGCTATAATTGAAAAGATGCGCGGTTGCCAATTCGATATGACCATGTTCATCTCTGTTGGCTTGTCCACAATGTAAAAATCTGTATCCACCGATGATTTCCTGGTCTTCTGAATTCCAGACAATCATTTGTTTGTAGGGTTGTTCAGATGTATCCAATTCATCAAGATCGCAGGCCAATCCCGAGCCACCTCCGCCTTCTCGAAATGCGATTTCCCTTAATCTACCAATCTCCAACAATGTATTGGGTGCATTTACATGATCAATAATATAAATATCATTTCCACCTTTGTTGGTTTTTCTAACAAATCGATCTTCTGTTAGCTCCGCAAGGAGAATTTCCCTGGGTATCGCGTCGATGATTGGAGTTGCATGATTATTCATAATATTGGGTGATTACTTACTGCTTTGGTAAATTAAATTTCTGATATTAGTGGCTATTTGCATGTCTTTTTCACTGCTGTTGCTGACATCTATGGGCGGAAAAACGGTTATATTTATTTGTTTTCCTTTTTGCTTATACATTTCATCAACCAGATACAACATTTCAATATTCGCTGCTATTCCAATTTTACTGCGCCAACGTGATAAGCGATAAAAAAAGGGACTTAAACTTCCTGATATATATACTGGAATAATAGGTTTCTGATATTTTTTTGCCTGCGTAACAAATGATTTTTTCCATTCGAGATCCCTAACTTCACCGTTAATTTGTCTGGAAACCAATCCTGCCGGAAAAACAAGTACCAACTGATCGGAGGCATAAGTTGAATTGATATCGCCAAGGCTTTTGGTGTTGTTTCTTCCGTGCTTATTAATTGGAACAAACAAATTTTCCAATGGTTTGATATTCATCAAAATATCGTTGACTAAATATTTCATGTCCTTTCTTCTGGTAGAAACCAAAAGCATCAACGTGATAGCGTCCAATCCACCGAGTGGGTGATTCGCAGCCAGGATTGCACCCCCTTTCTCAGGAATATTTTCAAGCCCTTCTATGTTGATTTTCGGTTTGAATTCATCCAAAACGGCAGTCAGAAATTCGAAATCTTTTTTTTGACCATGGTTTTGCAAAAAATGATTCATTTCATCCTCGTGTACGATTCTTTTTAAATAACGTATGATAAACCCCGGAAGGAGATGATACAGTCCAGGGTTTTTATCTTTAATTATTTTTTCTACATCGATTGTGGTAGTGTTCATTCTCGTACACTTTCGGTTAATTTGCGGAATTCTTGAATATAACCCTCATAATCAAACAGACTTTCTCCTCTTATTCGGTATATATATTTATCCCCTCTCAGGACAGCCGTGTACAATAATCGTATGCGGCCATTTACCTCATTTTCATATGCAGTCACCTCGGTGCCTTTAAATTGAACATTTTCAAATAGATGTAAATGCTTATCACTTATTAGTGGTGATGATAGATCACCGTTCATTATACTATTTCCATCTCCGATTGCGCTAACATTTTCAGGAGTCGCAGCAAACTGTGTAATCGTAAAAAAAGGTTGGTCGTCACCGGTATCAGCACCTGATAAATTCAATTGGAGTAATGTGGGCATTACCAGGTTAGGTTTTAGTCGAGATTCGCGCACATCAATTGTAAAATTCAATTTATCAAGTGGGTCTATTCTTTTATTTTTCAAATAGACAAGGCTTTTCAATGATTCTTCTACTTTTTTTCCAATTTCATCATCATATTTTGCAGGATAGCTACTGAATATGTATATATTGAACTGCTCATAACTGAAAGACAATTCACTGATGATAAACTCCGCCATTTGTCCAACACCTTCACCTGCGCTGGTCCGTTGAAGACCTCTGACTTTGCGCAATTTTGCGGGAATACCGCTGACCAGCCATTCATCAGAACCAATGAACGATTTGCCATTTTCCATCAGCGCTTTTTGCGCTTTTTGAATACTGTTTTGCTCACCTTTTGAAAGGTCTAACTCCACTATGGAGATCATTGCATTGTGTTTGCTGTCTTCAAAACCAAGTACAGGGCTTGTCTTTCCGATAAAATCTGCAGTCGGCGGGATCATCGCAAATCTCGTACCCTTCAAATTGATGTGCTCGCTGCTCAATTCGTTCTGAGCAATCAACAGCTCGAAACACAGACTACTAACAAAAAACAGAAATATTTTCTTCATATGATACTATTTGTTTTTTAATGGAGCAGATTCATCTTTTGGTTCCACATATGGTCTTTCTTTGCCCCAAAGTATTGCTCGGTAGCGTTTCGGATGCAATGTAAGGTCTTTACTCAAACGATCAATGGACAGCAAGGCTTCAGATAATTGCTTTGCTGTTTTGTCATCATTTAACAACATTCCTATTGATCCTTCTCCGGCTTTAATTTTAGCTATAATACTGTTCAGATCTGTAATGGCTTTGTCAGTTGTTGTCAATGTTGTTTTGATGGTCGACATTGCATCGTTTGCTCCATTTACTGTTTTCCCTAAGTCAAGATTTTTCAATTGACCGGTAAAAGCGGCAGTATTGGCTAATGTTGTCTTTATTTCAGCGTTTGACGCTTCAAGATTTGCAGTTATGTTCTCCAGATGCTTGATTGTTCCGGTAATTCCTGCTGTTGACGCCACAATTAATTTGTTCAAAGCAAGCGAAGTTCGCTGTAGATTCTCAATCGTCTTTTGAACATCCCTGAGTGTGCGTCCAACTTCACTATCGCTTTGTCTGAGACTGTAATTTAATGAATCCATTATTGGGCCTATATTACCTCTGAATTTCTCAAGATACATATCTATCTCTGCAGGCGTTGCAAGTGAGTTTAAAAAACCTCTGCTTACTCCAATGATATAATCTCCGGTTTCGACGCAATCTGGTCCGGTGCAGGGTTTGTCAAATGTCAACTGGAGACTGGGTCCGGTCATAATATTGTCGCTTATCAATTCAGCTCTCGCATTTTTAGGCACTTTCAGCTCACGTTTCAGTGTCAAAGCGACAACAACGCGATGTGCATCATCATCTTTCATTTTGATTGAACTAACAACACCAACCTGGTAACCATTGAGTAGGACAGGTGACGATTCTTCAAGTTTTTTTACATTATCAAATTCGGCATATACAATTCGCTCACGACTCAGGATATTTCTTCCTTTTAGGAACATATATCCCCATATTCCAATTGCGAATGTGCAAATGGCTAAAATACCTACCTTAGTTTCGTTAGACATATTATTTATTGGTAAAATGTAATGTTAGGATTTTTGCAGTGGTTATACTTTTCTGTTTCTATTTTTTTTACCTGAATAACAGGCATAGTCATTGCAAAAATAGTAATTTTTTTATTAAACTTTTGCTATCCGCTTTCTTAAGCAAAAAAAAGCTGTTTCACATGATGAAACAGCTTTAATAACTATTTTTCAGATGAAAATTAATTCTTAAAAAATGATGTATTTTTTATATCGCCATCAACATTTTCCTGACGCTTCTTGAATTCATCACCCATTTTGAGGTCACCTTGGCGGACAAAAATCTCTCTGAGCGCGACAAGTGTATTTCTGTCATTGGGATCAAGTGCCTCTGCTTTTTTGAAATAAGGCAATGCATCTCCAAAAGCGGCATTCATTTTCGCTTTAAGCGCTTCGTATTTCTTTGTGCCTTCGTTGGAATAGTCGTCTTGTATTTTCGTCAATTCAAGGTTCATTGAAGCAGCTTTGTTGTAATACAGCGCACCCATTGAGTAGGTTGCGTCAAAATTGTTGGGTTCGATTGCTAATGACTGCGAGTAATAAGATTCAGCATTTTTTACATACTCCTCGGATTTCACCATATTTCCATTCTTGCTTTCGATCTGTGCAAGATTATCATATACACCACCTAAGGTGGAATACAAGCCGGCATTCTTAGGTTCCTTTGAAATTGCCGTCTTCAACTTATCAATCAGGTCATTCAGCTTATTATTTTTCAAATAATAATTAATTTGGGCGAAAAGTAGTTCGGTATCATTCGGATAAAGTTTTACACCTTCCTCAAGAACCTTGATGGCGTCTGCATCCTTTTTTTGTGCACTTAATACATTGTACATTCCTGAATAGACTGCTCCCGGGCTTTCTTTCAATTCAAATTTATTGGTCATCAGGGTTTTAAGCATATTTTCAGCTTCCGGATACATTTCTGAATTTTGAGCACTAAGGGCTGAATAATAGATATAAGTATTCAACGTATTGTCATCCAATACATTTTTTTCACCATTGCTTTTTAAAAGTTGATTGGCTTCCAATAAAGCTGAAAAGGTTTCATATGCCGCTTTATAGTTCTTTTCTCCAAATTTATCTGCACCTGCATTTCTTAATTTATTGATTAAGTCAGCAATGCCTTTCAAAGCATCTGTCTTTTCCCATTTTTTTACCGCCAGATCATAACCTTTCTTGAAAGACTGGTAAGCGACAAGCGGTGCATTTGGATATTGAAGTTTGGTTAATTTTTTCATTGCCATACCGATTTCATCCTGATTGGCAAATTCAGCATATATCTGACCTTTGGTTGTCCAGGCCTTCGTATTTGAAATCACTGGTTCAGCAGTGCACGCTAAGTCAATTGCTTTTTGTGCTTCTTCTAGTTTTGCTCTGTTGCCAATCGGGTCAAGATTGTAAGCACTATAGGCCTTTGTAGCAGTTTTTAACGCTTTTTCAGGATCTTCAGTCTGTGAAAAAACTATGGCATTCAAAGAGATCAGTGCAAGAACAGAAAGCAGAATTTTTTTCATATTTTCTAAAACTTTGTTCCGAACAATCGGATTTATTAAGTGAATAATTTAGATTGCAAAATTATATAAAAATGTCAAAAGGTGTACATTTTCTACCACTTTAAAGACGCCAAAAGGGAGAAATTTCACATTAAAATTTGTTAAATTGTGAGGCAGAAAATGTTAATGTACTTGGTCGCAAAAATTTTGGGCTTTTATATGGGTATATCTTGGGTCGTTTGAATGAAGCAAAAATTTGCGTCTCTACTTCAATTCTTCGAAATAGCCGGTTTGCTTGTTTTTTCGCACTTTATCCCACTGAAAATACCTTCCATTCATCACCACGTAGATTCCCGGAGCAAGCGTTTGTACAAAAGCGATGGCAGAACCGAGGTTAAAGAAGCCATCAGAAGATGTTCCGAATGCGTACGGAATCATCGCTCCAGTCAAAACGATTGTCTTGCCTTCTATTTTCTTGTCAGCTAGGTGACGTGCGGTTTCGACCATCGTATCGGTACCATGTGTAATAATTATATTTTCTACCGGACATTTCTTGCAGTTGTGTGCGATGATATCTCGATCTTCTGTGGTCATTTCCATGCTGTCGACCATCATCAGCGTTCTTACGTCGATATCTACCACACAACGACCCCGATCAAACATTTCCAGAAGGTGTGAATCTTTGAAATACAATTCTCCTGTAATAAAATTATATTCTTTATCGAATGTGCCTCCTGTAACGAATATTTGAATTTGCTCTTCCATTTATTTATTTTCAGTTTTCAAAAAATGCTTTATAATCATAGAATAGTTTCCTGAACACGACATCCTGTATTAGGAAAAAGTCTCCTTCATTGTTTTCAGCAAAGTAGCGATCCGGTTTTTTTCCGGCAAGTGGGCGACCGTACTCATCTTTGTCGATGATCGGAAAAATCCGAATTGCATGTTCTTTACCATCATTTTTTTGCAGTCGGATAATGGCGAAAGGGAGTAGTTTCGTAATAGAATCCCTTGATTCATTGGTATTATCCAGTGCTTCTGCAATTACATGTTCATAATTAGTGAGGTAGCTTCTTACCGTTCCTTGCTTAAGAGATCGGTTGGTGCGAGGTACGGCATCGTAAAAAGGTAGTACCGTATAGCCCATGCCTTCTTTTGAAATCTTAAACGAACTTAGTTTTTCTTGCGGATATTCGATTGATAATGCTTTTATATTTTCCAATTGCTCTTTGTAGACGGATTTGTCCCTCCAAACATCGGCCTGCATCGGAAATCTGGGCCTTATCTCGCCGACAAATCCCGGAATTTCCATGACATAGGGTTGTTCGCTACCTTCCATAATAAAATAGGTGCCATGTCCATCTGAGGTCGTGCCCCCGATGTAGAATGTTTTAAGGGGGATGTCATTCAAACCGTAAATTTCCACTTTTATTCCGTTAACCGCCAGATCTTTGACTGCATTTTTAATTGCTGCTCGGGGTGGTACATATTTTACAGCTACAGTACTAAGTACCTCCATTGTACTGCTGATCACTCCTTCACCAACGGGATATTTTCCATCAAGAATCCATTCTTTACTGTGACCAACACGAGATAAGGTGATTCGATTATTCGCCTTATCTGCCAAAAAGATTTTGTAGATGTCTTTTTCAGCGGTTCTGAAATCCTTATCAGTGCCTCGCAGGGTTGTGCCCTTGTCTGTGTTTTTAAAATAGAAATAAGTTGCTCCTCCCAAAACGAGAAACAATAGCATTAAGCCAATTGATAATTTATTCATGTCTATTGTGTATATCTTTTTTTACGTAGATAATTGAAAACAAAACCAAAAATTGCCAATAAAATCAATGGCACAGCAATGTTGATAAATTGCCAGAAAGTCTGTTCTTTTTTCATTCTGATATCATCCATTAAGCGCAATTTTACTTCTTTGGAGCGCGATTCTATTACTCCTTTGTTGTCGAGCATGTACTCAATGGCATTCATCAGAAAGTCTTTGTTGGCAAAAGTATATTTCATGAAAACATTGTAACCAAGGGGATTCGGCACCTGATTCTTAGAGTCAAAACTGTTAGCGGCGATATCTCCATCAGAAACAACCAGCATTTTGGTTTCAGGACTTCGGGTTTTGTAATCCATTTTCAAGTCTTTCAAACCATTGATCATTTCTTCACTCACTCTGTTTTCATAAAGAGAAGGAAAACTTCCCTCTAACAATACAGCCATGGGGAGTGATTTCTTATCGAATTTAGCTGGGTCCGCATCATATCTGAGGATTTCAAAATTCAATTCAACCGGAGAAAATTGCAACCGCGAATGATCCGATGAACTCAGTAAAACCGTTTTTTTTACTTCCGTTTTGGTCTTTATAGTATCAACCGTACCGGGAAATTGTAACCAGATCCGATCCAGGTTTTTAACAATTGATTGAGTGCTTTTCGATGCTGAAAGTGGGTGGTAATACCAGGGAAACATTTCAAATTGTTGTCCTTGTCCGGTCTGACCTACGCGAAGCGGAATCCGTGCACATTCCAGATCTAAAACCAGATTGGGTTGTATTCTTGCGCCGTATTTGAACAACAAATCTTCCAGATTAAGCGGATAATCATGTGGAATATATCGGTTTGTAAGCTGTAAACTATCCATATCAGCACTTAAGCGATCAATCAACCACATCACTTTTCCCCCGTTCATGGCGTATTGGTCAATTTTAAACTTATCTTTTTCGGAAAACGCTGTTTTCGGTTTCGCAATCACCAATACAGATATATCTTTGCTGATGGCTGCCACACTATCCAAAATAATTCTTTCAGTACTGTAACTATTTTGGCGAAGCGATCTTTCTAAATCTGCTGTTCTGTATATATCCAGTTCTTGATGTCCTTTGGTAAAGGCAATTTTAGGATGTTGGTCAAACAAAATCTTTTGAATTGCATTCGCAAATTTATATTCCAGTGTTGAAATTGAATTGTTCAGTGTTATTTCCTGTGGTTGACCTGGCACTTGATTTTCCAGCAGATTAACAGCAACCGATCGATTGCCAAAACTAAAAATCGCATATGGATAGATAACTTTTCGTTCGGTTTCTCCGCTGCTTTTCACGGTCAATTGCATGGGGACAATCCCATCTTCAGCAAGTTGTTTTCTCCTTTTGTTTATCTCATCATTTGAACCCTGATTTTGATCTTCAAATGTATATTCGATATTGCCATTGTGCGTTCTGAGGTCATCAAGCATTTCTCTTACTGACGATTGTAATCGTTTGAAACCTGCGGGGAATTCACCTTCCAGAAGTACTTTGACATACATCACATCTTTTACTTCTTTAAGTAGTTCTTTTGTTGGTTTGGTAAGGGTGAATCTTTTTTCCTCAGTGAGGTCTAGGTGCATATTGACACCGGATCCCAAAATATTGATTAGAATCAAGACACCGCTTAGCAAAGCCAGCTGAATATAAGATTGTATTTTTTTGCTAAATTTCATTTTTATTGCTAATAAAAGCCTGCAAGACAGACTGAAAAATTTTCTACCCGATATTGTTTTTTAGTGTCGATTTTCTACCACTTCCTACTTTCTAGACTAACTTTCGTCGCGGCTATAAAAAAAGTGATCACGGAAAGAAAATATATGACGTCACGACTATCCACAACACCACGGCTGATGGAGCGGTAATGGGATTCAATGCCAAACATCTGTATAATGTCATCTATTTTCCCAACAAAAAGGGGTGCCTTGCTTACCATATCAAACAGCCAGTAGAAGACAAAGCAAAGGAAGATCGCTATAATAAAAGCTACAATTTGATTTCTGGTAAGAGAAGATGAGAAGATCCCCATAGAAACAAAACCGGCACCCAGCAGTATTAATCCAATGTAAGATCCCCAGGTCGCCCCGCTATCAATGTTGCCTACCGGTGAGCCGAGTGTATAAATAGTAATGTAATAAATAAGCGTCGGGATTAATGCGAAAATTAGCAAAGTGACACAGGCAAAAAATTTACCCAGGATAATCTGCAAATCGGTCAAAGGGCGTGTGACCAGCAATTCAATGGTGCCGCTTTGTTTTTCTTCTGCAAACGTGCGCATCGTTATTGCAGGTACAAGAAACATGAAGATCAGTGGACTTAAATCAAAAAGTTGGTCTAATGTTGCATAACTGTACTCAAAAATACTGGTATCGGGCAACACCCAAATCATCAGACTGAGGTAAATCAGAAAAACGCCGATTACGATGTAGCCAATCAATGAGCTGAAGAATGAATTAATTTCTTTTTTATAGATACTGAGCATAAGGGTGCTTTTGTCTTTGTAGGGTAGTTAGTACTATTAGGCAGTTAGCTTTTGGAATACATCTTCAACACTTGACGTTTCCAAATGCATTTCGAGCAAAATTAAATGATTTTTAACGGCAAATTCAAAAACATCTGCCCGAATATCCTGTTGCGGATCAAATGTAAGTTGATAACGATTTCCACCCAACTCATTGATTGCTGCAATTCCTTTGATACCGGCGATTGCTTTCACTTCTGCTTTTTGTGAAAATTCAACATTTAGTACACTGTTTGCATTGAGATTGCTTTTTAAGTGGTCGATGCTATCGTCTGCGACAATACGTCCTTTATTGATGATGATTACTCTTTCACACAAGGCCTGTACCTCTTGCATAATATGTGTAGAAAAAATCACAGTTTTTTCTTTTGCGAGGTCTTTAATTAATTTTCTGATTTCTACCAGTTGGTTGGGATCCAGTCCGGAGGTCGGCTCATCCAGAATTAATACTTTAGGGTCGTTCATCATTGCCTGTGCAAGACCAACTCGCTGGCGATAGCCTTTAGACAATTGACCAATCAGTTTATTTTGTTCCAACCCCAGACCTGTCAATTCGATTAATTCGCTGATTCGTTTTTTGGGTTTTTCAACCTGGTATATGGATGCTACAAATTGCAAATATTCCTTCACATACATCTCTTTGTGCAGCGGATTATGCTCGGGCAAATAGCCAAGATTTCTTCTTACTTCAATTGGGTCTTTTACGACATCAATTCCACAAACTTCCGCATAACCTGAGCTTTGCGGAATAAAACAGGTCAGAATCTTCATGGTTGTACTTTTTCCGGCTCCATTTGGTCCCAAAAATCCCAGCGCTTCTCCCTTTTTAGCTTCGAAGCTGATTCCATCCACTGCTTTCTGTGTACCGTATAATTTCGATAAGTCTTTAACGATTACTGACATATTTATTTCTACTAATTGTTAACAGATGATTTTCTGTTCGGCCGCAAAGGTACAATTTTTCAATATTTGAAAGTACTTGAAGAGATTAATTTGCTTGAGAATAAATAAATACACCAATTATTTTGAAATTGAAATGAAGCAGCAGAGGGCGATAACCTCACTTTGAACAGCAAAAAAAGCATCAGAGTCTCTACAGTGTATATTACTTGCTTGCCCTTGTCAAACACAATAAAGTAACAAACCTCATTATATTATTAAATATTTACCTAATATGAAAGCTACTTTAACATTTTTTTAGTAACAAATGATTGGTTTTCAAATAATTTGATATTCCTAAATAAAAAAATAAAATTTTGAATTAAAAAATCTTTACTTGTATCTTTGCAGCCAAATTATAAAAACATAGAAAATTAATGCTTACAGCTACCAATATTAATATACAATACGGCGACAGAATTTTATTCAATAACATTAATGTAGCCATTGGAGACAGAGATAAAATTGGTCTGGTGGGTCGCAATGGTGCCGGTAAATCAACCATGATGAAAATTTTTGCCGGCGTAGTAACTCCACAACAAGGAAATGTTACCCGTCCTAATGCATCAAGAATCGGATACTTGCATCAGGACATGATGATGCCGAAAGGGCGAACAGTTATTGAAGAGACATTGACAGCCTTTGAAGAAATAAAGCAAATCGAAGTAAGATTACATGAAGTAGAAAAAGAACTCACCGAACGAACGGATTACGAAAGTGATGATTACATGAAATTGCTGGAGGAATTGAGTTTCTTGAATGATCATATGCATTATGTCGGGGCGGAGACCATGTTGGCTGCTGCCGAACGGATACTTCGTGGACTTGGTTTCCAATCAGCAGACTTCGATCGAATGACTACCGAATTTTCGGGGGGCTGGCAAATGCGTGTGGAGTTGGCCAAAATGTTGCTGCGCGAACCCGATTATCTTCTTTTAGATGAGCCGACTAATCACCTCGACATGGAATCTATTATTTGGCTGGAGAGTTTTTTGAAGGATTATGCGGGAGCGGTTGTTCTGATCTCGCATGATAAAACCTTTCTAGACAACATTACACAAAGAACTGTTGAAATTGAACTCGGAAAAGTATTCGATTATAAAGCCAATTACTCCAAATTTGTTGAACTAAGAAAAGAACGCCGAGCACTGCTTCAAAATACCTTTGAAAATCAGCAGCGATTGATTTCGCAGAAAGAAAGAACCATTGATCGTTTCCGTGCCAAAGCTTCCAAAGCGACAATGGCGCAATCCATGCAAAAACAACTAGATAAAATTGAGCGGGTCGAATTGGAAGAAGAAGATGTTGATGTAATGAATATTCGCTTTGCGCCATCTCCCAGAGCGGGAACTATCGTGTTGGAAGGCAAACAAATTACCAAGAATTACGGAAAAACCAATGTGCTTGATCATATTGATATAAAAATTGACAGGGGAGAGCGAATCGCATTTGTAGGTCAAAACGGACAAGGCAAAACAACGCTTGCAAAAATTCTGGTTAAGGCTGAAACAGCTACATCGGGTGAGGTGATTCCGGGTCACAACGTAGCCATCGGGTATTATGCCCAAAATCAAGCTGAAACCATGTTTGCCAATGCAACCGTACTGGAGACCATGGAACAAATGTCTCCTCCGGAGATGCGCACTCGATTGAGAAATATTCTTGGATGTTTTATGTTTTCAGGCGAGGATGTTGACAAACGAGTTTCTGTTTTGTCAGGGGGAGAACGTGCTCGGCTTGCTATGGCTTGTTTGTTGCTTCGACCTTTTAATTTGCTGGTGCTGGATGAGCCTACCAATCACTTGGACATGCTTTCAAAAGAAGTATTGAAAAAGGCATTGATGGAATACGACGGCACATTGATTATCGTATCTCACGACAGGGATTTTTTGAGTGGCCTTACGGAGAAGACCATGGAATTCAGAGACAAGCAAATACATGAATACCTGGGTGACGTAAATTATTTCCTTGAAAAACGTCAGTTGGAAAACATGCGCGAAATCGATATGCAACAAACCAAAACTGCTGAGGCTAAAGCACAAAATGTGCCGGTATTGGATGAAAACAGCAAAAAACAAGTCCAGAAAAAGCTCTCAACTTTAGAAAAGAGAATTGCTGATCTCGAAAAGCAAATTGCCATCGCTGAAAATCAAATGGGTGATACTGGATTTTACGAACGCGCTGATTCACAAAAACATATTAATGCCTACCAAACTTTGCAAAATGAACTAAAAGTAGTGATGCAGGAATGGGAAGAAGCAGTGGAATTAATCGGATAATAGCAAGACAATCAAATGGACAGAAAAACCTTAATTCAACAAATTCAAAAGAAGAAGTCATTTTTGTGTGTTGGCCTGGATACGGAGCTGAGTAAAATACCGGATTTTTTCAAGGATTATGAAGATCCGATATTCGAATTCAACAAAGCAATTATTGATGCTACCAAAGACTATTGTGTCGCTTATAAACCGAATATAGCTTTCTACGAATCTGCAGGAATAAAAGGATGGCAAGCCTTACAAAAAACATTAGATTATATCCCAAAAGATATTTTTACCATCGCTGATGCCAAACGAGGGGATATTGGTAACACATCGCGATTGTACGCACAGACATTTTTCCAAACCTACAATTTTGATTCTGTAACCGTTGCGCCATATATGGGCAGTGATTCCGTAAAGCCATTTCTGGAGTTTCAAGGCAAATGGGTAATATTACTTGGACTGACTTCGAATCCCGGAGCGATGGATTTTCAATTTCAACATGTTGTCGATCATCATTTTGTGTACCATAAAGTAATTGAAAAAGCAAGAGAATGGGGTAGTGCAGAGAATCTGATGTTTGTAATTGGAGCAACGCATCCTGAAAAATTCGCGGAGATCCGCCGTATAGCGCCAGATAATTTTTACCTGGTACCGGGAATCGGAGCTCAGGGTGGAGATTTGGAAGGAGTTTGCAAATTCGGTTTCAATCACGATATCGGTTTGTTGGTGAATTCTTCTCGAGGTATATTGTACGCATCAAAAGGTACTGATTTTGCGGAGCGAGCAGCAAAGGAAGCATCTGTTTTGCAAAAACAGATGGAAAAATTGATGTGAAATTTTCGGTAGAATTTCATTCGTAATTTCAAGAACAGTGTTTGTGTCTGTTTTCTGTTAGATGTTTCAAAAAAATGATGGTCATCACTTTTTTTTAGTTTAATTGTAGTATTTTTGCATCAAAATCAATGTTCTCTTTAATTTATTAATAACATGACAGAATCTTTAGGGATAGAAAACTTGCAAATAATTGAAAAATCAGCAAAAGATTTCGCTGAAACACATATCAGACCTTATTTGATGGAATGGGATGAGGCACAAATTTTCCCCAGAGATCTTTTTACCAAATTGGGTGAACATGGTTTCCTCGGCGTACTTGTGCCACATGAATATGGAGGTTCTGAAATGGGCTATCAGGAATATGTGTCGATAATTGTAGAAATAGGCAAGGTGTGTGGTTCAATAGGTTTATCGGTGGCTGCTCATAATTCACTTTGTACCAACCATATTCTTACCTTCGGAAATGAGGAACAAAAGAAAAAGTACTTGCCAAACCTCGCAACAGGACAATGGGTAGGTGCATGGGGGCTTACAGAACCCAATACAGGTAGTGATGCAGGCAGAATGCAGACTACGGCGGTTCAAGATGGTGACTACTGGGTTTTAAATGGTACAAAAAGCTGGATAACACATGGCAGATCTGGTGAAGTGGCAGTGGTAATCGTACGAACAGGCGAATTGCTGGATAGTCGTGGAATGACAGCATTCATTGTAGAAAGAGGTACTCCGGGTTTCTCAGGCGGAAAGAAAGAAAATAAGCTGGGAATGCGCGCGAGTGAAACAGCTGAGATGATTTTTGACAACTGCAGACTACATAAAAGTCAAATGCTTGGAAAAGTGGGAGAAGGTTTCATTCAATCTATGAAAATTCTGGATGGTGGCCGTATTTCAATTGCAGCATTGGCGCTGGGTATTGCAGAAGGTGCCTACGAAGCAAGCGTAAAATATTCAAAAGAACGCCAACAATTTGGAAAACCTATTGCTGAATTTCAAGCAATTGGATTTAAGTTGGCCGATATGGCAGTAAAAATACAAGCAGCAGAATTGTTGATTCGTCAAGCAGCAGATATGAAAAATCGACACGTTCCGATGACCAAAGAATCTGCTATGGCTAAGTACTATGCCTCAGAAATTTCCGTGGAAATATCTACTGATGCTGTGCAAATATTCGGCGGTTATGGTTACACCAAAGACTTTCCGGTGGAAAAATTTTACCGTGATTCCAAGCTCTGTACGATTGGGGAAGGAACTTCAGAAATTCAAAAATTGGTAATCTCCCGAGAAATATTAAAAGCATAGTTAAAATGGCTGTCGATACTTAGTTCCGACAGCCATTTTTATTTTTTATAATTTCCCGAACTGCAAGAGGTAATAATCTGCAATCACCAAAGCCGCCATAGCTTCGACAATAGGCACTGCTCTGGGTACTACACAGGGATCATGCCTGCCTTTACCAGCTAGGATCACCTCATTTCCATCCTTATCAATAGACTTCTGATCTTGCAGGATAGTAGCGACGGGTTTAAATGCCACGTTAAAATAAATGTCCATCCCATTAGAGATTCCTCCTTGTATACCACCGGAGTGGTTGGTTTCAGTATGGGTTTTATCGTGACGGACGCTGAAGAGATCATTGTGGGCTGAACCTCGCAAGCTTGACCCTGCAAAACCACTGCCGATTTCAAAGCCTTTGCAGGCATTGATACTAAGCATAGCTTTTCCCAGTTCTGCATGTAATTTATCGAAAACGGGTTCTCCTAAACCGGCTGGGCATCCTTTGATTACACATGAAACTACACCACCGACAGTATCTCTTTCCTTCTTAATTTCATTAATTAGTTTAATCATTTCAATAGCTGTTTCCAGATCAGGACAGCGAACGGGGGTAGCTTCTGTTTTACCAAGGTCCAAAGAAGTATAAGGCGTTTTACAGATAATTTCCCCTACTTGTCTTACCCAGGCATCAATATGAACTCCTTTTGTAATTAAAAATTGTTTGGCAATAGCTCCTGCAGCCACCCTGCAAGCCGTTTCTCTCGCTGATGACCTTCCTCCGCCACGATGATCTCTATGTCCGTATTTTGTTTGATAGGTAAAGTCTGCATGTGACGGCCTGAATGTGTCCTCCAGATGGCTGTAGTCTTTTGAGCGCGCATCTTCGTTGGGTATCACTATAGCAATAGGTGCACCGGTGCTTTTATTGTCAAAAACACCCGAAAGTATCTGAATTTTATCAGACTCCTTGCGTTGCGTAACCAAAACTGATTGTCCCGGTCTTCGGCGATCTAATTCCTTCTGAATAAAAGCTTCATCAATAGGAAGATTCGCCGGACACCCATCTATCACCACTCCAATAGCCGGCCCGTGAGACTCTCCGAAAGTGGTAATTTTAAAAAGTGTGCCAAATGAATTTCCAGACATTTTAATCAATTGAAAATTGAAAATTGAAAGTTGAAAATGATTACAAAATTAATTGAAAGTTGAAAGTTGAAAGTTGAAAATGATTATAAAATCAATTGTAAATTAAAAATATGTCCGTCATTCGTAGATTTCGAATCCTCATACTCAAGGCGTTAAACTATCAAATCGCGCAGCTACCAAACGCGCGAAGCGTAACAAACCGCGCGAAGCGCAACAAACCGCGCAGCGGCCAAACGCGCGCAGCGCAACAAACGGCGAAGCCATCAAACGCGCGCAGCGCACCAAACGCGCGCAGCGCACCAAACGCGCGCAGCGCACCAAACGCGCGCAGCGC
>JBMOJB010000067.1:0-18418 GCA_049316985.1 Saprospiraceae bacterium | reverse complement strand
TAAAGATGGGAGTTTTATCTGCTTCGTCTATGTAGCAATCATCAAATAATGTCCCGGAAATACTCAGTACACCTTTGATATTGCTTATTTTGGACAAAGGCCCCAAGCCTTCTATCACGGATTTCATGGGTTTTAAATCTTCCTCATCCATGAAAGCACAATTTAATGCCGTAATAGCACCGGCACTGTAGCCTGCAATGAAAATATAGTTGGTATCAATGCCATAGCTTGCCGCATTTTTCTTTAAGAAATTAATTCCATTTTTTACATCCTGAACGGCGCGATACCCTGCTTTAAAAAACTCACTCCATACATTATTACAAGTGACCGGATTCAAATTAGGAATGCCAAGTCGATACCCAATAGCGGCAGAAACATATCCAACAGTGGCTGAATTTTGCGCAAAGAGATTCATGTCTTCCTTTGAGCCACCTACAAATGACCCACCATGAATCCAAACCATCAGTGGCCTGATTGCCGCTATATTGGGCGTGCTTAGCGGTTGAGGTAGATATATATTCATTGCTACCGCGACTTTTTTACCGGAATAGTCGATTACGGAATCATAGATTACATTGCTATAACTCTTAGGTACTCCCGAGAATTGACTGCTGATAAACAATGACGGCTTACTGCAATAATCATTCGACTGTGCTTTGACCAAAATCAAAGCGTGAATTATAAAAAACGAAACTTGTACAAATCGATTCATAGGGCCCTTTCTAAGGTAAAGATAAAATTAAAGTTAAGATCAGACAAATGACTTGGATGAATTGAATAACAAAAAATAAGATTTCAGGTTGATATTTTGATTTATCATGAATCGTTCAACACTATCGTTAAAAATGTCCTTACATTTGCAGAAATTCTGCAGCACCAAATGGCTACATATCAGTATTTCCTTTTAATTTTCTCAATAGCGGGCGGCGGCCTTATGGCCTTTTATTTTCGAAATCAGATTCGACAATATTTACAGATAATCCTCTCGTTTTCAGGAGCATATATTGTGGGTATTACCGCTTTGCATCTGATTCCCGAAACTTTTGAAGGAAATACAGGAAATGGTCTGGGGCTCTGGTTGTTGTTAGGTTTTTTCGGACAACTATTGCTGGACCAATTGTCAACCGGCGTCGAACATGGACATATTCATGCTGCTCACAATGCCAATACTTCATTCGCTGTGAAAATTATGATTGGCTTGTGTATACACTCCTTTATTGAAGGAATGCCATTGAATGCAAGTGTAGCCACCGAAACTAACGACCCACAACACCAGCATTTATTCTGGGGCATCATATTACACGAAGTTCCGGCTTCCTTTGCTTTAAGTTCTTTGCTACTTATTTCGGGGTTTTCGCGAAAAATAGTACTAATGTGCATGAGCGTATACGCTTCCATGTCTTCTCTCGGAGCATTGACCATACAATTTTTACAGCCCGATGTATTTATTAGCAAAATACTAATGGCAGTAGTCATTGGCTCGTTTTTACATATTTCCACGACCATACTTTTTGAAGCCGATAGCGCTCATCATATCTCTTTGCGCAAGCTGATTGCCATAATGCTAGGTTTATCCATAGCCATTTTCACTTTGCTTTAGTTCTTTTGTCATAGCAATGTCTAATTCAGCAAATGTTAAAATTTGATGACACAAGCTTTACCAAGTTGTGTCTCACAATATTTAATTTTGCAGCCATTATTCTTTAATTCACTTAAGAACAAATTATGAAAAAGTTTACATTGTTGAGCGCAGTTTTTGTGTTTTCGTTTTACTTTGCATTTGCGCAAACAGTACAAGTCTCAAGCGGTCAGTCCTATTTAAAGCAAACTTTCTATTCCATAACAAACAATGCTTCTTCTACGATCAATAATACTGAGTGGGATATTGCCTTTACTGTTTTTGGACAACAAGATGCAGGTGTATTTTTAAATGAAGCAGCGGGAACCGGCACTCCACCTCAAGTACCTCTAAAATTATTTCGCTGTAGCGCTAGCGTGTATGCCGATGTGACAGAAGCGTCAATTCTTAAGGATAGTTTATACAACAATGAACTAGGTTGGTCATATGGTGCTTTTAACGCAGAAAGAAACCCTACCGACCCTTTTGATTACGGGTGGGGAGCCTACAATCCAGGCAGTAACAAAGTAGAAGGAAAGAAAGTATACGTTTTAAAACTTCGCGATGGCAGTTTGAGAAAAATCGAATTACAAAACCTAAACCTCACTGTCTACACTTTCCGTCATTCAAAATTAGATGGATCGGATGAAAAAATAGTTACAATTGACAAGACAAAGTATCCAGGTAAAACAATGGCCTATTATTCTTTTAGCAAAAATGAAGTGAAAGATCTTGAACCGGCAGGTGGCTTTGATTTGTTGTACACGAGATATTCTTCTACAGTTGTACAGAATGACATTCCTACGCTATATCCGGTACTTGGCATATTAACAGGCAGAGGAATTCAGGCTGTAAAAGCAACAGGTGTTGACCCGGCAAAAGTAAATGCCCAGGATTACGCCACAAAATTTGAAAAAAGAGCAGACGTAATCGGTTACGATTGGAAATCATTTTCACTGACCACCAACACATGGACTATTCCCACTGATCTTGCTTATTTTGTTAAGTTGCGCAATGGAGATGTATGGAAGTTAGTATTTATAGATTTCGAAGGCAGCGCCACCGGCATTACCACTTTCGAGAAGACATTTATTGGAAAAGTAACTGCCAGCAATGACAACATTGGCAATGAAATAAGTTTAAAAGTGTTCCCTACTGCGGTAAATAAAGAAATTAATGTTGCATTTGACAATAAAAATTCTGAGCGTTTCACAATATCAATATTTGATATGAATGGAAGAAATTTGCAAGTAAACCAAATAGATGTAAAAGAAGGCTTTCAGGTCAATACCATAGATGTTGGTGAATTATCAAGTGGAACTTATTTGATAAGTTTGCAATCTGCAAAAGGCATCAGCACTTCGAAATTCATCAAACTATAAGCAATCATGATCGCAAGGATATTCATTCTATCAGTACTTTTTCCTTTTTCACTATTTTCTCAAAAAGATACCATAGTTCATTACCTGAACCAGGTAGTCTGCACCGCAATGCCTTGCCCAACTCCGGTTAAAAATGCGGTTTATGCCGTAAAAGTCATTGATCAGCGCACCATTCAGCAAAGAGGAGTCAACAATCTTGAGGAATTACTCAGCGGTGAGACCAATATCCGTATGAGAAGTGATGTACTTCTGGGAAGTGGAATTCAAATCGGAGGAGTCGGCGGAGAAAATGTTAAAGTACTGATAGATGGTGTCCCGGTAATAGGAAGATTAAATGGTAATGTGGACCTTAGTCAAATCAATCTTTCCAACGTCGAAAAAGTAGAAATTATTCAGGGTTCGCTTTCGAGTTTATACGGTTCTAACTCTTCCGGTGGCGTAATTAACATCATCACGAGAAAATCGCAAATTAAGCAACTTGAAATTCAAGCGTCTACCCTCTTGGAAAACATCAACATTCGGAACAGCAACCTCAACGCCGGTTACAGATTTAAAAAACTTTTGCTTCAGGGTGGCGCCGCTTTTTACCAATTTAAAGGACTTCCAAGCGATTCAGATAGATCGGTCACCTGGAATCCAAAAAAACAATTGAGCAGAAGAGCACTAGTAAAATATTATCTTTCAGATAACCAACAAATCAGTTTTGGGCACAACCATTTCAATGAAAAAGTAGATAATCTAGGTGAAGTAAAGTTGAAAAACACGAAAAATGCCTATGCTTTTGATGATTTCTACCTTACGACAAGAAATGACCTTAATCTTAACTATCAGGGAATCTGGGACAAATTTTCTTTTCAAAGTACCGTCGGATTCAATAGCTTCAACCGACTGAAAGAAACTTTTAAAACCAAACTGCAAAATGATGAACATTTGTTGATAGAAGGACAACAAGACACATCAGTATTCAAGGGTTTTCTTACACGTTCGGTGGGCGTATACAAATTTAATTCCTTTCTTAATGTACAAGCCGGATTAGAAACTTATTTTGAATCGGCACAGGGATCTAGAATCAGGGACGCAGAAATGGATAAACCCAACTTTGCGAATATCAATGATGTGGCATTTTTTGCATCCGGAATGATTCATTTATTTAAAAGGTCATTAACCCTTCAGCCGGCATTTCGAGTGGCATACAACTCGAAATATTCCGCTCCAGTTACGCCAAATATCAATATATTGTACAAACCAAATAGCAATTGGTCTATCAGAGCTAGCTATGCCCGAGGATTCCGTGCACCCTCATTAAAAGAATTGTATTTCAATTTTATTGACATCAATCACTTTATTGTCGGAAGTCAAAACCTGAAAGCGGAATATTCTAACAATTATTTACTGAGTCCAAGTTACTATATTGAACTGGGACACCATAACTATTTGTTTGAAACACAGTTGTTTTACAACCACATCAAAGATCGAATTACCCTCTCTCAGATTGATTTGAAAAACATTGAATTTACTTACATCAATATTGGCGACTTTAAGACGACAGGGATAAATACCAGCTTTACTTACTGTTACGAAAGCGCTTTGAAAGTAAAAGCTGCATTTAGTTACACAGGATTCAACAATGATATGGCAGCACAATCACCTGGCGAAAAAACCTACAATTTTTCTCCGGAAGGCAGCTTCGAACTCAATTATACCATCCCAAAAACAGGGGTAAGCTTGAATATACTTCACCGCTATATTGGAAGAGTTCCTAATTTTAGTTTTGATGTGATCGGAAATAAAACAAACAGGGGTTTGTTGGACGATTACCAGTTGTTGAATGCTACCGTTAGCAGATGCTTCTTTCAAAGAAAAATAAACGTAACGCTAGGTGCTAAAAATTTAATGAACGTCCAAAACATCAATCAGACCGGGGCTGTTACCGTTGGGCATGGTTCCGGTACCAGTGTAATGCCTGTCAATTTCGGCAGAAGTTATTTTGTAAAATTAGATGTAAATTTATCCACCAAAAGATAAATCAACGCATAATATTTGTGCTGCCTTTTAGCATTTCTTTGCGACCATCCGGATAGGTCACTTGCATTTCCCAAATGTAGGTTTCAGAAGGCAATGGCTTGCCGCGCGTAGTCCCATCCCAACTCATTCTACTGTCATTTACAAAAAAATCTCCCAGGGAAAAAACTACAGCTCCATCGCGACTCAAAACAGAGAATTGTTTTATTTTAATATTGGAGTCTCCTAAGATAAGCAGATAATCATTAACTCCATCACCATTCGGTGAAAAAGCGGTAGGAACAGCAATCACAGGTAAAGAATGGACTTTGACCAAAATCTGATCACTTACTGAACAAGAATTTGCGTTCGAAAGTACCAATGTATATGCAGTTGTTCTCAAAGGATAAATCATGGGGTACGGACAATCTTTACAGCTTATGGTTTGCTCGTGCTCAGTCTCCCACCTGTATTTGAGACCTCCCTGTAGTCCACTTTGATCTTTATAACGGATCCGAATAGAATCTCCGAAAGCAATGTCCAAATCTTCGCCCAAATCAAGTAATAGCGGCTCAGGTGCTTTGATCAGCACATTTTTTAGAGAAACGACACAGCCATTGACATCTCTGGCTTTTATTTCATACCAACCACTTTTCAAATTACTGAATTGAGAAAAGGAATTGAAATCCTTACCATTCAAACTATATACATAAGGTGAAGTGCCTCCACTTACATACAAATCGATGGTACCATCTTTTGAATCTGCACAACTTGCATCTGTAGTTTCAGCAATAATTTTTACAGGTTCCTTTTCTTCTAAAAGAATTTTTTCAACACCGACACAAGATCTGCTATCCATTACCGTGATCGTATAGCTACCCTTCTTAAGATTGTTTGCCGTCTCCATTTTTCCACCAGTGCTCCAGATAAATTGGTAAGGAGTAAGCCCTCCACTGACTTTTGCTTCTAATTTGCCACTCGCTGCATCTTTACAATTAATCAATGTAGGCAAAATGTTAATATTTATTTTTTCAGCCTCATTGATAATCACCTGACCCTGAGCCTTACAATTATTTACATCCAAAACCGTTACACCGAATTTTCCGGCAGCCAGCTTTGTAGCTTCAGGACCTATCTGATTATTTGCATTAGCATCCCAAATAAAGCGATATGGCAAAGTGCCTCCTTTCGCATTCATTCGGGCTGAACCATCTGCACTGTTAAAACACTTTTCATCGTTTTTAGCAGTCAACTCTAATCTGAGCAGTTCCGGTTGACTGATCAGGTAGGAACCGGACACCGAGCAACCCTCGCTACTAGTTATGGTAACACGATAACGCTCTCCCGGAGTACAATTCAAGATAGTATTGGTATTTTCATTCGTATTCCATTTGAACTTCAATAAATCTGTAGCGACAGGCGCGTTTCCAATAAAAATTTTTGAGATAGAAATTGATGCGTCTTTAGATTGATTGCATGTAGCATTTCGCTGATTTACTTGAAATGTTATTTCACTAAGCGTTTTTAATTCGATTGAATCGCTTAACATGCATCCTCGCTGATCAGTAACAGAAACTTTAAAGACACCCGCGCTTAATCCACCCATTGCTGACAATATAGAACCATTACTCCATCTATAACTGTACGGAGCTGTGCCACCAAACGCATTTACCCTAACTTCACCCTTCTCTCCAAAGCATAATTTCGATTTACCATAAGTTGCGATATTCAATGAAGATGTTGGTGCATCCAAAGTAAATGATTTTTCAACTGAACAATTGTATGCATCAGAGACAACCACCGTATATTTTCCGGCATTCAGCTTCTGCAAATCAGGTCTAATCTGATTGTTCGACCATCTATATCTATAAGGTGATATTCCCCCATTGCAATTGAGCTGAATGGCACCGCTGGCTGTGCCTAAGCAGGAAACCGGTACGATGTTTTCTGTTATCTTAATTTCAGACAATGCTCTGATCTCATATTGTTCCCATGTGCTGCAACCTTTGCTGTCTACAATACTTAGCTTATATAGTCCTGTTGTAAGCCCTTTGATCAAAGAGTCTCTCTGACCATTACTCCATCGGTATTGATACGGCGCCTTTCCTTGGGTACATTGAATTTGAATAGCTGCATCTTTTGCCCCGGTACATCGAACATGTTGTACTGTAGCATTCACTGCTATCTTGGAAACCGGTTTTATCTCGATTTCCAGATAAGCAGCGCACCCTTTGTCATTTTGAACTTTGAATCGGTAATTTCCTGCGGACAATTGGGTAAATACACCAGTGGTGTTTACTAATTTTTCCACGGAGAATGTAGCGGGGGAAGTATTTGATAATAATTCTATACGCGCATCCTGCTTTCCTGCACATGATTCCTGAACTATATTTTTAACTTCTATCGTCGGTGGTTCACAATCCGGGGTTGAACATGTCGCCGATCCGGATTCAAAAAAAGAAATAGGGCATTGCGAAAAATCTACTGTTTTAACTTCGAGTTTAATTTCTTTGTTTAAAGGTAGATTATCAAAAGTATGACTTGTAGCCGAGCTCGGATTCATCCAGTTACCTTGGTTCGCCCTGATTCTAAAAGTCGCCGAAGTGTTTAAAGTATCTTTCCACTGAAAAGTAATGCTGTTAGCGGTTACCTTTTGGCAGCTGACCACCGGCGCCGGACTTACATTGGCAAATCCGAAATTCAGTGTATCTTTCGCTACGCATCCAAAATCATCGGATACCTGCAAAGTAACGAATCCCGGTTGATCCGAAATGTAGGTGGTATGCTGACATTTCGGACAGGCAACTAAAGATTGGGGAGACCAATTGTATAGTAGCTCGTAAGGAGGCTTGAATGCTATAGACCAATGTTCCAGAACCCCTTGGTTTCCGGAATGCTTATCGACTATCTGCAATTTCCAGATTCCGTTTATCTCATTTTTACCTTGTCCGATTAAATCATCCCAACTACCTTCGGGCTCAAATACACCATCGAAAGGTGCATCCGCGTTCTTAATAACTTTTTTTGCCTTGGGAGAAAAGCAAGTATTGCGATAGTTTTGACCATTGAGACCATTCTCTGAACTGAGTTCCAGAAACCTGCCATTTGGTGCGATCAAATGCAATGACAAATCGCCGCTCCTTTCGTGAGAAATATTTACGCATACCGAATCAATAGAACTAGATCGCAATTGATATGGTATTACACCGCTAACATTTATTTCTGAGATAGTTGGGATTGCCTGGCCGGAAGGATCTATGGTTTCAATTGCATAATTCTTAGAATTTTTAAAAAACTTACACTTGTCGGTATCTAACTCCAAATTTGCTTGCAACTCAATATTTGCACCCTTGCAAAAAGTCTTTGCTGCACCTAAATCAAGACTTTTTATAATATTATCCTGGACAAAAAGCCAAATAGTATCTCTTTTACAAGTTGAACTTTCATATTCCAATCCTATCGTTTCAATTCCTTCTTTGGTTTGGTCAGCAACCGCTCGAACTGTAAGTGTAGCTTTGGTTTCCCCTTTTTTGATGAGCAGTTCCGCAGCCAATGGTTCAAAATCTTGTCCAACATTTGCAGAGCCTCCCACAATTCTAATTGGAATCTTTGTATCTACATTTGTTTGCTTGGTGATGTAAAAATCGACCTGCGCATTGCTGCAAGCTTCGGTGGCAATATCTTTAATTACTTGCGCTTTGATAGCTTTAGCGCCAAAACTCTTTGCCTCAAGAAATACCGCTGAGTCCATTCGCTTATCACCTACATCAGCGATCAGCAATTTAATGTTGTAAGTTTCACACGGAATTACCGGCACTGTCGCAGTAAAAACATCTAAAAATCCATCAAAAACAGGCTGCTTGTCGACATTATCATGGTAATATTCGCTATAAGAAGGAGGACAATTTCCAGTTTTAAATTCAGGATGAATATTGTTGATATTGACATACTTTTCTGAATTGGGGACAAGCGCTATGTTGATTCCTTTATTCTGAAAAGGACCTTCTATACCGGGTCCACTGATAAAAAATCCAAAAAGATCATTGTACTCTCTGCAAGAATACTCCGGATATTCCTCCGAAGCAAATACATATCTAAATTGAAGCGTATCAGAATCAGGTCGAAATGAAATAGAATACTTTACTAAATTTTGAGGTGTCTCTTTAGAAATTAAAGTGGCATCCGGGTCATAAACATTACT
Organism: Saprospiraceae bacterium; assembly: GCA_049316985.1. Taxonomy (GTDB): domain Bacteria; phylum Bacteroidota; class Bacteroidia; order Chitinophagales; family Saprospiraceae; genus CANHEE01. Next base: position 9,216 of record JBMOJB010000067.1, on the reverse strand, counting down.
TCCATTATTATTGTCTGCCTGATCTTTGCCCATAGCATCGATACCATATTGAATAGAAGTTCCTTTATTAGTTGTGGTGACACGACCGGTTGTCATAACCAGACCTTTTTCTATTCCGAAAACATTCTTACCTTTGTCAAAGTAACCAACAGACATGGCAGGTCCTTCGTATTTCACCTTCAACACTGTAACCCCACTCCCCTGAAAATAGTTATAAATCAGATTTTCGGGACTAAGCAGTTGCGTTGTCGATTCGTGTACTTCGAATTGCCCATAAAGTGAGGTTACTAATAAAAGGGAAAATATAGTAACCCGTAGCGTAAGCATAGTAAAATTTTGTTCATAGGGATGATAATGAGTTATTGGTAACTACAGGTTTTTGGGAACAAAATAAACTATTGAGGGGGAAAATAAAATTGCTAAAAAAGAGAGGGGGAAGCAAAAATGCATTGCCATTAACACAAAAGTAAACTGTAAAATTCGATTTACAAAGCCTTTATGTAAATATTTATATTTTACATTCTTTACATTTTGAAAAATATAAGTTTATACATTTGCCAAATAAACCATATATATATATTGTAATATAAAATAATTAAAAATTGAATTTTAGTGATTTTTCTGATTGCAATATACATCATAATTTCATTTTGTTCCGAATAAATATTTCATGAGCACTTCAAAATACAAAACTATTGCAGGCGCTTCAAGTGCAGAGTTCAAAGATCGTGGCTCTAAGTTTTTAGCATATGCTTTTCCAATTGGTGCAGAAAAAGAAATAACAGAACATATTGACGCATTAAAAAAAAGCCATGCTAAAGCCCGTCATTGGTGTTATGCCTGGCGAACCGGGCTGGACCAAAATCATTTCAGGGCGAATGATGATGGAGAACCCTCCGGCACTGCTGGACGACCAATCTTAGGTCAAATTGATTCCGCAGGACTGACTCAAATTATAATAATTGTTGTCAGGTATTTTGGAGGAACATTGCTTGGCACTTCAGGGCTGATTAACGCCTATAAAGAAAGTGCACGTTTGGCCATCGCTGAAGCACAAATAATTGAGAAAATAGTTTGTTGCAAAATTGTATTGACATTTGATTATGCTCTTTTAAGTGATGTCATGAATGCAATAAAAAAACTCAATTTTGAAGTCACACATAAAGATTTTGTAGAAAATGCCAGGATTGAATTATCCATTCCTGAAGACGAAGTTCCCTTTTTCTGGCTGGCATTTAAAGCAGCTGTGCTAAAAATAGATGAAAGTGAAGCTACAACGATAAAACATATCGGAGGTCTGGAGTGGAAAATAATTGCTGAATGAACTGAAAATAGAAAACCAATGGCAATGAATGATAGAAGACTGGCGAAAATCAGAGAAGTAGCACGTACTCGCCAAAACTCACTGGGTGTAATTCTTGAAAATGTGCATGACCTGCACAATCTAGGTGCTGTAATGCGGACCGCAGATTCCGTTGGAGTTCGTGAGATATATGTGGTTTATTCCGATCCAAATATTACTCCCAAAAAAGTAAAATTAGGTAAACGCACAAGTGCAGGCACCAGACGATGGTTGGATGTCTTTTTTTACGATAACCTCGATAAATGTATGGAAGACGTCCGGAAAAAATACAATAAGATCTACGCTACTCATTTGGAGAAAAATGCCTCTTCAGTCTATACGCTCAACCTCACCGAAAAAGTGGCTTTGTTGTTTGGAAATGAAAAGGATGGTGTATCAGAGGCCGCACTTAAGCAGTGCGATGGCAATTTCATAATTCCACAAATAGGAATGGCGCAGAGCTTAAATATATCAGTTGCAGCCGCTATAACACTTTATGAAGCATATCGGCAAAGAAAAGCAATTGGCATGTATGATGAAAATGTTCCGCAAACTGCTGAAGAACAAGAGGCTCTCTATCAAATTTATCTGGAGCGCTGCAAAATCAAGGATGACAGACTAGCGGTAAAAATCGACACTGAGTAAGAGAAGGAAATAGCCGCTTGGCTATTTCCTTCTGAATCCACCCTTTGGAGCACCCATTCCCGGCATACCCGGAAAGCTACCCTTGCTTACTTGGTGCATCATCTCACGCATTTGGTTGAATTGTTTGATGAAGTTGTTCAAATCTTCCAGCGATCTACCACAACCCAACGCGATTCTTTTCTTTCTGCTTAAATTGATAAGATCAGGATTAGCTCTTTCTTTTGGTGTCATTGAAAAAATGATAGCTTCCACTTTCTTAAGATCCTTATCACTGATATCGATATCTTTCATCATTTTTCCCATACCAGGGATCATATTCATCAAACTTTTGATATCACCCATTTTACGGATTTGATTCATTTGACCCAGGAAATCATTAAAATCAAATTGATTTTTCTTGATTTTCTTTTCAATCCGCTTTGCCTCCTCCTCATCAAATTGCTCTTGTGCTTTCTCAACAAAGGAGACAATATCTCCCATACCTAGGATTCGATTGGCCATACGATCTGGAAAAAATACATCTAGCGTGTCCATCTTCTCACCCATACTGACAAATTTGATGGGCTTACCTACCGTATATTTCACAGACAAAGCTGCACCTCCACGTGTGTCACCATCTAATTTTGTTAGCACTACTCCATCGAAATTAATCCGCTCATTGAAAGTTACAGCAGTATTAACAGCATCCTGGCCTGTCATCGAATCCACAACAAATAAGGTTTCGGATGGATCAATTGCCGTTTTTACTTTGGCGATCTCCTTCATCATCTCCTCGTCTACTGCTAAACGACCTGCCGTATCTACAATAACAACATCACATCCTTTTTGACGTGCTTCTTTGATCGCATTTAAAGCAATTTCAACCGGATTTTTATTTTCAATTTCTTTGTAGATTGGAACGCCTACTTGCTCTGCTAGGACAGTTAACTGATCAATCGCAGCAGGGCGATATACATCGCAAGCCACCACTAAAGGTCGTTTTCCTTTCTTTGTTTTAAGATGGTGTGCGAGTTTTCCGACAAATGTCGTTTTTCCTGAACCTTGCAAGCCGGCAATCAGAATCACAGATGGATTGCCTTTTAGGTTGATTCCTGCAGATTGGCCACCCATCAAATCGGTCAATTCATCATTGACAATTTTGACCATCAATTCTCCGGGCTTGACAGCTTTCAATACATTCTGAGAACCAAGTGCTTTGTCTTTGATACGGTCTGTGAATTCTTTGGCTATCTTGTAATTTACATCTGCTGCAACAAGCGCTCTTCGTATTTCCTTTATTGACTCCGCTATATTCAGGTCAGTCAGTTTATTATCACCTCTTAGCGTTTTTAACGCGCCGTCCAGCCTTTCACTTAAACTCTCAAACATTTTTTTTGGATTATTTTTTTCAAAGGGCAAAGTTAAGAAATGCTGCTGTAAAAATACAAGTTACATCACTCCATATTTTCAATATAAAGATTTAAAAAAACAGTGAAAGCAATTTTGTCAGATATCTTGAAAAACGTGGCGAAAAAGTTACGATTGCAAACAACTTATTCATCAAAAAAGGCGATTTAAACATGAAAGTTATAAATTTTCCTTGTTGAATTTCCTTTGAAAACCTTTTCCTGATGGTACGATCAAAATCAACTTCGTAATTTTTATTAAATACTCCATTTTTAAAACAGTCAGCCACTTGTAAGGCTGCAATTTTACCCATAGTCATCGCCTGTCCAACACCAAGTCCTGCCAGTGGATTAGAACAAAAAGCAGCGTCACCAATGATCAAATAGCGATCACCTTCAAAGGAAATTGCAGGATTATGCAAGGTCATTGAAGCACCTCTGGGCTTGTAAATTTCCTCTGCACCTTGAAAAATGGACTTCTCCAGCTGATTACCGGCGAGAAAATTCCTGATCATTTGCGACATATCAGGTTTGAATCGTTGAAATGATTCTTTATCTACTGCTAATTCTATATTAACTTTATTGCCGGGAGTCGGGCAAAGCACGATTGCATGGGCAAAGGGCTTGACACAATAATGGATGGTCACACTATTATTGGGAAATGGTTCCTTCAATTGATAATACAAACGTTCAAAAATAAACCGGTTTGGACTTTCCGGTCGGATGTCATTTAGAAAATGCTGTGTTAGAAGAGAATCGGAACCACAAGCCATCAACAAAAAATCTGCACTTATTTCCAAAGCATTTGCTCTGGTCTTTATCGTAAATTCATTACTGCCTTTTTCAATTTCAACTACAGTTTGGTTATCAAAAAACTGTAAATGACTTGATTTCTGAGCATATTTTAATAGAAAATTATCAAAATACCAGCGCTCCGTTTGAATTCTAGAAACTCGATTTCTCATCTTTGAGATAATTTCGAAAACTCTCCCACTGCTTTTCAATAATGTATAATGATCCGTATATTGAATAATATTCTCTTTCAACATGGTAGGAATAAGCTCGGGATCGACTTCATTCAGAATTCTCGTCACCCTCCCATCGTAACACTCTCCGCAAACTTTGTGTCTGGGGAAAACATCACGATCGACCATAACGTGCTCAATCCCGCTTCGAGATAGAAAAAGAGATGCCGCAATTCCCGCCGGTCCTGCTCCGATGATGCAAACTTTAGTCTTCAGCATAATTTCCAATGAGGCAAAAGTAATAAATTCAATTCAGTTTTGAAAATCTACCTGATAACACCATTTTACTCATTGTGGTAGGATTCACCTTTTAGTATGCTCATCGCACGATAAATCTGTTCTACAACAAAAAGGCGAATCATTTGATGAGAAAAAGTCATTTTAGATAGCGATAGTTGCAATTGCGCACGTTCGTACATTGCGGCTGAAAAACCATATGCGCCGCCTACGACTATGATTACTCTTTTTTGTGTTTGCAACATTCTCTTTTCAAAAAATTCAGCGAATTCAATAGAAGTAATTTGTTTACCTCTCTCGTCAAGTAATACTAAATAATCGTCTTTATCGAGTCGGGTTAACTGCTGCTCACATTCTTTTTGCTTTAAGAGATCAGCACCCAGGTTGCGCGCATTTTTTATGTCCGGAAAAACTTGAATCTGAAATTTAAGATAGTGTTTTAATCTCTTTTCATATATCCCAATGCCTTCATCAAGATAAGGAAATGCGGTTTTCCCGGTAACCCAAAATTCTGTTCTCAACATAAAATCTATATCGTAAAATTCCTTTTTAGTAGATAAAAAATGTATACTTCACTGAAAATACGGCAATCAGCAAAATACTATAAATTAAAAACGATTTCACAGGGGTGTATTCACCGGGCACAAGTCCAAATTTCTTGTACAACCAAACTGCTATCAGTATTTTTTCTAAGGTGAACGCAAGAAGTGTACCTACTGCTATGCCGGGTAGTCCATAAATCCCTGCCAAATAAAAACTCGCCAACATATTTACCAGCAGTTCAACGATTGATATCAACATCATCGCTTTTTGTTCACCTTTAGCCAATGCTATAGCTTGAGGAAACAACAATCTGCTAATAATGAGTAGTAAAAAAATATCAAAAATCAAGACTGATTCACTCAATGCTTCTGAAAACACTAAAGGGAACCAAGTGTTTGAGCCTAAGAGCAAAATTATTGTAAATGGAAACAAAAAGTGAATCAGCCGTTTGGATTTGACTTTTAATAACCCCAAACCTTCTTTGAAATTCTCAGCAATCTTCGAACTCATTGCCGCACTCAAACCGGATGCCAGCGCAAGAACCAATGGCAATTCCCGTGCACCATACCTAAAGACTGCAAAATAAAAAGGATCACCCTTATAAAAGAAATTGACCAGCCAGGAATCATATGCCACTGCCCATTGCGCAATAAAAGTGTAAATAATTAATGGCCCGGCTACAACAAGTATGGGCCGAAAATTCCAGCGCAATAGTTTGGAAAACGGCAAAAGTTCTTTAAAAAGATACGCAAAACGTACAAATGCTAAAAGTGCCCAAAACGCAAAAACAACATATAAATCATCGCCTAAAAAAAGCGCTGCATTTTGGAAAAACAAACTGAACGAGGAAATCAGTAAGATGGCACTATACTTCTGTTTTACAAATAATACATACTCCAGGAAATAGGAAGGCAGGATAAATAAACTATAAACTAAGAAGGGTTCTGTACTGCTGTAGGGTTTTTGATGAAGAAAAAAAGAAAAAACAACAGGCTTAAAAAATAAGATTGAACCAATAAGCACAGTGGAAAACAGCAAAAGTAAGCCAAATACACGCCAAAGTAAATTAGCTCGCAATTCCATTTCGCTTGTCTGATAGGTGGGTAAAAACCATTGCAGTATACCATTTAGCCAAAACACAGAAAAGGTCGCCAGTATAAACTGTAGACCTTCTACTTGCCCAATTTCTTCAATTGAGTAAAATTTTGAGAACAGAATTGCCAGTAAAATCACCGACAACTGTCTAAACACCAGCATCATTTGCAATGCTGAAGTCTCGTTGAGTAAATTGCCCTTCCTTGTCAGATTAAGCATTATTCCCGTGAACCTACCTTTTTGTTCATTTGTACTTCTGCCACTCTTGGATCGGATTTAATTTTTGTAATTAGCTCCTTTGCTGCTATGGTACTGTCATCAAAAGACAACAACCAATAGTTCAAATCCGGTGCAACTTTTTCAATTACTTTCATATCGTTAGCAACATAAGTTTTTATCCAGTCCTGAATGCCGATGTTTTCCTTGAATTGTACAATGATTTCAACTTTACTGTATATTTTCAAGTTTTCGTCTAAATTGATGATTGTATTGGGTATTGCGCCCAATACAGCTGGATCAGATTTAATTCTGTACACAGCATCAGCAGTTTTCATCCCCGGCAAAAAGCCAAACAACCAAGTATTGTTTTTTTCATCACAGACCGAAACAGTTTTTAGTTTCATGTCGGCAAATTTTGGATTGTTGATTACTACCGCCGGCTTTACTCCACTTTTTAGCGTAACCATCATATTGCCTGCATCTTTTTCGGAGAGCAGCTTCGGTGCCAAATCTTTTTTATACCAATTTTTGTAGGCAATAAAATCTTCAACCTGCGTAATGAATAGACCCATATAGGGTGTCATCGGCAACTGAATTGCGTCTCCCATTGAAATTTCTTTTTTTAGTGGAAAATACAAGACATCGTATGAAAGCTGTTGTTTGCTGTCATTGTACGTAAAATGACCTCTTTTAAATTTTTTGAGCATTGCGTTAAAAGCTTCATTGTCCTTTGCAGAAAGCATGGTCGTATAATTGCCTATTTTATCCATACCGGAGTTGCCGGTTAACTCAAGACGTTGATCGGAATAATACGACAAAGTATATCTGATAATTTCAGGAAACTGTGATTTATCAACCAGTTTTATCCTGGCAATGGGCTTAAGTGTGGCAATGGTAACGGGTGAATTCTTTTTCGCACAAGAACTCAAAAAAGCTATTAAAATGATAAAAGGGATGTATTTGAAATTAAAATTCATAATAGTTGGTTAATAAACAGTTTAAATTTTGAGGATAATTTATGGAGTTTTTACAAAGCGCACAACATGATGTTGCTTACCAATATTTATACCAAGTTGATAAAATCCTGCCGCGAAGGTACTAACATTTAAAGAATTATTTTCACTATCTAAGTGACCCGTTTGAAGAATACGGCCTGTCAGATCGCTAATGCTATATGTCCTTTTGGCAGCGGAAAGAAATGTCACATATAGATTATCTTCAGTGGGGTTGGGATATACTTTACACATAAATTCTTCTGAAATATCCCTTGAATCAACTGCTTGGCAGGCGTTTGAACGCAACAAATCCGCCCTGTAACTCATTAGCGCATCGACCATTCGAATCTTTTGTCCTTTGGTAAACAAAGACATGCAATTGTCAGATACAAAATTCATAAAATTCATCGACATTACTTTGTTGCCGCATTGAAAGATAAAAGCAGAAGGACAACCATACACTGCTTCCTCTTGTCGGGGTGTATCTTCAACCAAATCATCCGCTTTGCAATCAAAATTACTTGCGCCTTGCCCCCAAGGATGATAGAGATTTAAGTAATGGCCGATTTCATGTACAGCTGTTCTACCCTGATTAAAGTTAGAATTATTGGCCGCAGTGCCGACAGTACCAAAGAAATTCGGGTCTACAACGATGCCATCGCTATCCTCTGCCTTAAGTACTCCCGGGAAAGTGCCATATCCCGCTTTGCCATTTCCTAGTTTACCTACCCAGATATTTAGATATCGAGTAGGATCCCAAGAATCATGGCCTTCGAGGATATTTCTGTAGATTCTTCTACGAGGAATCGGATCGGCAAGTGTTGCTCCCATTTGAGACCAAATATTATCGTAGTTAGTTCGAGTCCTCGTTATCCCTGAAGTAAAATTACCTTTTGGATCTTGCCTCGCCAAGCAAAACTTCATATTAATATTGGCGGCCAAAGGTTTGAAATCGGCACTTAGCGCTGATTGATCGTTGAGCTGATTAAAATCCCTGTTTAAAGCATCAATTTGCGAAAAAATCTGTTCGTCAGAAATATTATCAGCTATATCTTTCCAAACAACATGTACGACCACTGGTATGATCAATTCACCGGTAGGAGGAGTGCGAATTGTCGACTCTTTTAAATCCACTGTGATAACCTGTTCAGACACACTACAAGTTTGTGCTTCCAGTTCGGATAAAACGAGAAATGAGAGCCAAAGGCAAGAAACCAGTATCGAAAGATAATAAGTTGTTCGGCACATGATTGTGTAGGAAGATTTATTCAATACCTGACTTAAACGAAAAAAAACTCGAAATGGTACATCTTATCACATCAAATGTATTCGAAGACTATTTAATTACTCATAATCAAGCACTTAATTAGAACCTTTAATATTTTCTAAAAAAAATGAAAAATAATTTGGAAGTCTAAAGCAAATGATCGTATATTTGCATCGCAATTGAAAAAACAGGTATTTTTACACTTAATTGCGGAAATAGCTCAGTTGGTAGAGCACGACCTTGCCAAGGTCGGGGTCGCGAGTTCGAGTCTCGTTTTCCGCTCAAAAATTAAATCCCGATCTTGATTTCGGGATTTTTTTTTAAGCAGGATGCCCCTGTGGTGGAATGGTAGACACGCAGGACTTAAAATCCTGTGGCTTCGCGGCCGTGCGGGTTCAAGTCCCGCCGGGGGTACTTAAAAAGCTTGAAACAATCATTGTTTCAGGCTTTTCTTTTTGCTGCT